>JBIKVK010000029.1:0-21399 GCA_044356835.1 Burkholderiaceae bacterium
CCATCGTGGGCTCCAGGAGGCTGACCATCTTGCGCCGCGAGCGACGCGGGTCCTGCCCCAGATTTTCGAACTCGCGCCCAAACTGCCCCACCGCCAGAAGCAAGGGAATCGAGCCATCCAGCCCGAGCGCCCGCAATGCATTCATGCAGTTGTAGAAGCCCTGGTTCTGCATGATGACGACCGGCTTGTGCCCGCCGATCCAGAGCCCGGCCGCGGTCTGGAGAGCCTGATTTTCATTGGAACAGTAGGTGCAGCGAAAACCGCTATCGGCGCGCGACAGCCGGTCATGCACCGCGAGTTGCAGCAGATCAGGCACGGTGACCACCCAGTCGATCCCCGCGTCGCGCCACGCCTTGAGAATCGAGGAGGCGCTGACCGAATAGGCCAGGTCGGGTCGATTCATTGTTGTACCCCCCTTATGGACTAAGAGGGGATGCTAGCGCGCCGGATGCCTCAGAGATAGTGATCAAAACTGATCGACTGAACCGATATCCTGATCACAAGGGCTGCGCCCTCTTTCGTCGCAGCTAGCGCCCAGCCTTCGACCGCCGAAGCACGTCGAGCGCCTTGCGCCCTGCTCGCCCGTCGGACTGAACACCCAGGAGTCCCATTTCAGCCTTGAGCGCCTCGCGCGTGCGCGCCCCGATCAGACCGTCGACTCCGCCAATGTCATGCCCCCGATCGACCAGCAACTGCTGGAGTTCTCTTCGTTCGGCGCGCGACAACCCGGGATCATCCGTTGGCCAAGGCGTCACAAAGGGACCACCGCCTCTCAAGCGGTCTGCGAGATGGGCAATGGCGATTGCATAACTTTCAGCCGCGTTGTACTGAAACAGCGCATTGAAATTGACGGTCACCAGAAAGGCCGGCCCGCCCTCCTCCCCAGCAGGCCGGATGATCGCCACGGGCGTGTCGTCCCGAAGCGAGCCTCGGGCGAGGGCTGTACCGTCCAGCCGGCGAACGCCCCGCTCGGACCAGGACCGAACAGACTGACGATTCCGACGTCCCAGGGATGAGGTGTCAAAGCCTGAGGGTAGGCGCACCTCGAAGCCCCAGGGCAGCGCCGAGCGCCAACCCGCCCGCTGCAAAAAATGAGCCGTCGAGGCCAGAGCGTCCGGGACACTGTCGATGAGATCTCGACGCCCATCCCCATCGAAGTCGACCGCCAGACGCATGAAGGTCGAGGGCATGAACTGTGTGTGACCAAACGCACCCGCCCAGGAGCCGCGCAGCTTCTCAGGCGCAACGTGGCCCTCTTGCAGAATCTTGAGGGAAGTGACGAACTCGCCTCGGAAAAAAGACTGCCGCCGGCCGAAGCAGGCCAGCGTGGAGAGAGACTCGAGGAGCGGTCGCTCTCCGAACCTTCGGCCGAAATCGCTTTCGACGCCCCAGACCGCCACCACCGTGGCCGGGTCGACCGAAAATTCTGTTTCGACGCGTTGGAGCACCTCGCCCCAACGTGCGAGCATCGCCCGACCGTCCGTCACCCGCTCGTCGTCGACCAGCCCGGCGAGATAGTCCCAGATCGGAATGACGAACTCAGGTTGTGCATCGAGAAAGCCCAAGACCGAGGGCTCTGGCCTGAGGGACCGCGTGAGGCGATCGAAGCTGGCCCGAGTGACGCCAGCCGCTTCGGCCTGTGGCCGCAGGCCCTCGACACAGGCCGGAAACGCCGATCCGTCAAACGAAGAGGCAGCGTCCTGAGCCACTACAGCGCCGCAGGCCACGATCAGTGAAAACACGCAGGTCCGGGCGACTCCGACGCACAGACCGAAGTGACCCGGGGCTCGAATGAAGGCGGCGTTCATCGATGCGTGTGGCGAGCCTTTCAGACCCGTCCGCATGAGTGAGCCCACCAACATCCAGGCAGCCTTCAAGATCAATTCTTGGCCATGCCCAGCCTTACCATGGTCGCCCGCTCCGAGTGAAAGGTGTCTTGGGCAAACTGGGTGTAGGTGGCGGTGTCCATATAGATGATGGACTGATCGAACTTGTCGAAGATCGCAAGCACGGCGGGATCCTCCAAGGTCTTCTTGAAACCGTCGTGAAGGATTTTGACCACCGCCGGGTCCATGCCCTTCGGACCGCATACGCCGAAGGGCGAATCCGACACGGTCTTGAAGCCCAATTCGTCCAGCGTGGGCACATTCGGCCAACGCTTTGTCCGCTTGCTGCCATAGGTAGCGAGAAGCCTGAGCCGACCCGAGTCCACGTGAGGGGCCCATCCCGTGGAATCACTCGCACTCATGACGTGGCCGCCCAATACCGCCTGCATCGCATCAGCGTTGCCCTTGAACGGCACATGATTGAGTTCGATCCCGGCGCGCTGCGCAAATTCCTCGATGGCAAGATGGGGACTGGTCCCGATGCCGGTAGACCCATAGGTGAACTTGCCCGGATTGGCTTTGGCCCATTTCACCAGGTCGGCGATCGAGCGGATCGGAGAATCAGCCGGTACCACCAAACCGAAGGTGTAGCCTGTCAAGCAGGCCACCCAGGTGAAGTCTTTAAGGGTGTCGAAAGCCACCTTCTGCATGTGGGGGATGCGAAAGGCACCGAAGGGAATTTGCGCAAGGGTGTAACCGTCGGGCTTGGCCGTCACCAGTTCGTTCGCGCCCAGCATGCCCCCCGCGCCCGGCTTGTTCTCGACCACGACAGGCTGCCCCAGCGCGCGGGAGGCACTGTCAGCCAGAGCTCGCATGACCTGGTCCGTCGCACCGCCGGCGGGCCAAGGACAGATGTATCGAATCGTTCGGGACGGGAAGGATTGCGCCCGGGCAGGCAAAGCAATCGATGCCGACAGCGCAAGACCCGAGGCCAGAAAAGGGCGGCGATTCATTTCAGAAGTCTCCTTGTCCTGTGTAGTAACTAGTCACGATCTTCAGCCTTGAATGACGATCAGGCTTGATTGACGGGTTCCTGACGCTGATGTTACGCGAGACCGTTCGGTCACAATCTGAAGCTCTGATCCGAGCAGGTCTATTCCCGCGGGCGCCTTGAGGCGCTGGAGATTGCCCCGATCGCAGAGGGCTGTTAAATTCCGGGCCTTAAACAACAAAACAATGCGTTGCCCTGACGATTCGATCACCTGTCGTCTGTCATGAGGCAAGCTCAGGGAGCGACAAACATGAAAATCGGAACGGCTTCGGCCAAACCCGGGGAGATCGCTCGCGGTCACCTCAGACTGGGCTCGTATCCCGACGGCGAGATCAGTTCGCCCTTGATGATCGCCCAGGGTCGACGTCCGGGCCCCACCCTGTGGGTGCAGGCCGGGATCCATGGGCCAGAGGTGGTCGGGCAACTGGCCATCTTGAGATTCCTTCGGGAACTGGACATTTCGGCCCTGAGCGGGACGGTCGTCGCTCTGATGGTTGCGAACCCCCTCGGGTTCAGAGGCTATAACCGCCTCACGCCCCAGGACGGCTACAACCTGAACCGGGTCTTTCCAGGTGACCCGGAAGGTCACTTCACGCTGCAATTGGCCGCGACGCTTCTTGAGACCTCGCTTGCCCACGGCGATGTACTGCTCGACCTCCACTCAGGAGGCGACCTGACGATCACCGCGCACTACACGCTCTTTCACAACGACGGCAGCGCGGCCGGGCGCGAGTCGGAGCGACTTGCCCGGGCCACGGGCGCGCCCAACATCTGGAACTCGCTGGAGGACACGCTCTCTGGCTGCCATTTCACCCACTTCACCCGTCGCGGCAAACCGGCTCTGATCGTGGAAAGCGGCGGCGGGTCCCGCGTCACCGACGATGACCTGAACCGCCAGACCGCCGGTATTTTCAATGTCTGCAAGGCGCTCGGCATGCTGCCCGGCGAGCCGCCGCGTCTGCCCCGCTATCGCTTGGGCGGCGATGCCATTTACGTCAAGGCACGCGATGGGGGCTTCTTCCTGCCCTTGGTCAGCCCGGGCGAGGATGTTGCGCGCGGCCAGGTGATCGGCCGCATCATGAATCTTTTCGGCGACACGGTGCATGAAATCACCTGTCCCGTCGAGCGCGCCTGGATCGGTTCGGTCAGACGTCCCAACATGCCGATCTACAACGGCGACCAGTGCTTCGAAATCGTCGAGACCAAAGGCTTCGAACCGGCCTGAGCCCTCGCCACCCAACCATTCCAACGTACTTCAATCGGAGTTCACCGTGACTGACCGAAATGCCGTGAGCAGCACCCGTCGCCACTTTGTTCTCAGCGCCTCCGCAGCAGGCCTTGCTACGGCCCTGCCCGCTGCCCAGGCTCAAACCTTCCAGGGGCGGCAGGTCTTGTCATCGGGCTTTGGCGGGTCGACCATGGACATCATTCAAAAGGCGATCTTCGATCCCTTCCAGAAGTCGAGCGGTGCCAAGACCACCCAGGTGCCGATGCAGTCGGCGGCGGCGCTCGCCCGCATGAAGACCGAAGCCGGACGGCCGCAACTCGACATGTACCAATTTTCGGGCGGCCAGGAAGCGACCGCAAAATCGACGGGGCTCTCCCAGCCGATGAGCAATGTGCCCCTGCTGTCCAGAATCCCCACGGGCCTCAAGGACCCGGACGCCCACTGGGTGACCTGGGCCGTCATTGCCGAGGGATTGCTCTACAGGACCGACAAGATCAAAGAGCCGCCCCGCAGCTACAAGGACCTTCTCAAGCCCGAGTACCGCGGCCACGTGGCCTTTCCGGCCATCACCAACGGCTATGGCATGGACCTGCTGGTCATGCTCGCGCGCGCCCACGGAGGGGGCGAAAAGAACATCGACCCGGGGTTTGCAGCGCTCGCCAAGATCAAGGATCAGGTGATCTTTCGCGCGGCCTCGGATCTGCCGACGCTGTTCGGCCAGAATGACATCTGGATCATGCCCTACGACACCGGCAATGCCTACAAGATGCAGCAGGCGGGTCTGCCCGTCGCTTTTGCCTCGCCCGAGGAGGGCAGTCCCGCCGTATTCATTACGGCCTGCATCGCCAAAGGTGCGGCAAATGCCGACGTCGCGAGCGGCGTCATCAATCAGATGCTGACGCCCGAATCTCAGGTCGCGATTGCCGACACGATGCGATGGACGCCCTCCAATCCAGATACCCGCCTGCCCGCCGAGTTGGCCGCACAAGTACCGGCCGTTGATCGCCTGGCGCTCCTTGACCGGGACATGATCAACCAGCAACGGCCCGCCTGGACCGACCGGTGGAATCGGCAGATCGCGCGCTGAGCGAAGTTTGATGCCGGGCGTCGGAACAGGCCGCGAACGCAGTCGCATCCAGTGGGGCGTCGTCGCGCTCCTCGCGCCCTGCCTGCTCGCTTATCTGTCGCTTTTCGTGATGCCGCAGATCAGGCTGCTGGGCGGCAGCCTGATGGTCGACGGCAGCCCCGGGCTCGCCCACTATCAGCGGATGACCGAAGACGGGTACTACGCCTTTCTGATGGGGCGGACGCTGCTGGCCGGACTCGGTGTAACTCTGATTACGCTTCTCCTGGGCGTACCCCTCGCCTACTGGCTCGCCCGCATGCAGTCGCGCTGGGCTGGGTTTCTGGTGATGGTCACAACCTTCCCTTTGTTGATCAGCGCGGTGGTCCGCTCTTTTGGATGGATGGTTCTTTTTTTTCGCAATGGCCCAGTCAGCCAGCTTCTGATGGCCCTGGGACTCGTCGATGGCCCCACCCAACTGATGTACACGCTGCCTGGCGTGACCATCGCCCTCGCCCAGGTGCTGCTGCCCCTCATGGTGCTGACGCTCTACGGGGTTTTTCGCTCGATCGATCCGGGGCTGGAGAGCGCGGCCATGACCCTCGGTGCCCGCCCCACGGTGACCTTTTTCCTGGTGACGCTGCCCCTCGCACGTGCGGGCATCGTTGCGGGTTCGCTTCTGGTCTTCGCGCTCACGATCAGCGCCTTCGCGACGCCCAGCCTGGTCGGTGGCGCCCGCGCCAACATGATGGCCACGGCCATTTACGAAACTGCGCTCGAATTATTGGACTGGCCGTTTGCATCCGCACTCGCCACGGTCCTGCTCTGTGTGGTTCTGGCGGTCTCGGCGGCCTACGCCGTGTTGGTCGACCGCGGCCGCCATGACCGACCCACCGCATGAACTCCCTGCGCACGCCCTTTGGCGCGACCATCGCCCTGCTCTCGTTCACGGCCCTGATGTATTTGCTCATCCCGATCGCGGTCGTGCTGATCGCACCTCTGGGCGAGACGGGCTACCTGAGCTTTCCACCCAAGGGACTGACCCTCAAGTGGTACCAGGCTGCCCTCGCCGACAGCCGCTATGTCGACAGCTTTATGAACAGCCTGTGGATTGCCGGGTGGGTGACCGCCATTGCAACGCTCGCCGGAGTCCCCGCGGCCTATGCGCTGTCCCGTCATGCGTTCCCCGGAGCTCGGGCGCTCGAAGCGCTGTTCCTGTCGCCACTCATCCTGCCCACGTTGGTCCTGGCGCTGGGCCTTGCGCTGTGGTTTAACCGAATGGGTTTTGTTGCGGGAACCCCGCGGTTGATTGCCGCTCATCTAGTGCTGTGCATTCCCTATGTGATCCGGGTGTGCCTGCCCGTGTTCAGGCGCTTTGATCGATCACTTGAAGAAGCGGCAGCCAATCTGGGCGCGCGGCCGCTTCACGCCTTCGTACTGGTGATGCTGCCCGTCGTTCGACCGGGGCTTGCCGCCGCGGCCACCATGGCCTTCATCACCTCATTCGACGAATTGGTGTTGGCTCTTTTCCTCGCCGATCCTGCTCGCCCGACCCTGCCCGTGACGATCTATTCGGCGGTACAACTCGGATTCGAACCCACCGTCGCCGCCGTCTCCGGGCTGCTGGTGCTCCTGGGAACCGCATTGCTCCTGATTCTTCAGTGGTTTAACCGGAACGCTTCGCAATGACAGCCGATGCAGAAATCAGACTTGAGGCGCTGTGCAAGCATTACGGTGCTACGGTCGCGGTGCACGAAGTCAGCCTGTCGATCGAAAAGGGTGAGCTGGTCGCCCTGCTCGGCCCCTCGGGTTGCGGCAAGACGACCACCCTCAGGATGATTGCAGGCTTTGTGGAGCCCACCTCAGGACGGATTCACGTCCAGGGTCGCGACATCACGCGACTGCCGCCCTACCGGAGGGACACCGGAATGGTGTTCCAGAACTATGCGCTGTTTCCGCACCTCACCGTCGCCGAAAACATCGCGTTCGGGCTCGCAAGGCGCGGGCTTGAACGCGGTCTGATTCGAACCCGGGTGGGCGAGATGGTCTCCATGATGCGCCTGCAGGGCCTGGAGGATCGCCTGCCTCAACGGCTCTCGGGCGGCCAGCAACAGCGGGTCGCCGTCGCGAGGGCACTGGTGATCAATCCCACCGTTCTGCTTCTGGACGAACCCTTTTCGAATCTCGACGCCAAGCTTCGCGAGAGCACCCGTGTTGAATTGCGTCGGATTCAGCACAGCCTCGGACTCACCTCGATCTTCGTGACCCACGACCAACAGGAAGCGATGGCAATTGCCGATCGAATTGCCGTCATGGACGGGGGCCGCGTCGTGCAAGTGGGACGGGCGGCCGACATCTACGAGCGCCCCGCATCTCGATTCGTGGCCGAGTTCATCGGTCAGGCAAGCTTCCTGAGCGGTCGGATCACTTCAATCGACCACAACGGCGATCATCACTTCGCGGGGGCCGCCGGCGAAGCGATCACGGTGCCGGCAAACCGCTGCGATGCCGGGCTCGCCGCCGACCAGCCCTGCACGCTCATGCTGCGCCCTGAAGGCCTGTTCTGGAGTTCGCCCGGGTCGGCCCAGTCTCTGTCGGGTACCGTGGACGAGCTCTCCTATCAGGGGCCCTTTGTCCACGTTGACATTCGGCTGGCCGACGGTCAGCACGTGCTGATGGAGCATCGAAGCGCAGCGGGCCCGGCCCCGGGCCGGGGCGAAGCTGTGGGGGTGCGCATTGACGCAGGTGCAGCCCGCATCTTCTCAGGCGCTACAATCCCCTAGTCTCACCCCAAGTCGAAACAACGCCCGCTCTGACTAGCAGCGTCCCAAACGAACCAAAGCTTTTGCAGCCATCCTCCTTACCCTCGAATCCGGTGCGCGCGGCGGTCTTTCTCGTGGCCGCAGCGGCCGTGATCCTGATGATCACTGCAGGCATCCGCCTCACGTCCGGCTTGTTCCTGTCACCCATCAACACTGCGACCGGGCTGGGAATCGCCACGGTGAGCTTCGCCATGGCGATCTCGCAGTTCGTCTGGGGGCTCGCGCAGCCGGTCTTTGGTGCTGTGGCCGACCGATGGGGTCCAGGTCGGGTAATCGTGATGGGCGGGCTGATGCTCGCCGCAGGCACCGCGCTGACACCCTTTCTTGACTCACAGCTGGGGCTCATCTTTGCACTCGGCATCCTCAGCGCGGCCGGTGCCGGCGCCGGAAGCTTCTCGGTGCTCATGGGTGCAGCAGCCCAGCGCGTCCCGCCTGAACAACGCGCCCTGGCTTCCGGCGTGATCAACGCAGGCGCATCCGTCGGACAACTCGTGTACGCGCCCATCGTCCAGGCAACCATTGCCGCCTTCGGCTGGGTTACAAGCATGCTCTGGGTCGCCGCCAGCGCCCTTATTACCTTACCGCTCGCCTGGCCGCTGCGTCGACGCGCCGCCGAAGCAGGCCAGGCGGCACCTACTCAGGGCCAGGCTGCACGCCCTGAGGGCCCGACGGCATCCCCTCAGGGTCAGGGCACGGCTGCGCCGGAATCGGGGTTTCGTGCGCAGTTGCGGATCGCGTTCGCCGACCGCAGCTACCTATTCCTCCACGCCGGCTTTTTCACCTGCGGCTTTCATATTGCCTTTCTGATCACGCATATGCCTGGTGAAGTCGAACTGTGCGGGCTGCCCGCTCAGGTGTCAGCCAATGCCATCGCGCTGATCGGGCTGTTCAACATCCTCGGCAGTATCGGCACGGGCATGCTTTGCGCGCGCTACTCGATGAAGAACCTGCTCGCTGCCATGTACGCAAGCCGGGCTGTTGTGATCCTCATCTATCTGGCCGCACCCAAGACCACGCTGACCATGTACGCCTTTGCGGCGGTGCTGGGCCTCACTTGGCTGGCCACCGTCCCGCCCACTGCGGGCCTGGTCGGAAAATTGTTCGGCACCCGCTATCTGGCCACCCTGTTTGGACTCACCTTGCTGTCCCACCAGACCGGTGCGTTTTTCGGTGCCTGGCTGGGCGGATTGGCTTTTGCGGCCAGCGGAGACTTTCAGTGGATGTGGTATGCCGATATCGTGCTTGCACTCGCCGCCGCCCTGATCAGCCTGCCGATCCGCGAAGGTCGGGATCGAACGCTCCAGCCGCGGGCGGCCTGAGGCCATCACCTCGAACCAAGGTCTAGATCGATGCGCATCTGGTATCAGAGCCTCATACCCGAGGGCAGCAACCCGGGATATTTTCAGGGCCTCGCCGAACGAGCGCGGCAACTGGCCCGTTCCGGGGTCGAGGTCCACTTCGCGGGCATGCCCGCCGGCGTCTACGGCCGAAATGTCGCTGCCGAAGTCGTGATCTACCCTTACCTGATCTCGCTGCACAAGCAGTTCATCCTGGACAATGCCTTGCGCGCCCAGGAACAGGGCTTCGATGTGTTCGCCATTGGTTCGCTCCAGGACCCAGGACTGGAGGAGGCCCGGTCGCTGCTCGAGATCCCGGTCGTTGGCTACGGCGAAGCCGCCATGCACTTTGCCTGTCTTCTTTCCAGCCGATTTGGCGTGTTGGTCTTCCAGCCCGGGTTCGATCAGATGATGGACCGCCGCATCAGCGAACTCGGCCTGCGCGAGCGCTCGATACCCACCGTCCTGGTCGATGCCGACTTCGCCGACGTCGGACGCGGACTCATGGACCCGTCGGTGATTGTCGAACGCTTTACTGCGGCAGCGCGTATCGCCATCGAAAGGGGCGCCGAAGCCGTCATTCCCGGGCAACTCTATCTCAGCGAAGCCATGGCGCGCGCGGGCGTTACACGAATCGACGAAGCCCCGATCATCGACGGTCTCACCGCCACCATCAAGATGGCCGAATCGATGGCCGATTTCAGCCGTGCGGGGATCCGTGTGACGCGACGGGGCTATACCCATGCCCGCCCGAATCCGGACATGGTCGACTATGCTCGGGCTTTGCACGGGCGCCCTAAGATGCGGGGCGCTTGAGCACTCTTCCTTCGACCGAGGATCCGGCGACTCGGTTGTTTGGACCGCCAGGTGAACAGGGGCGGCGGGCTCAGTCGGCCGTGGCCCCCGACAGCTTCACGATGCGGCCCCATTTTTCGCTGTCTTCTCGAATCAACCGGGCAAGCTGGTCAGGCGGTTGAAGCATCAGATCGGTACCGATCTTGGCGAGCGCCTCTTTTACTTTAGGCTGAGCCATCACGGTCACAAGCCTCTTGTACAGCGCCTCAACGATCGAAGCCGGCATCTTCGCCGGACCGAGCATCGCGTACCAGATGGTCACGTCGTAGCCCGGGATGCCGCTCTCGGCCACGGTGGGCACATCGGGCAGATCCTGGGAACGGACCGAACCGGTCACCGCCAGCGCACGGGTCTTGCCTTGCTTGGCAAGGGGCGCATGGGTGGTGATGTTGTCGATCATCAGGTCGATACGCCCCGCCAGGAAGTCGGTCAAAGCAGGCGCCGTGCCCTTGTAGGGGACATGGGTCAGCTTGATACCCGTCGCGGTCTCCAGCATGACGGCTGCGAGATGACTGGAACTTCCGGCGCCCGAGGAACCATAGGTCATCGCACCATTCCGGCTGCGAGCCAGTTCGACCAGCTCGCGCATGTTGCTCGCCGGAACCGAGGGATGGATGACGACCACATTGGGAAAGGAGGCGAGCGTTGCGACCGGCGTGAAGTCCGTCAAGGGGTTGTATCGCAGCTTTGCGTAGAGGTGCTGATTGATTGCCATCGTGCCCGTCGTGGCAAAAAACAGGGTGTAGCCATCCGGAGCCGCATCGACCACGGCCTGTGCTCCGATCGCCCCGGCGGCTCCACCCCGGTTCTCGACCACCATGGCCTGACCCATCTGCTCGCTCATGGCACCAGCGATGATCCGGGCTGCGGCGTCCGTGCCACCCCCGGGAGGGAAAGGCACCACTAGCTTGACAGGACGATCGGGATACTGCGCCTGAGCCAGCGCGGGCAAACCGAGAGCACAGAAGGCGCTCAGCAAGAGAAAGACTCGACGCTTCATGTTCACTCCGACGCTTTTTTGGGAAAAACGGGTTGTGACAACAATCACCCCGCTACTTTGGACTGCGCTCAAACTGCCGCGCCTCCCTGACCAGTTTGCCGATATCGGGGTCGCGGGCGTCGGGCGCAAACCGCGCGCGAATAAAGCGCACCAGGGCGATGAGATCTTCGTCAGAGAGGGAGGCAAAGCCCGGCATCGATTTGTCCGGCGACCCCGCGGGCGGACGAATGCCGTCCAGGGTCAGGCGGATCAGGCTGCGGGGATCCGGCCCCACCGTGGAGGTGGTGAGCGCAAGAGGAACGCTCGAGCTGCCCTGGCGATGGCAATTGCTGCATGAGCGCTCAAACACCGTTCCTCCCCGGCCGAGGTCGGACGCTGCATCATGGCTGCGGGAGCCCCGGACAAATTCAAGCGTTCGGGCTTTCTGCACGATCCGCTCTTCATCCGGCGCGCGCGCCAGGCCATCGGTCAGATACTCGGCCATCGCCGCAACCATGGCCTCCGGCGCTTGGGCCAGTTGATCAACGACCGGCTGCATCGATCCGGCGGCGATGCCATGGAGCGGGTGTCGACCGTCCATCAGATACTCGATCATCGCATCCCGGGTCCACTTCACCACCGGCCTGGCACGATCCGCCAGGGCGGGCGCGTGCATGCCGCCCACCGTACCACCACTCAGTTCATCGCCTCGACGCTCGGCCCCGAGGGCATTGCGAGGCGTGTGGCAGGCGCCGCAGTGGCCGATCGTTGAAACGTAGTAGGCGCCCTCGTTCCATTGTTCACTGCGTTTCGGATCGGGCGCGAAGCGCGCCTCAGGATGATGAAAAAGTTTCTTCCAAAGGCCAAGCAAGGCACGCTGATTGAACGGGAAGGCGAGCTCATTGGCTGGGGCGGACGCCTTGACCGGTGGCAACGTCTTGAGGAATGCGTAAAGCGCCTCTAGATCTCGGTCGCTCGCTTTTGCGAAATGGGTGTAGGGAAACGCCGGGTAGAGGTGCTGGCCATCGGGCCGCCGACCTTCCCTCATGGCGCGGAAGAAATCGGCCAGCGACCATTTGCCCAAACCGGTCTCGGGCTCCGGGGTGAGATTGGTCCCAAACACACGTCCAAAAGGCGTCGCAACCGGGTAGCCCCCAGCATACGGTCGGCCGCCGCTCGCTGTGTGGCACACCTCACAATTGCCGAGGCGGGCCAAGGCCTGGCCCCGCTCGATCAGAGCAGGATCAGGCCGGGCCGAAGGTGACGGGGATGCGGCGAGCACCCCATCACTGGACGGAGTCAGGACCCAGGCTGCCACCACCAGAAGGGACGAACAGCCCAACCGTCCAAAGGCGATCTTCATCGCTCAACCCAGAGCGGCCTTCACCCGATCAGGCGTCAACGGCAGGCGTCTGAAACGAACACCGGTCGCGTCAAACACGGCATTGGCCAGGGCAGCCCCGGTGGGACCTTGTGAGGCCTCGCCCGTACCGAGATACGGCTCACCCGGCCGATTGACGAGAACCACCTCGACAGGGGGGCACTCGGCAAACGTGAGGATCGGATAGCCGGCCCAGTCATCGGACATCACGCGAGTGTCGTCGAACTTGACTTCCTCCTTGAGGGTCCAACTGAGCGACTGGATCAAACCACCTTCGATCTGATTGATCACGCCGTCCGGGCTCACCAAGTGGCCGCTGTCTGCAGCCGCAACCGCGCGAACCACGCGGATTCGACCGTTGCGACGATTCACCTGAACCTCGAGAGCCACTGCGCAATATCCGGCCAGGTTTTTGTAGCGTGCAAATCCGATCCCCCGTCCATAGCCGGCCCTCTTCTTCCATTGGCTCCAGCCAAAGGTTTCAGCGGCCTTCTGAACGACCTCGCGAGCCCGTGGATCCTTGAGCACCCGCATGCGATAGTCCACCGGATCAGCGCCCGCAGCGACCGCGAGTTCGTCCATGAACGATTCGATCGCAAACACGTTGCCATAGGCTCCCAGGCCCCTCGTGGACGACACTCGAAGGGGCATCTCGGTGATGAAGTGCGTTCTGACCTGATGGCCCGGGAAGTCGTAGAGCGCGATGCCATTCCGATCAGCAGCGAGGTTGGGCGGGCCCCCGTTCACGGGGACCGGCATCGTGAATGGTTTTTCGAGATAGCGCGCCGACAGCAAATTGCCTGGCTGCCCCCCGGGACGCGTGCCGTGCGGCGTCGAATAAATGTCCAGATCCCAGTCAAGAACATTGCCCTGAGCATCGACGCCGGCCTTTGCCTTGATCAGCATGGCTGACCCGTAGGGCTCCCAGCGGTGCTCCTGTTCGCGGGTGTACTGAAGCTTCACAGGCCGGCCGGGCACTGCCACCGCGAGCAAAGCCGCATCGGCCGCAGCGTCATCGGCGCCGTTGTGACCGTAGCAGCCCGAGCCCTGGGCATGGCGGCACCGTACCTTGGCTACGTCCATCCCGAGCATGCGCGCAATCGCCTGACCGGTCTGAAACACCGACTGGCTGTGGGTATCGATGGTCAAAACGCCATCGGAACCCAGCACAGCGATCGCGGCCGAGGTGCCAATCGACGCATGCATCTGATAGGGCCGATAGTAGGTCGCCTCGATCATCTTGGCGGGCGGCTCACCCCCCGACCTGGGCTGCTTGCGGGTATCAATCACGCGAGCCGGGGGCGTCGATACCAGCCACTTCTCCATGCCATCGTGACCCGGGAGTGCCTTCTCAACCTCCCAACGGGCAGCAGCCGCCAGGGCCGTCGCAGCTGCGATGGCCTGCTCCTGGCGAGTCGCGACCACCCCCAGGAAGGAACCGTTGCGCACCACCTTGATGACACCCGGCATTTTCTCGATCGCTGCGCTGTCAAGGCCCGCGAGCTTGGCCTTGTAGGTGGGCGGGCGGACAATCTGGCCGTAGACAAGCCCCTCGGGGCGCAGATCCTGAACGAAGATGGCTTGGCCGGTGACCTTGGCCGGAATATCGATGCGAGGAATCGACTTGCCGATGTAACGATGGTCTGCGATCGGCTTGGGCTTGACGGTACCGGTGGCCTCGCGCTCGAGCGACAGCCCAGAGGCAAGTTGCCAATAGGACACGGCCTTGCCATCCGCACCGGCAATGTTCCCGTCGACCACCTTGAGTGTGCCCGCGGCCACTCCAAGACGCACAGCCGCCATCTCGACCAGTAGCGCACGCACCTCGGCGGAGGCCTGCTGGACGGCCGGCGCACAATTGGGCATCGAGAACGACCCCGCGGTGACCCCCTCGTCGGGGACCTGCGCGGTATCGCCCGAAATAATGCGAATCCGCTCAAAATTGACATCGAGCTCATCGGCACAAATCTGCGCGACCGCGGTGAGTATGCCCTGCCCCAGTTCAACCTTACCGACCAGCAAGGTGACGGTCCCGTCGGCATTGATCCTGAGCCAGGCTTTGAGCTGTCTATGGATGTTTAGGCTACCGGGCAGCCTGGGCTTTGCAGGAGCGGCCGCTTGGGCAACGGCATCGGACAAGGGCAAGGCGAACGACAGCGCGATGAAGCCGCCGGCCTTGAGAAATCCGCGACGGCCCTGATGGGGAGTGTGCTTCATGATGCCGCTCCCCCTTTCGCCGCGCGCTGGATCGCCCGCACAACCCGATTCTGGGTACCGCACCGGCACAAGTTGGTGTTGAGCGCCGCGCGGATTTCGGCATCGGTCGGGTTCGGATTCTGATCGAGGAGCGCCTCAGCCTGGATGATCATACCGGCTGTGCAGTAACCACATTGCGCAGCCTGCTCATCGATGAAAGCCTGTTGGAGACGACTCGGCCGGCCCTGCTGCGTCAAACCCTCCAGGGTGGTCACGTTCTTGCCCGAAACCGACGACAGCTTGGTGGCACAGGACCGGATCGCTTCGCCATTCACCAGCACCGCGCACGATCCGCATTGCGATTTGCCGCACCCATACTTGACGCCGTTGATCCCAAGATCATTGGCGAGCACAAACAAAAGCGGCGAGTCGGACGGCGCATCGGCGCGCACATCTTTCCCGTTCAATTTGAAAGCAATCACGGTATTCTCCTCCGGTCGGGGGCGCTCTGCTCATGATGGCGCTTGAAAGGCATTCTAGCGAGGCGAAACCCACCTGAACAGGCCATCGCACGCAAAACGGAACACGGCAATTCCGCCGAGCGGCCTCTGGATCAGACAAATCGCAGTGCGATTCGCCGCAAGGCTTCAGGGGTGAACTCAGCCATCGAGGCTCGAACCCCCACACGAAAATGCGGGTCCGCGGGGTCGTTGAAGCCGGTTGCAAAATAATGACCTGCGTCGAGGTCGTGGTAGACAGACAGGCGGGTCAAGGGCCCACCAGGCTGAGGGAGCGATGTCACGGCATGCACTGCGACACGCCACAGGGTGCCTCGCGAGGACCAAGCCTCTTCAAGGAGAACGGTCCAGCAGTCCGGGTCGATATAAAAGCGTCGCCTTGGGTAAATGTGTGTCTGGCCGGGACGAAGAAGCGCCTCGAGCACCCAGACCGTTCGCATCTCGAATCTAAACAAGTGGGGCTGCACGCTGCCCCGCGCGAGCCACGCGGGCGAGACTGTGCCGCCCGCTGCCGTCTCGGAAGCACCATAGGGAACGATACGTTCATGCAGCCCATGCAAGACCCAGTCGTATCGATCCGGTGAGCCGTTGTATCCATCGACCTGATCTGCCGTCAGCATGCCCTCGGACCCATCGCTGATGGCATCGTAGGCAAGATCGGGCGCCCGACGGACGCGCCGTTGCGCAGCGCTGTAAATCCAGGCATTGCGACGGCCGCGCTCGAAGTCCTCAGGCTCGTGCACCAGTGCAAGCTGGCCTCGCAGGCTCACCGGCGAAGTAAATGCCAGGAGCGCGGCAAACAGTAAGCCTTGGGGCGCATCATCCAGGTGCGATGCATAGACACGCTTGAACCGGTAGCCGATCGAATAGCTTTCACCGCTGGCTCGAACCGGATAGGCAAGGCCGGCGCGCTCAATGCCCCCCCCGGTGTACCTCCGCAGGTGATTGGTGATCGCTTGCAAGCCGGTCACCGGTCTGGGATAAGGAACAGGGAAGGCTTCAGGAAGGCGGATCGCATCGCCTCGGGGATGTAGATCCAAATACCAATGAGGCACTCGCTTCAACAGCTGCGCCAGTCCTTCGGGGAGTTGCTCGCCCAAAACCGCAGCGCCCGAAGCATCAACGCGCTGGCGCGAAGCAGTCGACTGCACCGCCGAAATGGCCGCCGGTGGCGCGAGCACCGACAACCCGGTCCCTAGCAAGAGGGCTCGTCTGGAGGGGTCGGTCCGAGCAAGCTGGGCCCCTCTGGGCCGCTGGCCGGTCATATCGCGCATGTCTCAGCCCTGCCGAACACGATCGACCGTGACGGCTTCGGCGACCGACCGCCCGCGGGAACGCCCAAGGAGCACCGCGGCCATGGCCGGAAGCAGTGTCAACGCGCCCAAAAGATTGACCATGAACATGAAGGCCAGGAGCAAACCCATATCCGACTGGAATTGCAGCTCGGACCCCAACCAGGTCAAAACGGATACGCTCAACGTCAGCGCGGTAAAGAGAGATGCGGTACCCCTCTGCCTGAGAGCGTTGTAAACCGACTCCTCGAGCCCCGCGCCAGAGGCCATCGCATGCCGGATGCGCTCGAAGAGGTAGATGCCATAGTCGACTCCGACCCCCACACCCAAGGCAACCACCGGGAGCGTGTTGACCTTGACGCCGATTCCGAGCCAAGCCATCACTGCGTTGCAGAGCACCGTGACAATGGCCAACGGGATCACGATGCAAGCGGTGATTCGGAACGATCGAAAGGTTGCAAGGCACAGCAGGGTCACCGCTCCGAAAAGGGCCAGATTGACCCAGCGGTCTGCCGCTGCCACCACCTGATTGGTCGCGGCCATCACGGCGAGATTTCCCACCCCGATGAGGAAGCGTAGATCGGGACGACTGAATTCACGCGCAAACGACTCGACGTCGCTCACCACTGAGGCGATAGTGCTGGCCTGATGGTCCCGGGTGAAGATCGATACCACCATCGCCGTGCAGCCCGGGTTCATGAAGGTATTACCCAAACGGGTTGCGGCGCTCGTGCCTTGGGCCATCTGGGCTTCGTCCGAGGGCAGCGCCCGCCAGCGAACATTGGTTTCGGCATAGGCCTGGGCCACTGCGCCAATAAAGCCAGCCAGCCCGGACACGGCGGCAACCCCTGGATTCTGGCGCATCCGAAGTTCAAACTCTCCCATCGGCTCCATGACCCGGGGGTCAACACAGGGGGCCTCGCGGCCGCTGGCCTCGACCACGACCTGCAGCACATCCACGCCAATCGCGAACCGATCCGTGATGAATTCCGTGTCCTGGTTGTATCGCGAATCGGGCCGCAACTCGGGCACTCCGCGACCCAGGTCACCGATTTGCAAGCCCCGTGCGCCCCAGGCTCCCGCGACCAGCACGGCCAACCAGATGAGGCACACCGCCGCAGCACGCCGCGGTCGGACCATCGACGCCGCAAAACGCCAGACTCGATCCATACGCGGCGATCCTGAAGGCGCCGCGCGGACGCCCACTCGCATCGACAGCAGGGCCGGCAACATCAGCTTGTTGGTGATGATCATCAGCGAGACGCCGAGGGTCGCCGTGAGCGCCAGCTCACGGACCACTTCGATCGGTACAAATGCAATCACCAGGAATCCCAGCGCGTTGGCCAGCAAGGCCATCGCGCCGGGCACAAAGAGCTGCACGAATGCCGAACGCGCTGCATCGGAGGGGCTTTGGCCGCGACCCACCGCTTGTTGCCAGGCCTGGGTCATCTGCACGGCATGCGAAACCGCAATCGCAAAAATCAGGAACGGAACAAGGATCGACATTGGATCCAGACCCAGTCCGACCAACGGCATCAGCCCAAGAAGCCAGATCACCGGCACGAGGGCACAACCGAGCGCATAGCCGGTGAGGGAGGCCGAGCGGGTGTGCCTCCAAAGGAGGACCGTGGTCATCAGGAAGGCCAGACCGAAAAACACCAGCACCCCCACCGCGCCCGCCGCAATGTCCCCTACTGCCTTTGCAAACCCTATGATATGAATGCTGTGACGCGAATCCTCATGACGCGAACGGATCTCTTCGAACTGGCGGGCGATGGCTCTCAGGTCCACCCGCCCGCCCGAGACCGGGTCGATGTCCTGCAAGGTGGCCACCACCATCGCAACCGACCCATCCCGCCCTACAATCCGCCCCTGCCATTCCGAGCGCGCCACATTGGCTCGGACCTCCCTGAGCTGTTGAGCGCTCCCGTTAAAATCCGCGGAGACGATGTTGCCACCGCGGAAACCGTCCTCGACAACCTCGGTGTATCTCACATTCGGTGTGAACAGCGAAGTGACCGAACTGCGCTCGACACCCGGAATATGAAAGACCTCGTCAGTGATCTGCCGAAGCAGCAGCATGGTCTCGGTCTGATAGATGTCGCCGTCTCGAGGATGGAGGGCCAGCAGGACCCGATTGGCCCCTCCAAAAACGGATTGATATTTCAGAAACACCTGCATGAACGGGTGGTCGAGGGGGATCATTTTGGTGAATCCCGCATCGGCCCCAAGGCGTGTCGCCGTGGCCGAGAACACCACCGTCAGCAGGGCAAAGATCGTCAGCAAGATACGACGCCAGTCCACAACACGATCAGCGATGGACTCGACCCAGCGAGCGTTCATCGGGTTCGGGCGACCGGACGAATCGGGTGGTCCGCTCATCTCGAAGCCGCCCCGAAAGTGCGCCCGTGCCCGAGCCAAGGTGCGTCCTGCCGAAGAAGTCCCGACACGCTGGCGATCGTGACCGTACCGTCGGGGTGAGCCATCAGGTCCGTCAGACTGGATTCGCCCGACCGAAGCAGGCGAATGCTGCGGCCATCATCCTCACTGAGGGCACTCCATCCCTGATCGCCCGCCAGAAGGATCGTTCCGCCGGGCAAGACCCGCCCTGACATCCAGGCCACGGGCTGCGGCGAGGCACAGGTCGTCCATGTCATGGATTGGGGATCCAGCCGGTAGATCGCCCCCCGCATGCCGAATACGAGCACTGCACCCGAGGCGGTGAACAAGCCCCCGAAAAAGGATCCCTGATAAGGCGCGTCGATCGGGACCCATCGTTCCGCATCAGCCCCTGCGCGGAAAACGCTGCCCGATTCCCCTACAAGCCAGCGTTCTCGCCCGTCGACGGATTCGAAGATCCCGTAGATATGGCGATCAAAGTCAGCCGCGACCGGATCACTGCGACGCCAGGTCAGGCCTCGGTCCCGAGATCGAATCAGGGTGCCGAACGCTCCCCCCAGCCATACGTCACCTTGTCGATCGATGAGCCCGCAGAGCATGGGTTCACGGTCTGGATTGGCCTCGCTCATCGATTCCGCGTTCAAGGCCTGCCAGGAGGCCCCGGCATCCTCGGAGCGCATGACGACGCCACCGTGACCTGCAGAGACGGCCAGACCACGCGGGTCGCCCAGTATGGTCGTGAAGTTTCTCTGCGTCGGCAGTCGGGAGGTGTGCCAGCTCTGACCTTCGTCGCCTGATCGGGCGAGCACGCCGCGTTCTCCCGCAGCGAGGATGAAGGCTCCGGAGCGAGTCAAGGAATAGAACGCCGTTCGATCGACACGCACTGGGCGAACCGATCCCTCCCCTCGCCGAGGGGGCATGGCCAAGGCCGCCCCCGCAAGGCTTGTGAGGAAGGCTCGGCGACTGAAGAGGAGACCCATCGGACGGGACGCTCTAGCTGGCCCCCATCCTGCGAAGCGCATCGGTCTGGAACTCGGACCAGCGCGCCCGTATGCCGAAGCGGACCGGGGTTGTCACCTCGTTGTCCAGATGCGAGATCAGCACCGAGCCGCTATTGAGGTCGTGCCACATTTGCACGCTGTACCAGGGCACTCCATGGTCGTAGGCCTGCACGAATCCATGGACACCGACCCGCCAAATGGCTCCCCGGTTGTCGTAACAATCTTCGATGAGCAGTGCCCAGCTGTCCTCGTCAAAATGGAACACCCGCTTGCCGTAAATGTGCTTGCTTCCGGCCTTCAGGGTCGCTTCAACGACCCAAACCCGGTGTCGCTCGTAGCGCATCAGCTCACTGTTGGCGCTCCCTTTGCGGACGATGTCGGTGTACTTGAGCGCCTTGTCCCCGATCCGGTAGGTGTTGTAGGGGACCAGCATTTCCTTCCGGCCGATCAGTTTCCAGTCGTAGCGGTCAAGCGCGCCGTTGAACCCGAAATACTGATCCGTGACCCGCATGCCCTCGGTACCGTCGGCCACGTTGTCGTAGGCCAGGTCGGGCGCCCGACGCACGCGTCTCTGGGCCGCGCTGTACACCCAGGCCGCGCGAGGCTGGCGGATCGGATCGACAAATTCATGGACCAGGTAGACCGTTCCCGCGAGCGACCCGGGAGCGGTGTAGCGCGATGTAAATGCGAGCAAAAGACCCGAGTCGCTCTGAGACGGATCCATCTGGTCTGCATACACCACCCGGTCAGCATAGCCCACCCGATACGTCCCCCCGTCAGGACGAACCGGAAACCAGGAATACTCCCGTTCGAAGCCTCCGCCGCCGTAGCGCAGCAGAAAATTGAGCATGGCCTCCTCTCCAGAGCGAGGCTCGGGGAACGGAACTGTCGAGCGCTTTCGACCGATGATGGCCGAACCCTCCAACCGGATCTGCCCCCGCTCGGCCTGAACGTCGGCTATCGCATGATCCGGGAGCCCCGCAGTACGGTGCGTGGGGTAGACCGGCATCACAAAGGCGCGCTCTTTCGCGAGCAAAGCAGCCACCCCCTCGGACAGCAAAGGGCGATGCTGGTTCAGATTGCTGGCGTTCACAACAAAAAGCGGTTTATCCGATGCGAAGGGGTCCATGTAGCCGCGCTTGGGATCGAAGCCGGCCGGAGGCTTCATGAGCCCACCCGAGTACGCGGGAATCGAGCCCTCGGCATTTCCGGCGCGGATCGCACCACTGTAGGTCGACTCGCCCTGGGCCTGGGCCCACACGCCGGACGTCGGCAACGCAGTGACGCTGGTGAGCGCGGCCCCTGCGATCAGCGCCTGCCGCCGATCCGGGTTCACCAGGCCATGATCCGGCAGCGCTTGCAAGGACAGGCAGGGTTCAGACATGTCATCCTCCGTCTGATTGTTGTGTGCACATCATTGTAGGCGACGGCAGCGCGCCATAACGATATC
>JBIKVK010000178.1:0-6860 GCA_044356835.1 Burkholderiaceae bacterium
CACGCCCGACCGACGGAAACGCTCGGTGGACCCTTTGCTCCGGGGGCCGTTGCAGCCCCGTTGAGACGCTCGTTGCGGAATCGCTCGAGCGATCCGGACTCCTCGATGACCGTCCCATCGAACTGCACCCCTGTCAGCAGTCAGCACGCTGAGGGGGCGGTCAGGCGACCGGAGGCTGGCATTGCGGTTTATCATCGATGCTCACGATCCGAACGCAAGAGACGTCATGACCCTTTCAAATCCTGTTCCCGCAGCCTCAGCAGCGGGCGGCGCCCTCGATCTGCAACGCATCGCCTCCCTCTATGCGCAGAATGAAATCCTGGCGGCCTATCTGAACGAAGCCATGGCCCTCCTCGGCGAGGGCGTGGAGGCTGCCCGTATCGAACGCGCGGCCCTGTCGGCCGGCATGCCCATGGGCCCACTGGCTCTGCTCGACGCCCTGTCGCTCGAGGTCGCCGATCACGCACTGCATAGTGAATTGGCGACTCTGGCCGGCGCAGGACACGAACACGATCACGCGCATGACCACAGCCACAGCCACGATCACGCCCACGATCACGCGCATGACCACAGCCACGCCCACGATCACGCCCACGATCACGCGCATGACCACAGCCATACCCACGGCCCGGGCTGCGGACACGATCATGACCATGATCACGCCCACGCCCACGATCACGGCCACAATCACGGGCATGCGCCTGCCGATCACGCCCACGCTGCGACTGCCCCGATTGCGATCCATCGTCCCCGCAAAGGCAAGGCCGTCATCCAATCACGCCGCATGCCCGAGTCTGCCGTTTACGTGATCGAGAAAATGGCCCACGGGTTCCGCCGCAAGGGTCGAGCGACGGGCGCAGGTTTCTACGATTATGAGGACGGTCGTGCGCCCGCCCTGTGGTCGGGCCTGTCGGTGTTCGCCCGGGGTCGCCGTGATTCATTGAGTGAGGAAACCATCACCCAGCGGTTGATGCTCATCCAATCTCTCATGGCCCTGCGGCGCGCGGCAGCGGGCTCCGGACGAGCGGCCGACATTGATCGCGAGGCTTGTGATGCTTGGGGCTATCCTGCACATTTGAAAGGTCCCATCGCACAGGCGGTACAGGTGGGGCAGCCGGCCTTCGATCTGGCCTGCCAGGCACTGGCCGATCGGTTTGGCGAGCGCTTCAAGCCCGTTTCGCTCCCCCGAAACTGATCAGCCCCTCCGCACCCGGAGCCACTGCTGGAGACGCCCACGATGGTGAGGCCCGCTCAAAGACTCTATGACTGGCAGGATCCCGTAGCACCACGGCTCGCCGCAACCATCTTGCTGTTGCGCGACCATGAGGCCGGGCTCGAGGTGCTGATGACTCGGCGGTCGGCCACAGCGAGCTTCTCGCCGGGTGCCTTCGTCTTTCCGGGCGGTACCCTGGACCCGGGGGATCGGAAGGCCGCAGGCCAGTGGTCGTCCGGCGATTCGGATGCGAAACCAACCCTCCCAAGATCAGCCCGGCACCCCGACCTCGCACCGTTTGCCTGCGCTGCGATTCGCGAGGCGTTCGAGGAACTGGGTGTCCTGCTCGCGCATAGCCCGTCGGGCGAGCCCATCGGCGCACACGACCGGGCCAGGCTCGACCGCAGCCACGACGGCCGCCTGTTCGAGCAACTGGTCTCGATCGGTGCCCGGGCCGCGCTCGATGGCGTACACGTGCTCGCCCGATGGATCACCGACCGCGATTTGCCGAGGCGTTTCGATACTTATTTTTTTGTGGCGCGCATGCCCGAGGGACAGGTGGCCCACGCCGACGGCAAAGAGCAGTTCGAGCCGGTCTGGGTGAGTCCCGCCGACGCCCTTGCCCGAAACGAGCAGGGCAATTTCCGTATGGTGTTCCCAACCGTCAGAACCTTGCGGCAACTGGCCCGGTTCAAATCGGTGGCGCAGGTGATCGATCATTGTCGGGCTCCGACGCCCCTGTGGACCTCATGTCCGCGCGGCGGCATGATCGGCGATCGGATCGAGCGTTTCACCGAGGACGAGACTGCTTATGGCGAACTGGAACTGGTCATCCCGGACGGCCGCATCATGCATCGGCTCGACTGGCAGCACGAAAAGCCGGTGGCGCTATTGCGCAATCTGCAACGGCTGACCGCCCCGAATCCAGGGCGCATGACCGGGCCAGGCACGAACACTTACATCATCGGCAACGAGACCTCGGGCTTCCTGGTGATCGATCCGGGTCCCAATGACTTTGCCCATATCGCCCGCATCCACGGCATCGTGGGCAGCAAGCTCGAGGCGATCATCTGCACCCACGCACACCAGGATCATTCGCCAGGCGCGGCTCCGCTGAAGTCGCTCACTGGAGCACCGATCCTGGGTCGTCCGACCGGGCCAGACTTCAACCCAGCTTGGAAATTTACGCCGGAGCGAACCCTGCACGACGGGGATCAGATCCGGGTGGGCGACACGACGCTTCGGGTACTGCACACACCCGGCCACACCGAGCATCACCTGTGCCTGCTGATGGAAGAGGACGAGATCCTGTTATCGGGAGATCACATCCTGAACGGCTCGACCACAGTCATCACCCCGCCCGATGGCAATATGCGCGACTACCTGCAGTCCCTCGAGCGCCTGCGCGATGAGCGCTTCGAACTGATCGCCCCGGCGCACGGCCACATCCTGGGGCGGGGCAAGTTCGAGATCGATCGCCTGATCGCTCATCGCTACAAGAGGGAAAACAAGGTGATCGATGCCCTGATGGCCTTGCCCGGATCGAACCTCGACGAACTCGTCGAACTCGCCTACGACGACACCCCGCGGGTACTGTACGACGCGGCGAAACGGTCACTTCTGGCCCATCTCCTCAAGCTGCGGGAAGACGGACGCAGCGAGTGCAATGAGGCCAGCGGACGCTGGACGCTGCATCATTAAAAAGAACGGGAACCCGAAGGTTCCCGCTCATGGATGAAAAGCGGTCGGACCGCGCGGACCTCAGGAGGCCGGTGTAGCACCGTCCGAGGCAGGCGCCGACGCCGACGCAGCTGCTGCGGCATCATCGGCTGCCGCCGCCTTCATTGACAGGCGCAGGCGCCCCTTGTCATCGGCCTCGATCACCTTGACTCGAACGACCTGACCTTCCTTGAGGTAGTCGGAGACCTGGTTCACCCGCTCGTTGGCAATCTGGGATACGTGCAGGAGACCGTCCCGCCCAGGAATCACTTGCACGATGGCGCCAAAGTCGAGGATCTTGAGGACTGTTCCCTCGTAGATACGGCCAATCTCGACCTCCGCCGTGAGGTCCTCGATCATCTTGCGGGCCCGGCTGGCCGCCGCACCGTCGACCGCTGCGATCGTGATCGAACCGTCATCCTGGATGTCGATCTGCGTACCGGTGGTTTCGGTAATCTGACGGATGGTCGCTCCACCCTTGCCGATCACGTCGCGGATCCGCTCGGGGTTGATCTTCATGGTGTACATACGGGGGGCAAAATCGGACAACTCGGTCCGGGCGCCTCCCATGGCATCACGCATCTTGCCCAGGATGTGCAGACGCCCCTCACGGGCCTGAGCCAACGCAACCTGCATGATTTCCTTGGTGATGCCCTGAATCTTGATGTCCATCTGCAGCGCGGTCACGCCCTGCTCGGTCCCGGCCACCTTGAAGTCCATATCGCCCAGATGATCCTCATCACCCAGGATGTCGGTCAGGACGGCGAAGCGGCCCCCTTCCTTGATCAAACCCATGGCCACGCCGGCCACGTGAGCCTTGACCGGCACGCCCGCGTCCATGAGGGCCAGACACCCGCCGCACACCGAGGCCATCGAAGACGAACCGTTGGATTCGGTGATCTCCGAGACCACCCGGAGCGAATAGGCGAATTCAGAGGCCGGCGGCAGCAACGGGCGGATGGCCCGCTTGGCCAGGTTGCCATGTCCGATCTCGCGCCGCTTGGGTGATCCCATGCGGCCGGTCTCGCCAGTGGCAAACGGCGGCATGTTGTAGTTGAACATGAAGCGCTCACGGTATTCACCGGTGATCGCATCGATGATCTGCTCGTCACGCGAAGTGCCCAGAGTGGCGGCCACCAGGGCCTGCGTTTCACCACGGGTGAACAGGGCCGACCCGTGAACCCGGGGCAGCACCGAGGTACGGATGGCGATGGGGCGGATGGTGCGGGTATCACGACCGTCGATCCGA
Organism: Burkholderiaceae bacterium; assembly: GCA_044356835.1. Lineage (GTDB taxonomy): Bacteria > Pseudomonadota > Gammaproteobacteria > Burkholderiales > Burkholderiaceae_E > SYIM01. The sequence goes on from JBIKVK010000178.1 coordinate 4,182, forward strand.
GGCTCGCCGGAGAGGATCTGACCGCGGACGATCTTTGATTGCAGATCGAACAGGATGTTGCCCACCTCGTTGGAGTCGGGAGCAGCCTGACCGGCAGCAGCCGCGTCGGCAGTGACTCGCTCGGCGACCGACTTTTCGACGTTGCGAACCAACTGGGTACGGGCCTGTTTGTTTCGTTCCTGGTAGGCCGCGCGCATGTCCTGCTCGGCCAGCTCGGCGATGCGGGCGACCAGTGCCTGATCACGCGCGGGCGGCTCCCAGACCCACTCGGGCTTGCCGGCCAACTCGACCAGTTCGTTGATTGCATTGATGACGGTCTGCATTTGCTGGTGACCGTAAACCACCGCACCCAGCATCACTTCCTCGGACAGCTCATGCGCCTCGGACTCGACCATCAGGACAGCGCCCTCGGTCCCGGCCACCACCAGATCGAGCTTGGAACGGGCCATGTCCGTCGCGCTCGGATTGAGTCGGTATTCGCCATCGATCCAGCCCACACGGGCTGCACCGATCGGGCCGTTGAATGGGATGCCTGAGAGGGCGAGGGCGGCGGAAGCGCCGATCATCGCCGGGATGTCGCTGTCCACCTCGGGATTCTGGGACATCACCTGCAAGGCCACCTGCACTTCGTTATAGAAGCCGTCCGGAAAGAGCGGACGCAGCGGGCGGTCCGTCAGGCGCGCCACAAGGGTCTCGCGCTCGGTGGGGCGCCCCTCGCGCTTGAAGAACCCGCCCGGAATACGGCCGGCGGCATAGAATTTTTCGATGTAGTCGACGGTCAGAGGGAAGAAATCCTGACCCGGTTTGGGTGAGCGGGCTGCGACCACCGTCGCGAGCACAACCGTGTCGTCGATGGTGACCACCACGGCACCACTGGCTTGGCGGGCGATCTCACCGGTCTCAATCGTGACGGTATGAGTGCCCCACTGAAATGTCTTTTTTGCAATCTCGAACACTGTAGTCATCCTTTAAACGAAAAACCCGCAAGGATCGCTTGCGGGTTTGCAGGTTGCTCAGCCGCGCAGGCCGAGCCTTGCGATCAGCGAGCTGTAGGTTTCGGGGCTCTTGCCCTTGAGGTAATCGAGCAGCTTGCGGCGCCGGCTGACCATGCGCAGCAAACCGCGACGCGAATGGTGATCCTTTGAATGGGTCTTGAAGTGCTCGGTCAGCTCTGAAATGCGCGCCGACAGAAGCGCAATCTGAACCTCGGGCGAGCCGGTGTCGGCTTTGGCGCGCTGGTAATCAGCGACGATTTTCGACTTGTCGATACTGGCAACGGACATGATGCTTCCCATTTAAGACGCCACCTAGACCGCGTGGCGGATTGAACTTGCGGCACCGCCGGGATGAGGGGCCGTGATTTACATTTCAGTCCTAAGGACCGAACCGGAAATTATAGATAAATCGGCCGCCCGCGTCGAATCTCGTCCTGAGTCTTGACCGGCATCGCCCTGGAAGGGCTTGACGGCGGGGGCCCCGCTCTCAAGTGCCGCAAAAGGTCTGATACGGAACCGCAGACGGTGGAGCGGGCTCGGCATAGGGGGCACCCCCAGGCTGCTCTCGGTAAGGATCGCTCAGCACCGCGAGCAGGCGGTCGAACGGCTTGCGATCGTCCCGGTCGACCCAGGCCGAAAGTGCGGCCTCGACCTGGTGGTTACGAGCGATGTAAACGGGGTTGTGCCGAGCCATCGTGGCGAGCGCTGCCACCGCACCACCCGGCTGCGCGAAGACTCGTTCACGCCAGCGCTCGATCCAGGAGCGGCAGGCGATGCTGTCGGGCCAGGGAGTCGGTCGCCCCCCCAGTTCCGCGGCCAGCCCGGTAAAGGTGTTTGTGTAGTCGACCTCGTCGGCCGCCATCCAGGCAAAGAGCGCATCGATCAGCGGCGCGTCGCCCTCACGGGGCTTATCGATCAGACCGACCTTCGCGCGCATCATGGCCTGAAATGCGCGTTCGTAGCGGTCGGCAAAGCCGCCGATCGCCGACTCGGCCAGCGGCAGCGCCCGGTCGGGATCGGGATCGATCGCAGGCAGCAGGGCCTCGGCGAGCCGCGCCAGGTTCCATTGCGCAATGGCGGGCTGATTGCCCCAGGCATAGCGGCCGGCATGATCGATCGAGCTGAAGACCGCCCGCGGGTCGTAGCGATCGATCATCGCGCAAGGGCCGTAATCGATGGTTTCCCCGGCAATGCTCATGTTGTCGGTATTCATGACGCCATGGACAAAGCCCACGCGCATCCAGTGCACCATCAGATCGACCTGACGACCGATCACGGCTTCCAGGAGTGCCAGTGCCGGCCGCTCGGCCTGCTCGAGCTGCGGGTCATGACGGGCAATTGCATACCGGACCAGGGCATCCAAGGCCTGATCGTCACGGCGGGCCGCCGCATACTGAAACGTCCCCACCCTCAGGTGGCTCGAGGCGATGCGCGTGAGCACCGCGCCATCGAGGACTGTCTCGCGAAAGACCGCATCTCCGGTCGCCACGACGGCAAGACTGCGCGTGGTTGGAATGCGCAACGCGTGCATCGCTTCGCTGATCAGATACTCCCGCAGCATCGGTCCGACCGCGGCCCGCCCATCTCCGCGGCGCGAGAACGGCGTCTGGCCCGAGCCCTTGAACTGGATATCGAAGAGGCGCCCATCCGGCGTGCGGTGCTCGCCCAGCAACAGTGCGCGGCC
>JBIKVK010000179.1:0-6828 GCA_044356835.1 Burkholderiaceae bacterium
CCTCGCCCCGCATCCCCGCGGTGTAGATATTTTTTTGTTGCGGTTGCCCGTTGATCAAGGTGATTCTGTCTGCTTCGCCATCATGACCCTTGTCCCGAAGCGCCGCCTCGAGCATGACCATGCCCGCCGAGAACAGGTCGCGGCCCAGGGTCGGCGTATTTCTTCTGAGGGCTTGCGGATGAACGTATCCCGGCGTGAACAGCCCGCTCTCGGGCAGCGCACTTCCGTCTTTTTTGGAAACTTTCTGGAAAGAGTCGATATCGATCGCGCGCAGGGTTTTCGTCGATGCGTCCCACATCAGGTTCTCGGGCTTGATGTCGCCGTCGACGAAGCCATGCCGCCACATCTGCTCCAGGAGGCCGGTCATGGACCGGGCCACCGCCGGCAGGTCCTCGGGCTTGAAGTTTTTCACTACAGAACCGGACTTGCCGAATTCAATGAGCTGCTTGCCGGCGGCAAGCGGCATCAGGTATTGCGTCACCTCGAAGGTAGAACCGGTATCCTGGGACTTGGCCCAGTCCTTGAGCGCCCGACCGCCCTCGACCACATGAACACGGGGCTCTTTCAAATTCGGATTGTGCTCAGTGATGAAGTAGTGAGAGGGCTGAACGACCTGATCAAGGTCCTTCATGCGGGCAACACTGCCGATACCCAGGGTTCGCGCGAGCTTGATTTCGGATTTGCCGGTCTTCTCTCCCGCATCGGGTTGCTGCACAGAATCGACGTGCGATCCGACCTTGGGCGACTCGTTCGCCGGGACCGCGACTTCGGACACGATGCGGCCATTCTGACCGGTGGGCAGTGGGTCGGGGTCGTTGCGAGGGCCGGTCTTGAGCTGAATGTGCGCCGACTCGTCGTCCGATTCGAGGGCAGAGGAGTCCGAGGACTTATGGTTGGCCACTTGACCAAATCCTGCCCCCAATTGTTGCTGTAAGAATTGATTGAACTGACCTTTCATCCATTGGTCACTGTCCCTGCCATCATCCGAGAGTTCCGACGAATCGTCCGGATTCATGTAGGAGTTGTGAACACGCAAGGCGTTGTCGTAGTTTGAATTCGAACTGTCCTTGGCTCCGTGAAGCGGACTCTTCTTACCCGCGTTCGAATCCTCTGAGAGCACCTCGAATGAGCGACGTGCGTCCTCGCGGGATGCGGGATCGATCGGTTTTCCGTCAGCGCCCGCCAGCTTGAGAGTCCCGTCCTTTCCCAACTGCTTGAGGGCATAGGGTTGGCCGTTGACCATCACCTTTTTCACGGCGCCTTGTGCCCCTTTACCCAGCAGGCTGCTTTTGTCGTCCTGGCCGGTCACGCCGAGCGACTTGAGCGCCGCCTCGGTACTCGAGAAGGTCGACTGCTTCAGGGGAGCCAGAAATTCCGCGAGCCGCCGGCTTTCGATGCCCGCCTTTTTGCGCTCGCCGGCGTACGCCTTGAACGCATCGATTTCATCCTTCGAGAACTGGCCGCTGTTCTCCATGAGCTGGGCAATGACGGTCCCGGTTCGCTCCAGCTTGGCGCCTTTGATGAACATCTGCTTGAACCCGCCCGCGTCCGAGAACTTCATGTCGCGGTCGGCCTTGCTCGTATGCATCAGGCGAACGACACCTGTTTTAGCTCCGAAATCACCCTTGAGTTGGGCGAGGATATCGGACGCCAGATCCCGGTCTGCGCCCTCCAGCTGTTTGAGGCCGGATACGCCCCCCGCTACTCCCGGCCCACCCTTGATGGTCAAAGTCACGGACATTGATGGTCTCCTGGCGGTCTAGCCGCGAATGAATCCTGGCGTTGCGCCCATTCCAGCGGCCACCCCGGTGTCCGGCTCGGCCGGGGCGGCCGCCTCGCTGATCTGCACCAGAGCACGGACGGCCAGCGCCTGATCGACTCCTTCAATCATCAATTCTTCGAGCCCGGCGAGGGTGAGCCGTTCCAGGGGCGCCCAGGTGTGCACAATCAGCTGAGCGTCGGAATTGATCGCCGCCTGCCATTCGTGTTCGAAGCGTGCCCCGTTGTTGAATTCGAGGAGCAGCTGCAACAGTCTGGCATCGGACTCAGGTTCGAGGGCGGCGACCACGGCATCGACAATCAGGCGATCGGCCAGTCTCGGATGCGCCACCACCTGCACCGTGACGCCCTCGCTTTCGAACTCGAGCCCATAGGCGGCGCTGTCCGAAGGCATGTTTCGCGATTCCAGAAAATCGCGGATCAGTGCGTCGAAACGGCTGTTGTCGGTCATCTCGTTGAGCCCCCAGGTGCTTCGGACGATTCAGAGCGAACTCTCAGGCATGGCCGGCTCGGCAGGAGACGACCTCGGGCCGACAGTCAGACAAAGCTCGCAAAACCGCCATTAGAGCGCAAACCTGCCCGCAATGGAATCGTCGGGAAAGCTTAATTTCGGCCGCGGCTTACCAGGCCTGCTCCAGCAAGGCTTTGAGCTCTGCGGCGCCCTTGATCGGGCGAGGGTTGTCTCGAATAAACCAGTCATCCATCGCAATGTCGGCCACTGGCCCCAGCCCGTCGGCGTCTACGCCCAGCTCGCGCAGCCGGGACGGCATCCCGAGTGACTGAAACAGTGCGGAAAAGCGCTGGGCAACCTGGTCTGAACTGGCCGGCCGCGGAAGTTCCAGCGCTCGCGCGAGCTTGGCCAGACCGGCCGGCGCATGGTCGCCGTTGAAACGGATGACATGGGGCAGCATCAGCGAGTTGGCGAGCCCGTTTTCGAGATGAAAGCGCGCACTCAGCGCATGCCCGATCGGGATTGCAAGGCCCGCCCCGGTGTAGTCGCTCCCGTGGCCGGCGAGTAGCGAGGCCATCATCAGCGAATGTCGCACCTCAGCCGGATCAGCTGTGCCGGAGCCGATCGCCGGGAGCGCATCGACGAGCATCGTGACCGCGTGGATCAGGAGTCCGTCGGAAAACGGATCACCACTGCGAGATAGCAGTGCTTCGACCGCGAGCGATAGCGTATTGAGCCCGGCGCTCAGCACCAATGCGTCGGGCGGCGTTGCCAGCAGACGGGGGTCGACGATGACGGCCTGTGCCCGGGTCTTGGGGTCAAAGAGGGCAAGCCGGGCGCGGTTCACCGGGTCCAGCATGGCGCTCCCCGCCTTTACGGTCGCGGTGGTGGGTGTGGTCGGAATGACGATCTGCGGAATCTTGGATGCAAGCAGCTTCGGACTGACCAGCTTGCCCGTATCGGGGTCTCGCGCGGTGCAGAGGCTGCGCGGATCGCGCTGCTCAGCGAGGAGAATCGAGGCCGCCCGCGCGGTTACCACGGCCGAACCACCGCCGACCGCAATCACGGCGTCGGCCTTCTGGTCGGCGAGTGCACGGGCGGTCGCCTCGACCTCCGGGAGCGGGCTGTGCGCGGCGACGCCTGGGTGGGTCCCAACGCATCGGCCATTGGCCGCCTCGCGGATTGCCTGGATCAAGCCCTCGTCGCCGGCGATCGAGCGACCGCACACAATCACCGCGCGACTCGCCGACAGTCGCTCGAGCTCGGCTCCGAGGTGCTTGAGGCTTTGCGGGCCGCTGAAGATTCGAAGCGGCGGGAAAATATGGCGGAAGCTGTTCACGCGCGGACTCCGTTCGGACCGATTCAGGTGGGACAGGTCCTGATTCTATCGATTCGGAGCTCGGGCGCAGGCGCCTGCTTCACCCCCTCGCGATCGCGGGCCGGCTCAATCACCGTGCCCCGAAGCGATTCAGGCCGCCAGGTCGCTAGCCCCTTCAATCCGGCATTCCAGGCATCGAGATAGATGCGGCGGTAGCTTTCAAAGCTGAAGCCCCGGGGCAGGTTTACAGTCTTGGAGATCGACCCATCGATAAAGGGCTGGACGCTTGCGATCATGGCGATGTGCGATCTCGCATCGATCTCGTCGGCCCGCACGAAGGCCTCTGGTAATCGGCGGAGGTCGCCCCCCAGCGCGCGGTAGCGTCGCCAGGCGTGGTTTTCAACCGTGCGTATGCGCCGACGACCATCTGGGCCGTGAACAGTTCGGCGCTGGCGCCAGGCGAAGACGGGCTCGATCCCGCTCGCGCAGTTGTCGGCCAGTGCAATGCTGACCGACCCGGTCGGGGCAATCGACAGCACATGGCTGTTGCGGATGCCGTTCTTTCGGATCTGCGCTCGCAGGCCCTCGGGCAGACGGCTGGCGAAGGTGCCTTCAGACAGGTAGGTCGCAGCATCGAACAGCGGAAAGGGGCCACGATCACGGGCGAGATCCACCGAGGCGCGGTAGGCGGCGTGACTCATGGATCGTGCAATCCGGGCAGCCATCGTGCGACCCGGCTCGAGGTCGTACCGTAGGCCCATCATGATCAGCGCATCGGCGAGACCCGTGAAGCCGACCCCGATCCTGCGCTTGGATCGGGCTTCGAGCCGCTGCTGGGGCAGGGGCCAAAGGGTCAGCTCAAGGACGTTGTCGAGCGCGCGAACCTGCAGGGCGACGCTTGCCTCGAAGCGATCGAACTCAAATTCCGGCGTGCCGCCCTGGCCGAACGGGTGGCGAACGAATCGGGGCAGGATGAGGGGGCCCAGGTCGCAGGCGCCATAGGCCGGCAGCGGCTGCTCGCCGCAGTTGTGGACCAGGAGGCTATTGGCAACGAAAGCCTCAATTCCCGGAATCGAGACGTCGAACACCGGGGCAAGTCCGCCGGGGCGGAGCGACCTGACGGAAGTGGTTTCGGGATGATCGGATTGACTGACTCCGTTGTCTTCAACAACGATAAGATCCCCACACTCAAGCTGATCCGCCGGGGTCCATGCGGCCTCCGAAGCGTCTTGAGGTGTCGGGCGAAGCCGACGGACCCGATGGTGTGCGGTCAGGCGGAGACGATGTCCTTGCGAGCTGCGCAGTTCAAGAACCGGCTGGATGCCCTTGGACACAAATCCGGAGGCGCCGCTGGGCCAGGTCTGCCCGCCCACCACTGCATTGAAACTCCGGCCGACGAGATCTGAGGCCTTGACCCGGCCATGGTCGGTGGTGACCCAGGTGTCTCCGGTGATGCACGGGTTGGTGGCCAAAATCGATTCGATCGATCTGAGGTTGTTGTCGCGCTCGATCCGATCCATGAAGAGCACGCCCGGCTCCGAGGTCTCAAACGAAGCACGCAGCAATGCATCCCACAGTTCGGTGGCCGGAAGGCACGCGTAAAGCCAGCCGTCTTCGGTCGGATGCCGAGTCCGGGCGTACGCTGTGCCCTCGCGCGGCGGCACCCGATGCCACAGTGGCCAGCGGTCACCGCGACCCAGGGCAGCGATAAAGTCATCGCTCACCGCGACCGAAACGTTGAAGTGGGTCCATCGTCCGGGCTGCCGCTTTGCGTTGATGAATTCAAGAATATCGGGGTGGTCGATGCGCAGCACACCCATTTGGGCGGCGCGACGCGCTCCCTCACCCATCAAGGTGAGGCTCGCAGCCTCGAACAGGTCGATCGCGCCGCACGGACCCGTCGAGGGACTACCCTCCGACCAGTCGATGGCCTTGAGCGGTCGAATCCTGGAGAAGTCGTAGCCCACACCTCCGCCCATGCGGAGCGTGCTCCTCGCCTCTTGCAGCGCCTCACGCAGGCCTGGGTATCCGCTCTGGTCCTTGCCCTGGGGACAATCGCCGACCGGTTGCACGAAGCAGTTGACCAGCGTGACGGCGAGTGGAGTTCCGGCCGCACTCATGATGCGACCCGCCCCGATCGCTCCGGCCTCCAGGTTGGCCCGGAATGCCCGTTCGTACCGATCCCGCAGGTGCGTCGGCTCGACACTGGCCAGACCGCGAGCGACCCGCTCGAACAGGTCGGCTCTCGAGCGCTCGTGGCCCTTCAGGTATTTGTCCTGCAGCACCTCGTGGCAGAGGCGCTGTTCTGGAAGGTCGGGCCCCGAGGCCCCGGGTTTGAAACGCATGATCGCGGCCCGTGCGGTTCACAAGCGTGAAGCTCTACCGCAGCAGAGGGTGTGCCGCTTCCGCTTGGCGCAGGCTCGAGCGACGCCCGCCTTCGGGCAAGGCCGGCCTGGGCCTTTTGACCGGTCAGACCTTGATCGATCGCAAGCCCATCGCGCGGTCGAGCGTGCCGGGGATCACAGCCTTGTGTGCGGAAAGCGCCCGGCCAGCGTTTGGTGCCAGGGCTGCCAATTTCGGCCCGGGTGAACCGTGCCGCACTCGGAGCAGGTACGGTCCTGATCTGCGGTGTCGTAGAAGGTCGCAAAAGCCTTGGGCAAGTCCTCGTCAATCTTCTTGACGTTGACCTCGCGACGCGCCACCTGGGCGCCGCAGTGGGCGCAGTACCACTCAAAGGCGTCGATATCGGTCGGCGCGCGACGTCGCTCGATCACCATCGCCAGACTGCCCGCTTCGGGCCGCTGTGGCGAGTGCCGGACGTAGGCGGGTAGCAGGAAGATGTCGCCCTCGTTCAATCGAACCCGTTCAAACTTGCCGCGATCGGCCACCAGCAGGGAGGCGCTGCCGCGCAGCTGGTGAAAGAATTCTTCATAGGGATCGACATGAAAGTCGGTGCGCTGGTTGGGGCCGCCGACCACAAAACATACAAGGTCGGAGTTCTTCCAGATCTGCTTGTTGTTGACCGGAGGTTTGAGCGCCTCCTGGTTGGATGCGATCCAGTCCGCGAGATGGGTCGGACCGCTGTAGTGATCAAAGCCGGGAGGTGGGCTGTCGTGACTCATTTGAGGTCCTCGTTTCAGGCCAATGCAAAGGGGGCGACCGCTGGCGCGGGCTGTCCGCAGAGCTGGGCGACCGCGCGCGCCGTCAACACCCGCGCGAGATGGACCCGGTAGGCGGCACTCGCGTGGAGGTCACTGGTGGCCTCGTCTTCGGATAGCCT
>JBIKVK010000023.1:0-22492 GCA_044356835.1 Burkholderiaceae bacterium
TCTTCTTGCCTGCAACGCGAGCTCCGGCTGATTGACCGGGCAGTGCTGGGCCGGGATCAGCAAGGCGGTGCAGTCTTCGATCCCCCGCTCGATATCCTCGTTCAGCAAACGGTATTGGCCTTTCGGAGCGCGAGAGCGTGCAAGGGTGATCAATTCGCACAGATGCCCATAGCCGGTGCGGTTGCGGGCGAGCAGGACCAGCTGTCCGATCGCTCCTGAGGCCTTGCCCGGGTGCGCGGGGTCGCGTCGTATCTCGGCTTGCCCGTCACGCCGGGGCAGCCTGAATTCGGCTCCGATCAGCAAAGGGAAATCCAGTTCGCGCGCGCGCAAGTGGGCCCGGACCACACCCGCCATGGAACACTCGTCGGTCAAGGCCAGCGCGGCGTAGCCGAGCGCGTGGGCCCGTTCGACCAGTTCCTCAGGGTGCGAGGCGCCGCGCAGGAATGAAAAATTGCTGATGCAGTGGAGTTCGGCGTAAGCGGGGATCATTTACTGTATAAAAACACAGTATTGATCGGGCAGTATACTCGATCAATCAAATCAAGCCGGGCCTCATTCATCCGGCTGATCCGGAGGTCATCGATGTCGCTTGTTCCACACATCCGGCGCAAGGTACTGGTCCTCTTTGGCCTGATCTGCGCCGTCGGTTTTGCATTGTGCGTGCCGTCGAGGCCGGCCTTTGCCCAGTCGGCTGCTGTCAAGGACCCCTGGGTGCGCACCACCGTACCCAAACAGAAGTCGTCCAGCGTCTACATGGACATCACTGCTTTTCGTACGGCGCGTCTGGTCGAGGCGAGTTCTCCCGTCGCCGGGATCGTCGAGATCCATGAAATGCGCATGGAAAAAGACATCATGAAGATGCGTGCGATTCCCTCGCTTGATTTGCCTTCGGGCGTGCGGGTGTCCCTGCGTCCCGGAGGGCTGCATGTGATGCTGATGGACTTGCGTACTCACATTCGTGAGGGGGACCAGATCCCGCTGTCGCTGGTCATCGAGCTGCGTGATGGTCGTCGCGAAACGCTCGAAATCCGTGCCCTGGCGCGGGGTCCGCAGTCGGCTGCGGAGGCGCGGTCCCATGAAGGACACGATGCTGCGGCTTCAGCGGGTGCAGCCGGCGCTTCCGGGGCAACCGGGACTGCGCAGGGCGGGCATGGGGCCGCGCACGGCGCCTCGGGGGCCGCGGCCACAACACAAGGGGCGTCGACCCGGCCGGGCGGCGCTCACGGTTCAGGTCACCGGCACTGAGCGATCAGGCGGCGGCACTCCGGTCTCGACATCCGGCCTTGGTGCGGTGAATCCCTGGCCCTATCCCCGCTGGATCGCACATTGCGGCGCCGGTCTGCTGGCGCCTGAGAACACCTTGGCGGCCTTGCGCCTGGGTGCCGAACGCGGCTTCACCATGTTCGAGTTCGATGTGAAGCTCTCGGCTGATCGGGTGCCTGTCCTGATGCATGACGCGACGCTGTGGCGTACCGCTGGAATGGCCTGCGAAGTCGCGTCCCGTTCCTGGGCTGCATTGGCCGATTGCGATGTGGGGCGCTGGCATTCGCCGCGTTATGCCGGCGAACCGATTCCAACACTGGCGCGGGTGGGGGCCTGGCTTCAGGCCAATCGTCATTGCGCGAATATCGAAATCAAGCCCTGCCCGGGGCGGGAAGCCGAGACCGCGGCCTGCATTGTCGAGCAACTCGATGCCCACTGGCGTGATGCCGTTGCTGCGCCCCTCCTGTCTTCTTTTTCCGAGGCGGCTTTGGCGGTGGTTCAGTCGATCACACCCCACTGGCCGCGTGCCCTGCTGTTCGATCGGGATCTGCCGCAGGACTGGCTGAGGCGTTGCCAGGCGCTGGGCTGCGTGGCGGTGGTGCTCCATCAAGGCTCGGTCGATCCCGATCGGGTTGAGCGAGCTCATGCAGCGGGTTTGCATGTGGTCACCTATACCGTGAATGATCCCCGGTGCGCGCTTGAGTTCGTGTCGATCGGTGTCGATGCCGTGATCACCGATGCTGTCGAATGCATCCCGGCCCGCTGAGCGATCCGGTCCGCGTTCTCGATCGCGTGGGCGATCCCGCCTCGATCGCCCGGTGCAGCTCGATCGCCCGGTGCAGCTCGATCGACTCGATCGGCTATGCGTCCGATGAGCGATGATCCCGAAAGCCGCGCGACCGGTTTGACCCGAGTCAATCCGGTTTGACCGGCCTGTAGCTAGCATCGTCGTTGTCGATTGGACCGAGCGCAGGAGCCTGGCATGTCCCTCACCGATGAACAGATCGCTGGTTTGCGCGAGCAGATCCGCGTGCGCTCCCGTCTTCTCGAAGCTGAAATCGCTGCGAAGCTGCGCGAGCCCTCCGAGGATCTGGAAGAGCTTGGCCGAACCGGGGACCAGGCCGACGTTGCCTGGGCCGAAACTGAAACTGGGCTCGATCTCACTGAGGCGCAACGCGACATCGAGGAGTGGAGGGGCCTGCGGGATGCCTTGCGCCGTATCGATGAGGGGCGTTACGGTGTGTGCGTGGAATGTGGCGTCGATGTGCCGATCGAACGCTTGCACACCCAGCCGCTTGCGGTGCGCTGTGTCATTTGCCAGGCGCGTCGCGAAAAGCTTGCGATGCAGTTTCGGCCGCAGGGATGAAGGGATGAAGGGATGTCTAAGGGGCGGCTCAGCCATAGCGGCCGTGCAGAAACCATCCTGCCTCGCGGCATTGGCGGTCCGACTTGGGCAGTCGCGTCCGAAAAATCCAGAACATCCTGTGGGCTGAGTCCTCGGCAATGAAGTAGTCGCGCTGGGTCAGTGCTTGTTCCCACCATCCGGTTTCGATCCGCTCGGGCCCGGCGAGCAAACGCAAGGGGCCGTCCAGATAGGGGCGGTTGTTGCGTTCGACCAGCGCGGCCGGAGGGTCGACCAGCCAAAGGGGGCGGGGCAGGACCTGGGCGGGGTATGCCGTGCGTGGTGAAACCTGGGCAGGGGAGAGGGTTCGCTGGGGCCTTGACCGACGAGAGCGGGTGTCGGTGCGTGGTGCGAGCCCTGCGCTGCTGAGCGGCACGCTCAGGTGAGCGCGTTCAGGGCGGTGGTCTGAGCCGGTTCCAATCCTAAGGACCTGCTCATGTCCCAGCCGGGCCTGCAGACGTTCGACCAGGCGCTCGAGCTGCTCACGGTCCTGCTCGGCGTTTGGAAACAGGTCATCTGCGAATCCGACATGCTCGACGGTCCACTCGCAGTGCAGGTGCAAGGACTGGGCGGGCGCGGGCATCTGGAGTCGGTGCAGTTGCTCTTTCAGCAAAAGGCTCAAGTGATCGGCATCCCGCGTGGGGCGCTCAAGCCGTAGGCTCACCGTGCTCGCTGCCCGCCCGCCGGCATGCCCCAGGGTGAGGTCCAGACGCAGCGCAGCCGACTGCCGCGCACGCAGCCAACCGCACAGTTGCTCGATGAGTCGACGGGCGGCGTGCAGCACCAGCTCGCTCTGTTCCAGAGCAGATGCAAGTTCGATATGGGTATCGAAGCGTTCCGGGGGGTCGAACCGGAGCCGTGGGTCGACACGATCGCCCAGGGCGCGGTCGATTTCATCGAGGAGAGCCATGCCGAAGCGGCGCGCGAGACCAGCGCGGGGCAGCTGCAGCAGGTGACCGAGGGTGCGCAAGCCCGCCGGATGCAGGCTCTCCAGGTGCGGTTCGGAAGCATCGAGTAGTTCGACCGGCAGTTCCGAGAGTGTCTTCTTCAGTCGTTCAGGCCCGCTGACCGCGAGACCATCGTGCTGCTGTGCCAGCAGCCAGGCGCCGGTGGGCGTAGGGGCGATGCACAGGCGTGAGGAGAAGCCCTGTCGGCCGATGTCGGTCCGCAACTGTTGTGCGACGGATCGTGCGCCACCGAAGAGGCTGAGACTGCGGCCGATTTCCAGGATGAGGCCGGTACGATCAATCTGTGAGCTGGGCTCGATCAGGCTCAGGTCAGGTGTAAAGCGCAACGCAGCGCAGGCGAGCTGACGCAAGGCCGTGGTTTCGCGAACCGGGTTGCGCTCGAGCAGGATGATGTCTGGGCAAATGGCCCGAGCTGTTGCGCAGGACTGCCCGGTGTGCAGGCCGGCCTGCTCGGCGGCCTGGCTGAGCTGCGCAAGCCGCATCGCATGCACCAGCGCTACGGGTGGGCCGACCGTTGTGCTGATCCCTTGCAGGGCCTCGATCGACAGCCGATACAAGTGCGCAGCGAGGTACATCGCGGAGACCTACGGCGTGCAGGCTGGGCATCGGACCGGATACCGGACTCAGTGGCCCTGAACCGCAGCCTGGGGCATGAGCTGCGGGTCGGCCGGCTGGGTATGCAAGGCCTGCATCGCAGGGTGCCGCGATATCGGAGCCGGGCGATGGCCGGTGTCGGGCTGTGGGCGTAATGTGCGTGCGTCGGGGTCTGGGCGCAGTCCAAACAGGCTCAGAGGCTGGGGGAGGTCGATGCTGAGTGGATGTGCGACCAGCGGACCCCGGCGCTTGAGTAGTTGCACCGACAGCCGTTGGCCGGTCTGGGGTAGCAACAACATGCGCAGGGGCGCAGCCGACGGTTCGAACTGCGCGGCGAGTTCGCGGAACAGGAATACCGGTCCACCTGCGGATTGTGCGGCCGACTGCAGGCGGCGCAGGTGTTCGGGGCGTGTCCGAGCCTGAGGCAACCAGGCGAGCAGAGCACCAAAACCCGAACTCTTGAGGCTCTGTTCGATGGCCCAGAGCCGATCGGCCGGCTGCCGCGCCTGGATGAGGATCAGGTAGTCGAGATCGATCCCGAAACCGGCCAGGGCAGGTGCGTAAGGAGTGAGCGGAGGCGCGAGCAGGACGACGAAACGACGTGCCCGTGTGAGGCTCGACAAAAGAGGCGCGAGCAGCCGCACTTCGCCGATGCCCGCCTCGCGGCAGATCAATTCGGTCAGGCACCCCTTGGGCCAGCCGCCGCCCGGCAGTACGGCGTCCAGCCCCGGAAAACCGCTCGGTACACCGCTCGGGGCGGCGCTGCCGAGGCCACCCGCACGCCAGACGCCGTCAGGCAGCCTGAGGCTGGGCTCGACCTGGGCGCGGGGAAGCGGTGAGATCGATGATGGCGCGGTCATGCCAGACCTCCTGCTCGGACCAGCCCCACGCCGATGCCCTCGACCGTGAACGGGGCGCTGCGATCATCGATCACGATGGGCCGGAAATCAGGGTTTTCGGGCAGGAGTTCGATGCGGTGCCCGCTGCGTCGCCAGCGCTTGACCGTGACCTCTTCTTCGAGGCGTACCACGGCGATCTGGCCGTTTCGGACTTCGGTGGTGCGGCGGACCGCGAGTAGATCGCCATCGAGGATGCCGGCATCGCGCATGCTGAGCCCACGTACTTTCAGGAGGTAGTCCGGGCGACTTGCGAACAGATCGGGATCGAGCGCGTAGTGGGCCTCGATGTGCTCTTGTGCAAGGATGGGGTGGCCTGCGGCCACCCGCCCGATGAGCGGAAGCGTCAGCGCAACCCGTACGGCGTGGCCGGGATCGCCCGAGGCGTCGGGCAGTGAGCGCAGCCGGATGCCGCGCGAGGTGCCCGAACTCAGCTCGATCATGCCTTTGCGGGCCAGTGCCTGAAGGTGTTCCTCGGCCGCGTTGGCCGAGCGGAAGCCGAGTTGTTGGGCGATTTCGGCTCGCGTCGGCGGAAAGCCGGTCTGTGCGATATGCTGCTGGATGAGCGTGAGGATTTCCTGCTGCCGAGCTGTGAGCGGGCGCATCGCGATCTCCTGTATCAATCACTGTGATTATATACAGTTATTGGTGTTTGCCAAGACTGGTCGCCGCGCGTCGTTTGCCCTTCCCCGCGGCGGTCAGCTTCTCTGTGGCCCCCGGCGGCCCTTCAAATCCTTCTGCCAGCGAAGGTTTTGTGGTCGAACCGGTACACCCGCGCCGGGCCGCTGTTCTCCTCGTCAGAGCTCCGGTGCGGCCCCCTCCCGGGGGCACCAAGCCTCAAGCATTCTTGGTGAATTCGCGTCGTGATCTGGCGCAAACACGCCGGGGTCACGGATTCCAATGTGTTGTGTGGGTTTTCGCGGTTGTGGCACAGTTATGCACACAGGTGGGCATCCGTCCACTTGATGGATTGCATTTCTCGGTTTGCTGGTTCCGGTTCTCCTCGAAATGCAATGACGTCTTAATAGCGTTTCGAGGACTGCTTTCGATGGGAACCAAAATTTACGTAGGTAATTTGCCCTGGCGCGCGACCGACGCCCAGCTCTCCGACCTGTTTGGCGCACACGGTGCCGTGACCGAGGCCAAGATCGTGACCGATCGCGAGACGGGGCGCTCCCGCGGTTTCGGCTTCGTCACCATGGCTTCGGCCGACGAAGCACAATCGGCTATCCGCGCGCTCAACGGGTTCTCCCTTGAAGGCCGCAGTCTGGTCGTCAACGAAGCTCGCGAGCAAACGGGGGGTGGTGGTGGCGGTGGTGGCCCCCGACGAGGTGGTGGTGGTGGTTACGGCGGTGGTGGTGGCGGCGGCGGTTATGGCCGTGGCGGTGAGGGCGGTGGCGGTGGCTATGGCCGTGGCGGTGGCGGCGGTGGTGGTGGCGGCTACGGTCGTGGCGGCGGCGGCGGTGGCGGTGGTGGCTACGGTCGTGGCGGCGGCGGTGGCGGTCAATACGGCCAGTAAATCTTTTCGCCCTTTATTCCTGCAGTGAATTTCTGACGCTGATCGGCTGGTGCTCAACGCCGGTCAGCGTCCGATGGCACAGACCCGCCCAAGTCAGCGAGCGGGTTTTCCAAGCTCTCCTGTTCACATGCCCGCATAGTTCGGGCCTCCGCCGCCTTCGGGGGTCACCCAGACGATGTTCTGCGTGGGATCCTTGATGTCGCAGGTTTTGCAGTGCACGCAGTTCTGCGCATTGATCTGCAAACGATCATCGCCCGACTCGTCCTTCACGTACTCGTACACGCCGGCTGGACAGTAGCGAGACTCCGGTCCTGCGAAGCGCGCCAGATTGGTTGCAACCGGTACCGAAGCATCTTTGAGCGTCAGGTGTGCCGGCTGGTTCTCCTCGTGATTGGTACTCGACATGAACACGGACGACAGGCGGTCGAAACTCAGCTTGCCGTCAGGCCTGGGATACTCAATGGGCTGACACTCTTCAGCCGATTTCAGATAGGCGTGATCGGGCTTCGTTGTATGCAGGGTGAAGGGCGCGTGCCCCCGAAACACGACCTGATCGATGCCCACCAGCGCGGTGCCCATCCACAGGCCCTTGCTCATGGCCGGTTTGAAGTTGCGCGCGCGGTAGAGCTCGTCGCGCAGCCAGGAATCGTTGAATGTCTCGGTGTAGGTCTTGAGTTCGTCCTGGCTGCGTCCGGCCGCGAGCGCATCCACCGCGGCCTCTGCGGCAAGCATGCCCGTCTTGATCGCAGCATGACTGCCCTTGATGCGCGAGGCGTTCAGGAAGCCCGCATCGCAACCGATCAGGCATCCCCCTGGAAAAACGAATCGCGGCAGGGCATTCAGCCCGCCTGCTGTGATCGCCCGCGCCCCGTAGGCCAGCCGTTTGCCCCCTTCAAGGAAGGCCCGCACAGCGGCGTGGGTCTTGTAGCGCTGAAACTCTTCGAACGGGGAGAGATAAGGGTTTTGGTAGTTCAGCCCGACAACGAATCCGACCGAGACCTTGTTGTCCTCGAGGTGGTAGAGGAAGGATCCGCCATAGGTGTCCGGGTCCAGGGGCCATCCGGCGGTGTGCATCACCAGCCCTGCCTTGAACCGTGAGGGTTCGATTTCCCAGAGTTCCTTGAGCCCGAGGCCGTAGCTCTGGGGGTCGCGCCCCTGGGCGAGATCAAAGCGTTCGATCAGTTGCTTGCCCAGATGGCCGCGTGCGCCTTCGGCAAAGAAGGTGTAACGGGCGTGAAGTTCCATGCCGGGCTGGAAATTGGCGGTCGGCTCACCGTCCTTGCCCACGCCCAGATTGCCCGTGGCGACCCCTCGGACGGCACCGTCCTCGTTGTAGAGGATTTCGGCGGCCGCAAAGCCGGGATAGATCTCGACTCCGAGAGACTCGGCCTGCTGGCCGAGCCAGCGCACGACGTCGCCCAGGCTCACCACGTAGTTGCCGTGATTGCGGAAACAGTCCGGCAGCAGCCAGTCAGGCACGCGACGTGAGCCCTCGGCCCCGAGAAACAGGAAACGATCCTCGGTCACCTCAGTGCGCAGCGGCGCGCCCATTTCCTTCCATTCGGGAAACAGTTCAGTCATTGCGCGCGGGTCCATCACTGCGCCCGACAAGGTATGAGCGCCCACTTCGGAGCCTTTTTCGAGGATGCAGACGCCGATCTCCTGGCCGCGCGCTGCAGCCTGCTGTTTGATCCGGATCGCCGCAGCCAGGCCGGCTGGGCCGCCCCCAACGATCACCACGTCGTATTCCATCGCGTCGCGTTCGATCTGCATCTCTTTCTCCAATACAGGTCCTTGATTGTCGCGGAATTGGGCAGGCCCGCGCAAACAGGGTCTTGTCCAGCGATATACGAACTCAAGGGCAGACCGCGGCTGCGCGCGCCAACGCTCAGCGGCGCGGTCTTCGATTAAGATCCTTTTCCGGTTGAAAGTGCGGTTCTCCGTCTGACGTCCAGCCGGAGACGAAAGCGATCAAGGGGAGCGATCTTGACCATATCTCTGGATCTGGGGGGCCGGGTTGCCCTGGTGACCGGGGCTTCAAGCGGCCTGGGCCGACGGTTCGCTCAGGTATTGGCGGGGCAGGGCGCGCGCGTCGTCCTGGCTGCACGAAGGATCTCCCGCCTCGAGGCACTGCGTGAGGAAATCATCGCCTCGGGCGGTCAGGCGAGCCTGGTCCCACTCGATGTGAACGATACCGCTTCGATCGATAGGGCCGTCGAACAGGCCGAGCGCGAGGTCGGACCCGTCGATATTCTGGTCAACAATTCCGGGGTGAGTCACACCCTGCGACTGGTCGATGTTCGTCCCGAGGATTTCGACCAGATTTTCGACACCAATGCCCGTGGCGCATTCTTTGTAGCCCAGGCGGTCGCCCGCAGGATGATCCAGCGCGCCAAGGCTGAGCCGGGTCGTGAGGCGCGGATTGTCAACATTGCGTCAATGGCCGGGGTCAAAGCACTCCCCGGCATCGGCATCTATTCAATGAGCAAGGCCGCAGTGATACAGATGACCCGGGCGATGGCGGTGGAATGGGGTCGGTTCAACATCAATGTGAATGCCATTCTTCCCGGTTACATCAGAACTGAGATCAACGAAGATCACTGGGATACCGAGGGTGGGCGCAAGCTGATCGCCCTGTCACCGCGCAAGCGACTGGGGCAGCCCGAGGACCTGGATGGAGCTCTGTTGCTGCTGGTAGCGCCCGACTCGCGCATGATCAACGGCTCCATGTTCACCGTGGACGACGGATTCTGCCTCTAGAGGGCTCCGCCGTCGGTTGGGTGTCAGTCATACGGGTCGTTTGCAGTCCGGCGCTCGATCGCACGGCGAATGCGGCGCACGCCCCAGGCGACCAGGACCACGACCGGGATGACTGAGAGACCCGTCGCCAATTCGTCGTTGATCGGCAGCCCGGCGATCGCCAGGCCTTTGAAGAGATAGCCGAACAGGCCCACTGCATAGTAGGTGATCGCTGCAACCGAGAAACCTTCGACGGTCTGTTGCAGGTGAAGCTGGAGGCGGGCCCGCCGGTTCATCGCGCTGAGCACCTGCTGGTTCTGAGCTTCGCGTTCGATCTCAACCCGGGTACGGAGCAAATTGCTCGCGCGATCGATGCGCTCGGAGCTAGCACTGATGCGGCGGTCGACGCTTTCGCAAAATGCCATGGCGGGCCCGAAGCGTCGTTCGAGGAATTCGAGCAAGGTCTGCAGGCCAGGGATGCGCTGTTCGCGTAAATCCCGTCCGCGCTGCTCTACCAGGGCGTGGTAGGCCCGCGAGGCGGCGATCCTGAACCCGGCTTCAGCCGCAATCCGCTCGGTGATCGCCGCCAGGCGGGTCACTTCGCGCAGCATTTCGGGCTCTTTATCGGGAGGGGCTGTCTCAAGCTGGCCGATCAGCTCGCCCAGACGCCGGTCAACGTCGTTGAGGGCATGAGCCGCCTGGCGCGCCACCGGGAAACCGAGCATGGCCATCATTCGATAGGTTTCGATTTCGATGAGGCGCTGAGCCTGCCGGCCACATTGCGATGCGCTCATCGCGCGGTTGACGAGCAGAAAACGGGTGAAGCCGCGGGCATCCAGTTGGAAGTCGGTGTAAGCCGTACCGGTTCCTTCGGAAATCTCGGCCCCCACGATATCCACCGCACCCAAGGCTGAGGCGATCCGTTCGCGAACGGACCACTCGGCGGTGTCGCCCACCACCACCACATGGGTGGCTGTGATCAGGCGGCCGGGCAGGCCGTCCAGCCAACCCTCGGGCAATGCGCTGATGGCGGGCTCGTCGAACGGTGCGTCGGCTCGAACCAGATCCCGGTAGACGGTGTAGTCATCGAATTCGCCATGGCCCTCCCATTTGAGCCGGAATCGACCGAAGTCACCAAAGAAATGGCCTTGACCCGCAGCCGGAGGCGAGAGACCGTACTGGAGACACAGGAGGGCGAGCGGGGAAGCTTGGCCCGGGGCAGACGCGTCGCCTGCCGATTCGGCACGCAACATCGCGACATGTGAAATCGCGCACGGAGTTTGCAGCTGCGGCCGTGGCCGAGCATGAATTTCGTTTTGAAGAGCGACGCGGTCTGGGTGGGTATTCATCGCGTCGCGATGCCCTGCAGGGCCTAGGCCGGGAGCCCGCTCAGATCCAAGGCACAACCGGTGCGGCTGCGCAGTTCATCCCGGGTGACACCCGGGGCGAGCTCAACGGCATGCAGTCCCCGGGCCGTGACGTCGAGCACCGCGAGATCGGTAATGATGCGGTCGACTACCCCCACTCCAGTGAGCGGCAGGGTGCAGGAAGGCAGGAGCTTGATGTCCTCGGTACCGTCTTTCTTGCGCGCAGTGTGTTCCATCAGCACGATCACCCGCCCAACGCCGGCCACCAGGTCCATGGCGCCGCCCATACCCTTGATCATCTTGCCCGGGATCATCCAGTTGGCCAGATCGCCGCGTTCGCTCACCTGCATGGCCCCCAGGATGGCAATGTCGATCTTGCCTCCGCGGATCATCGCGAACGAATCGGCCGATGAAAAAATCGCCGAACCGGGCAGAGTCGTGACGGTCTGCTTTCCGGCATTGATCAGATCCGGATCGATTTCGTCTTCGGTCGGAAACGGACCAATGCCCAGCAAGCCGTTTTCCGATTGAAGCCAGACCTCCATGTCGCTCGGGACATGGTTGGCCACCAGCGTAGGCAGGCCGATTCCCAGGTTGACATGGAAACCGTTGCGCAGTTCGCGAGCCGCGCGAGCGGCCATTTCGTCTCGTGTCCAGGGCATGTCAGCGCTCTCCTTCAGCGAGCCGCGCGGGTGGTGCGCTGCTCGATCCGTTTTTCCGGTGAGGGGTGATGTACCAGGCGATCAATGTAGATGCCGGGCAGGTGCACATGGTCGGGGTCGATCTCACCATTGGCGACGACCACTTCGACTTCGGCCACGGTGACTCGACCTGCCATCGCCACGTTGGGATTGAAGTTGCGCGCGGTCCTGCGAAACACCAGGTTGCCGGAGCGATCGGCCATCCAGGCCTTGACCAGGGAGACATCGGGCACCAGCGATCGCTCCATCAGATAGGTCTTGCCGTCGAATTCGCGGGTCTCTTTGCCCTCGGCAACCACCGTACCCACGCCCGTTGGGGTAAAAAAAGCCGGAATGCCCGCCCCGCCCGCGCGCAGCTTCTCCGCCAGAGTCCCCTGGGGCGTGAATTCGAGTTCGAGTTCACCGGCCAGATACTGTCGCTCGAACTCCTTGTTCTCGCCCACGTAGGAGGCAATCATCTTGCGGATCTGCCGGGTTTCGAGCAGCAGGCCGAGACCGAAACCGTCGACGCCGCAGTTGTTCGAGACGCAGGTGAGGTTGCGGACCCCGGAATCACGAAGCGCCGCGATCAGCGCCTCGGGAATGCCGCACAGACCGAACCCCCCGACCGCGATCATCTGCCCGTCTTTAACGATGTCGGCCAGAGCGGCCGCGGCGCTGGAAAAGAGCTTGCTCATCGAACCTCCCGGGAAAACCATGCATGATGCGGTTTTGATCCCAGAATTATAGGCGACTATGGATTCCCACCGAGCTTCGCACGCCGGCCTTCATGCGCATGGCCACGGTGATCGGCACCCCGGCCACGGCCGGTCGCGGCCACCTGCGCGCGGCCTCGGAATGGCGCTTGCCATCGTTCTGGCGTTTGGGGTGCTGGAGGTCGTGGTCGGCTGGCTGAGCGGCTCGCTCGCGCTGGCCTCGGACGGCTTGCACATGCTCACCGACGCCGCTGCGCTCGCGCTCGCCTGGGGTGCCCAGTGGCTGGCCCGGCGGCCGCCTGACGCCCGACTCACCTTTGGCTACGAACGGGTCGAGGCGCTTGCGGGCTTCGTCAACGCGATCGCCTACCTGGGGCTGCTGGTCTGGATTGTCGTCGAGGCAGTTCAGCGTTTGTTCGACCCGCCGGCGATTGCCACCGGCCTCGCCCTGCCGGTGGCCGTCGCGGGGCTGTTCGTGAACGTCGCGGTCTGGTGGATGCTGCATCGCGAGGGCGACGATCTGAACGTGCGGGGCGCGATGCTCCACGTGCTCGGCGATCTGGCAGGTTCGGTGGTGGCCATCAGCGCCATCCTGGTCGCTCGCTACACGGGGGTCAACCTGGTCGACCCCCTGATGTCCCTGGTGATCTCGGCGCTGCTGCTGGTGAGCACATTGAGACTGCTGCGCGATAGCGCCCGGGTCTTGATGAATGCCGCGCCAGCGGGCCTTCTTCCTGCCGACATCGCTGGCGTGCTGGCCGAAATCGACGGGGTTCGGGCGGTTCACGATCTTCACGTCTGGTCGATGAGCAGCGGTCAGGCGGCGCTCGCCGCCCACCTTGCGGTGTCCGAGCTGGGCCGCTGGCCGGTCATCCTCGAAGCCGCCCGTGCAGCCCTCGAGGAGCGCTTTGGCATCCATCACGTCACGCTGCAGCCCGAGACGCTCGGAGCCGAATCCGATCGCCTTGTATAATTGATCTTTCCCGGCTGGCTTCCATGACCAAATTCGTATTCGTCACCGGCGGCGTGGTGTCCTCCCTCGGCAAGGGCATCGCTTCCGCGTCCATCGCGGCCCTGCTCGAGTCGCGGGGCGTCCGGGTCACCCTGCTCAAGCTCGACCCCTACATCAACGTCGATCCGGGCACGATGAGTCCTTTCCAACATGGTGAGGTGTTCGTCACCGATGACGGCGCGGAGACCGATCTCGACCTGGGCCATTACGAGCGTTTTGTCTCGGCCAAAATGCGCCGGCACAACAATTTCACCACGGGTCAGATTTACGACTCGGTCCTGAAGAAAGAGCGCCGGGGTGAATACCTGGGGCGCACGGTTCAGGTGATTCCGCATATCACGAACGAAATCCAGGCCTTCATCGAACGGGGCGCCGGCATTGGCACGGCGGCCGCTGCGGAGGTCGCCATCGTCGAGATCGGCGGTACGGTCGGGGATATCGAATCTCTGCCCTTCCTCGAAGCCGTTCGGCAAATGAGTCTCAAGCTCGGTCGCGGCAGTAGTGCTTTTGTCCATCTCACGCTGGTGCCGTTCATCCCTTCGGCCGGCGAGCTGAAGACCAAGCCCACCCAGCACTCGGTGCAAAAACTTCGCGAGATCGGCATTCAGGCCGACATGTTGTTGTGTCGCGCCGATCGCCCCATTCCCGACGACGAGCGCGCCAAGATTTCGCTGTTCTCGAACGTACCGCTGGATTCGGTCATTTCAGTCTGGGATGCCACCAGCATCTACAAGATTCCGCGCATGCTCTTCGAGCAGGGGGTCGACCGTACCCTGACCGATCTGCTGCGCCTGCAGACAAGGCCGGCCGATCTGTCGGTCTGGGATCGTCTGGTTCATTCGCTGGAACACCCTCAGCATGTCGTTCGTATTGCCATGGTGGGCAAGTATGTCGACCTGACCGAGTCCTATAAATCCTTGTCCGAAGCCCTGATCCACGCGGGCATTCACACCTCGAGCGAGGTCCGGATCGACTACATCGACTCCGAGCGAATCGAGGCCGATGGAGTCGGTTTGCTCAACGGCTACGACGCCATCCTGGTGCCCGGCGGTTTTGGGCGGCGCGGGGTCGAGGGCAAGATGGCAGCGATACGGCACGCCCGCGAGCAAGGTATTCCGTACCTGGGCATCTGCCTCGGTATGCAACTGGCGGTGATCGAGTTTGCGCGCGATGTCTGCGGCCTCGCCCACGCCAACAGTACCGAATTCGATGCCTCAACGCCTGACCCGGTCGTCGGGCTGATCACCGAGTGGATGGATCGCGACGGTCAGGTCGAACGGCGCGACGCGGGATCCGATCTGGGCGGCACGATGCGGCTGGGGGCCCAACGGTGCCCGATCGAGCCCGGCACCCTGTCCGCGCGCATCTACGGTGATTCAGTCAACGAGCGGCATCGTCACCGCTATGAAGTCAACAACCGCTATGTCGAACGGTTGGCGGCCAAGGGCTTGAGAATCGCTGCTCGCACGCCGGCTGAGGGACTGACCGAGATCATCGAACTGCCACAAGCCGGGGCCATGGCTCATCCGTGGTTTGTGGCGGTCCAGTTCCACCCGGAGTTCACTTCGACGCCCCGCGACGGTCACCCCTTGTTCATCGCTTACATCCGGGCCGCCCTGGAACAACACCGGCGGATCCATTCGCCGAAAGCCCAGGTCGCTTAGGCGACTCTCACCGATCGTTCGCCCTCGCTCTCAAGCGGATCCCGCCAAGTCGCTATGAAACTGTGTGGATATGAGGTTGGGCTTGATCGCCCCTTCTTCTTGATCGCAGGCCCATGTGTGATCGAGTCGCGGGAGCTCGCTTTCGAGACCGCCGGTCGCCTCAAGGAGATCGCCCGGGCGCTGGGCATCGCATTCATCTTCAAGTCGTCTTTTGACAAGGCCAACCGCAGCTCGGGCCGTTCGTATCGCGGGCCCGGTATGGATCAGGGGTTGGCCATTCTTGCCGATGTACGCCGCACGCTCGAAGTGCCCGTCCTGACCGACGTTCACGACATTGGTCAGATCGGCGAGGTGGCCTCGGTGGTCGATGTGCTTCAGACGCCTGCCTTTCTGGTCCGACAGACCGATTTCATCCATGCGGTGGCAGCCTCGGGTCGTCCCGTCAACATCAAGAAGGGTCAATTTCTCGCGCCGCACGACATGAAGCAGGTGGTCGACAAGGCGCGGGCTGCGGCGCTCGAAGCCTTCGGAGGTGACGTTGCTGCGGCAGACTGCATCATGGTCTGCGAGCGTGGCGCGACCTTCGGTTACAACAACCTGGTATCGGACATGCGCTCGCTGGCCATCATGCGCGAAACCGGCTGTCCGGTCGTCTTCGATGCCACCCACTCGGTCCAGTTGCCCGGCGGTCAGGGAACCTCCTCGGGCGGCCAACGCGAGTTTGTCCCGGTGCTCGCGCGCGCCGCGATCGCCACCGGAGTGGCTGGCCTTTTCATGGAAACCCATCCGGAACCCGAACGTGCCCTGTCCGATGGACCCAATGCCTGGCCGCTGGGCCGTATGCCCGAGTTGTTGGCCGCCCTGGTCGAGATCGATCGGGTCGTGAAGCGGATCGGGTTCGCCGAGCAGCGCCTGGGCGAGTCGGGTCATACGCGGGTCAGACCCTGAGCACCCCGAGGAGAATCGAAGCATGTCCGCTTATGTGGTTGCCAACGTCAAAGTGTCGGATCCCGAGCGCTACAAAGATTACGCCGCGCTCTCGCCGGAGGCCGTGAGCGCGGCAGGCGGTGAGTTCATCGTCCGGGGCGGCCGTTCCGAAGTGCTCGAGGGCGATTGGCAGCCCTCGAGGGTGGTGATCCTTCGTTTCGAGTCTCTTCAGGCCGCCCGTGCGTTCTATGATTCGGCCCTTTATCGTCAGGCCCGGGCCAAGCGGGCCGGAGCCACAGAATTTTTCAACATGTTTGTCGTAGAAGGTATTCATCCATGAGCTCGATCGTCGACATCATCGGGCGCGAAATCATCGATTCGCGCGGCAATCCCACCGTCGAATGCGATGTGCTGCTCGAGTCCGGTGTCATGGGCAGGGCGGCCGTACCTTCAGGCGCGTCCACAGGTTCGCGCGAAGCCGTCGAGCTGCGCGACGGTGATGCCGGCCGTTTCCTCGGCAAGGGCGTGTTGCGTGCCGTCGAGCACATCAACACGGAAATGTGTGAGGCCTTGATCGGACTCGATGCGACCGAGCAGGCCTGGGTCGATCAGACGCTGATCAATCTCGACGGGACTGAAAACAAGGAGCGGCTCGGGGCCAATGCTGTGCTGGCCGTGTCGATGGCGGTCGCGCGGGCTGCGGCCGAAGACTCGGGTCTGCCGCTCTACCGTTACTTCGGCGGTTCGGCGCCGATGTCGCTCCCGGTTCCGATGATGAACGTGATCAACGGCGGTGCGCACGCCAACAACAACCTCGACCTCCAGGAATTCATGATCCTGCCGGTCGGTGTGCCGAGTTTCCGGGAGGCGATCCGCTGCGGTGCCGAGGTCTTCCATGCGCTTAAAAAACTGATCCATAAACGTGGTCTGTCGACAGCGGTCGGTGACGAGGGTGGCTTTGCCCCGAGCGTTGACCATCACGAGGCGGCCATCAAGCTCATCCTCGAGGCGATTCAAAGCGCAGGCTACGAGCCCGGTACCCAGGTGGCGCTCGGCCTTGATTGTGCAAGTTCGGAGTTCTTCCGTGAGGGGCAATATCACCTCGAGGGCGAGGGTCTCAAATTGTCCTCGGCCGATTTTGTCAATCTTCTCGCCACCTGGTGCGACCGATACCCGATCATTTCGATCGAAGACGGCATGGCGGAGAACGACTGGGAGGGCTGGCGCCTGCTGACCGAACGACTGGGTCAGCGCGTACAGCTGGTGGGCGACGATCTGTTCGTGACCAACACGCGAATCCTTCAAAAAGGCATCGACGAAGGTATCGCCAACTCCATCCTCATCAAGATCAACCAGATCGGAACGCTCACTGAAACCTTTGCGGCAATCGAGCTGGCCAAACGCCACAACTACACTGCGGTCGTGTCCCATCGTTCGGGGGAAACCGAGGACACCACGATCGCCGACCTTGCAGTGGCGACCAATGCGCTTCAGATCAAGACGGGTTCGATGAGCCGTTCGGACCGGACCGCCAAATACAATCAGCTGTTGCGCATCGAAGAGGACCTGGGCGAAACCGCGAGCTATCCTGGACTGTCGGCCTTCTACAACATCCGCCGATCACGGCGCCAGGTGTAATAAGCTCT
This sequence comes from Burkholderiaceae bacterium, assembly GCA_044356835.1. Lineage (GTDB taxonomy): Bacteria > Pseudomonadota > Gammaproteobacteria > Burkholderiales > Burkholderiaceae_E > SYIM01. The sequence continues at coordinate 17,394 of JBIKVK010000023.1, forward strand.
CGGGATGCGCTATCTGGCCTTGCTGCTTTCGACGCTGCTCGTCCTGGTCCAGTACCCCCTTTGGTACGGCAAGGGCGGGTGGCTGCGTGTCTGGGAGCTCGAGTCCGAACTGGCCGAGCAGCATCGGGTCAATGACGAGCGTCGCCTCAGGAATGCGGCGCTGCTCGCCGAGGTGAAGGACCTCAAGTCCGGGACCGACGCCATCGAGGAAATCGCCCGCATGCGCTTGGGGATGGTTCGTCCCGGTGAGCTCTTCGTTCACTTCAGTGAGCACGAGCCTGCCGAGGCTTCAGCGGCAACTTTGGCCCGATCGCCGGCCGCGGCCCCGGTCGCCGTTTCCGCGCCGGCCGCCCCTGCGCCGGCCAACCGCATGGTGCGGGCACCGGGGGGCGTCAGTGATGGCTCGCCGAGCCCGGTGGTGGCGGCGGCTCGATAAAGAGACCAGCGCAGTCCACCGCATCAAAGCGGTAGTCCTGGTTGCAATAGTCGCAACTCACCTCGATCGCTGAACGCTCGGTCAGTATGTCGTCTACCTCGCTACGACCCAGCATGCGTAACATCGCTGCGACCTTGTCGCGCGTGCAGCCGCAGCCAAAATGGATGGGGCGCGGTTCGAAGCCCGAAAGACGTTCCTGCCAGAACACCCGTTCCAGCAGTCGCGCCGAGTCGGTCGACAGCAATTCTGCAGACTCGATCGTGGCTGCAAGATGCTGCATCCGGTTCCAACCGTCGGGGTCGGCTTCGACTCGGCTGGCCGTCCCGCCCTCGTCGGGAAGTCTTTGCAGCAGCAGGCCAGAGGCGCGTCCATCGTCGGCGGCCAACCAGAGCCGCGTGGGCAACTGTTCAGATCGGGTCATGTAGTGCTCGAGGACCTGGGCCACGGTATCCCCCTCGAAGGGAACGATGCCCTGCCAGGCCTGACGCGAATCGTTGCGATCTGAGGGATCGAGGGTGACTGCAAATCGGCCTTTGCCGGAACGGTTGACCAGGCTCGCGAGGCTGGCCTGGGAATCGATGGGCAAATCGTCGCGCAACTTGACGGTGGCACGGATCCGCCCGTCGGAGCGGGCCTCGACCACCAGCAGACGGATCGCTCCGTCACCGTGGATCTGCAGGATCAGCGACCCTTCAAACTTGAGCGTGGCCGAGAGGAGGACTGCGGCGGCTGCGAGTTCGCCGAGTGTTGCAGTCACTGGGGCGGGCAGGCGGTGACGCCGCGCGATGTCCTGCCAGGAACGATCCAAGGAGACAATCTCTCCTCTGACCGAGGCGCCTTCAAGCAGAAACCGTCGGACCGAGTCGTCCATGCCATCAAAGCTTGTGCAGGGACTGACGGAAGTGGCGGGCCTTCTCGACATAATGCTGATTGCCGCGACGGATGCGCTCCACCTCGTCATCAGTCAGCATCCGGACGACCTTGCCGGGCGAACCCATCACCATGCTGCGATCGGGAATCTCCTTGCCTTCGGTGATCAGCGAGCCAGCGCCGATGAGGCATTCTCGCCCGATCCGAGCACGATTCAGGATCACCGCCTGGATACCGATCAGGGAACCATTTCCGATCGTGCAGCCATGCAGCATCACCTGATGCCCGACCGTAACACCTTCACCGATGATGACCGGGATGTCGTCATCGGTGTGGATCACGGTGCCGTCCTGGATGTTGGAGCGGGCGCCCACGACGATTCGATCGTTGTCGGCACGGAGGGTCGCGTTGAACCAGACGCTCGCCCCGGCTGCGAGCTCGACCCGTCCGATCAGCTCGGCGGATTCGGCGACCCAGGCCTCGGGGTCTATTGCGGGTATCAGATCCCCAAGCCGATAAATCGCCATCGCGGTACTCCCCTGCCTGAATGAGTGGGCTGATTTTAAGGCAACCCGGCCGAGCTGAGCCGGAGAGCCTGAATCGGCCTTGCCTATAATGAGGAGTCATGTCGAGTTCCGATGCCAGCCAAACGTTGCACAAGGTGTTGTGCGCGTCCCAGACGTATTCCCCATCGATTGCCAGCCGATCCCGTTGGCATCGCATCCGCGGGCTGCGCCTGCACGTCCGCAGTTGGCGAACGCCGGGTCGTTCGCCGTCTACGGTGGTGATGTTGCACGGTTGGATGGATTGCTCGGCCTCGTTTCAGTTCATCGTCGACCGCCTGCGACGACCCTGGACGGTCCACGCTCCTGACTGGCGAGGCTTCGGGCTCAGCGGCCGCACCAGCGCGGATTCCTATTGGTTTCCGGACTACCTCGCCGATCTGGATCGGCTGCTCGAGCGTCTGTCGCCCGATCGTCCCGTCGATCTGGTCGCCCACAGCATGGGTGGCAATATCGCGATGCTGTATGCCGGGACCCGGCCGGAGCGGGTCCGCCGCCTGGTCAATCTGGAGGGTTTCGGCCTGCGCGGCACCCCGTCGGCGCAGGCGCCGGACCGGTACCGCCGCTGGCTCGACGAGCTGGCGGCGCCCGCCCCCCGTACTGCCCGGCCCTACGACTCGATCGAAGCAGTGGCCGAGCGGCTGATGCGGGCCAATCCCAGGCTCACTGCCGAACGAGCCCTCTTTGTCGCGCGTCACTGGACGCGTCATCGTGAACAGGGCGGCTTCGAAATGCTCGGTGATCCTGTCCACAAGGTGGTCAATCCAGTGCTCTACCGGGTACCCGAGGTCCTGGCCTGTTGGCGGCGGGTCCGGGCGCCCGTGCTTTGGGTGATGGCCGAGGAGCAGCCTGCAGAACGCTGGTACAGCGATGAGCGCGAACTCGAACGCCGGATGCGGGCGGTCGCGAGCCTCCAGCGTGTCACCCTGCCCGATACCGGGCACATGCTCCACCATGATCAGCCCGACCGCATCGCTGAACTTGTCGAGGCGTTCCTGACATGACCCTGGCCAGTCCTCATGCCTGCAATGCAGATTTGCATTGCCACTCGAATGTGTCCGACGGAGTACTGGCTCCGGATGCCCTCGTACAGCGGGCGGTCGAGCAGGGCGTCGAGCTCTTTTCGCTCACCGATCACGATGAGCTGGGCGGGCAGGTCGCAGCCGCCCGGGCTGCGCTCGAGCACGGTTTGCCCTACATCGGTGGTGTGGAAGTATCGGTCACCTGGGGCGGTGAGACGGTGCATGTGGTGGGTCTCAGGATCGACTGGCACAACCCGGAGCTCGCTGCCGGGCTGGCCGCCACCCGGGCTGGGCGCGACCAGCGGGCACGCGAAATGGCTGAGGATCTCGAACGGGTGGGCATCACCAATGCGTATGCCGGCGCGCTTCGGCATGTGGGCAATCCGGCCCTGATCTCCCGGACCCACTTCGCGCGTTACATCGTCGAATGCGGCGTGTGCTCTGACGTGAACGAGGTCTTCCGTAAATACCTGGTCGAAGGTAAGCCGGGGTTCGTCGAGCACCGATGGGCGAAGCTGGGTGAGGCCATCCGATGGATCCGGGCGGCCGGAGGCACGGCGATCCTGGCGCATCCAGGGCGGTATCGGTTCGGCGAGACCGAGTTGTCAGCCCTGATTGACGCGTTCCGCGATGAGGGCGGCGAGGCGATTGAAGTGGTCTGTGGCAGCCACTCCAAGGATCAGTACGGCCGATTCGCCCGCATCGCTCGCGACCTTGGCCTCAAGGCCTCGCGCGGTTCGGATTTTCACGCGCCGGGCGAGCGGCACATCGAACTCGGTCAGTTGCCCCCGCTGCCCGATTCGGTCGTACCTGTCTGGGCGGACTGGATCGAGTGATTGATCGGCCTCGGGGGGCCGCGGCGAATGTTCGTGCCATGCTTTCGAAAACCGCAAGGCCTCCATGTTCCAGCGTCTTCACGTTCACCCCGACAATCCCCAGCGCCGTCTGCTCAGCCGGGCGGTCGATTCGATTCGGGCGGGGGGTGTGATCGCGGTCCCGACCGACGCCTGCTTCGTGCTCGCCTGGGCTCTCGGCGCACGTGAACCTCTTGAGCGCGTGCGCGCGATCCGGGGTCTCGACGATCGCCACCTGATGACACTGATGTGCGCGGATCTCTCCGAATTGTCCCGTTTTGCCCGAATCGATACTCGCCAGTTCAGGTTCATCAAGGAGAGGGCGCCGGGCCCGTTCACGTTCATCCTGCAAGCCACCCGCGATGTTCCGAGGCGATTGTTCCACCCATCGCGCAGAACCATCGGACTGCGGGTGCCTGATTCAGCTGTCATCGCGATGCTCCTCGAGACGCTGGGCGAGCCCCTTCTTTCAACCACGCTCCAGCTGCCCGGCGATGACCAGCCCATGAACGACCCCGACGAGATCGAGTCCCGATTAGGTAAGCGGATCGATGCGCTGATCGACTCGGGTTCGCCTGGGATCGAGCCGACCACCGTGATCGATCTGAGCGGCGAGCAGATCGAGATCGTGAGGGTCGGCCGCGGCGGCCCGGATGGACGCGCGCGGTAGAATGGGGCGATGAACCTTAGCCTGCCGCAACTGATCGCGGTCTACGCAATTCCGGTGCTGTTTGCGATCACCTTGCACGAGGCGGCGCACGCCTGGGCGGCTGCTCGACTCGGTGATCCGACAGCCCGCCAATTGGGCCGACTGAGCATCAACCCGATTCGCCATGTCGACCTGGTGGGCACGTTGATTGTGCCCTTGCTCATTCTCCTGACCAGCAAGGCCCTGGGCTCGGCCGGTCTCCTGTTTGGTTGGGCCAAGCCTGTTCCGGTGGAAGTCGCCCGACTGCCAAGGCCTCGTCGTGACCTCGGGCTGATCGCCGCTGCGGGCCCGCTCGCCAATGTGCTGATGGCGCTCTTCTGGGCGGTCGTTCTCAAACTCTGCTTTGTCCTCGATCTGGGTCAGGAGTTCCCGGTCCTGGTGGCCCAAGCAGGTATTCTCGTCAATGTCGGTTTGGCGGTCATCAACCTGCTGCCGCTGCCCCCGCTGGATGGCGGTCGCATCCTGGCGGCAGTTTTGCCCTACCGTGCGGCCATCCTTTTCTATCGCATCGAGCGTTTCGGCCTCCTGCTGGTGCTCGCCCTGCTCGCCACCGGACTGCTGGGCGTGGTCACCGTGCCCATGTTTCGCTTTGGCGTCGAACTGATCTCCAATATTTTCAATTTCGCAGGCTGACATGTTTCAGGA
>JBIKVK010000180.1:0-6760 GCA_044356835.1 Burkholderiaceae bacterium
CGTTTCCCAGGGCTATAATGCTCGGTTTACCAGATATCCAGAGGGTCTCCCCATGGTTGTGATTCGACTGTCCCGGGGCGGGGCTAAAAAGCGGCCCTTCTTCAACGTTGTCGCCGCCGATCGCCAGAACCGCCGCGATGGCCGCTTTATCGAGCGTATCGGCTTTTACAACCCGCTTGCGTCCAAGAACGAGCGCGGTCTTCAAATCAACGTCGAACGCATTCAGTTCTGGTCGTCCAAGGGGGCACAAGTGTCCCCCGCGGTGACGCGTCTGCTCAAAGCCCAGGCCGCTCTCGCTCCTGCGGCCCAGTGACCCTGGCGGCCCCGGTCGCAGCCCCTTCCGACCTCGTCGAGGTGGGTAGGGTGGTCGATGCCTGGGGCGTCAAGGGCTGGGTTCGGGTCGAGCCTTACAATTCACCCGAGCAATCGATTCTGCTCCGTGTCAGGCAATGGTGGCTCAAGGCCTCGTTGTCCGGTCCCGCTCTCCCCGTGCGTTTCAGCGGCTGCCGAGTCCACGGTGATGCCCTGGTCGCAAAGCCGGTCTCTTGTGAAGAGCGTGATGCAGCCCTTGCGTTCAAGGCCTCAAGCATCTTGCTCAGCCGTTCCCAGTTTCCGGAGCCTGCTCCGGGAGAGTGCTATTGGGTCGATCTGATCGGCTGTTCGGTGCTGACCCTCCACGGTGAGCGCCTTGGCGAGGTCGAAAAGGTCGAAGAGCACGGCGCTCATCCGGTCCTGACTGTTCGTGATGCCGAAGTCGTCCGTTTGATTCCTTTTGTCGAACCGATCCTGTCCAGCACCGACATCGCTGCGCGGCGTGTCGTGGTCGACTGGGGCTTGGACTACTGAGGCCCGGCTCCGGTGAGCTTGCGTCTTGATCTGGTCACGATCTTTCCGGAGATGGCCGAGGCAGTGACCCGTTTTGGGATCACGGGCCGTGCCCACGATCGAGGGCTCTGGCACCTCAACACCTGGAACCCCCGCGACTTCACTCACGATCCGTGGCGTACGGTGGACGACCGGCCCTACGGCGGGGGACCGGGCATGGTCATGCTGGCCCAACCGCTGGCCGATGCGATCGCTGCCATTCGCCTCGACCGTGCAGATCCGGCGCCCGTCCCCGTGGTTGCGCTATCGCCTCAGGGGCGGCCGTTTTCCGACGCCATGGCCCGGGAGCTTGCGCAATCCCCCGGGGCGATCCTGATCGCTGGACGCTATGAGGCGATTGATCAGCGTTTCCTCGACCGCCATGTCAATGCCGAATGGTGTGTGGGCGATTTTGTCGTCTCGGGGGGCGAACTGCCTGCGATGATGGTGATCGATGCCGCCGTGCGCTGGCTCCCCGGAGTCATGAACGACCCGGACTCGGTCCAACAGGACTCGTTTGGCGAGGGCTTGCTCGACTGTCCTCACTTCACCCGGCCCGAAGTGTTCGAGGGCTTCGAGGTTCCCGACGTCCTCCTTTCGGGCCACCATGCGCGGATCGCCCAATGGCGTCGCCAACAGGCGCTCCTGGCGACGCGTCGCAAGCGCCCCGAACTGATCGAGGCCGCGCGCGCCCGCGGGGCGCTGTCCGCCGCTGATGAAGCGCTGCTGGCTCGGCAGGATCTGTCCGATCCGTTATAATCGTGGGCTTTTCGTCCTCTGACCCCGGAGGATTCGATCTCGCCCCAGTATTCGGGGTAGGCTCTCTAGATCGGTGTGCGGGCTTTGTCCGCAGTCCGAATGGCTGGGCATCCCGGGGTCACGATGCATTCAGGAGCCCAAGATGGATCTCATTCAGCAGTTGGAGCAGGAAGAAATCGCCCGCCTCGGCAGGCCGATTCCCGAGTTCGCCCCCGGCGACACGGTGGTGGTCAATGTCAACGTGGTCGAAGGTAACCGCAAGCGCGTGCAGGCCTACGAAGGCGTCGTGATCGCCAAGCGCAACCGTGGCCTCAACTCGTCCTTTATCGTTCGCAAGATCTCCTCCGGAGAGGGCGTCGAGCGGACCTTCCAGCTCTACTCGCCCCTGATCGCCAGCATTCAGGTGAAGCGACGCGGTGATGTTCGTCGCGCCAAGCTTTATTTCCTGCGCCAGCGTTCGGGCAAGTCGGCCCGGATCAAGGAAAAGCTCGCTGTGAAGTCGGGTGCGCCGGCCGCCTGACCTCGAGGTCACCGGCCCATGTCGGCGGCCCACTCTCAGCCAGCGCCTGCGGCCTGGCCGAAGGTCGTTCCGATAGCGGATCCCCAGTCGGTCCCCATTGTGGGAACCGACCGTCATTTGCCCCCGGTCGCAGCGGAGCGCCTTGAAATCGCGGCGCTCAGGCACCGTTTTATCTCGCCGCCTCGCTGGGCGCCCGATTTTTTTGCCGACCATCAACGTCCTCTCGAGGGAACACGGCCCGCCGCGGTTCTGATGGGCATCATCGACAGACCGAGCGGGGCGACGATGCTGCTGACTCGCCGTGCGGCCCACCTGAGCCGGCATTCAGGTCAAGTCGCGTTTCCCGGCGGGCGTCACGATGAATCGGATGTGTCTTTGGTCGCCACAGCCCTTCGCGAAGCCCACGAGGAAATCGGCCTGGAGCCCCACCATGTCGAAGTGTTGGGCGAACTGCCCACCTACATCACCGGCACTCAGTACCGTGTGACTCCGATCGTGGCTTTGCTCGATCCCGGGCTGAGCGTTCAGCCTCATCCCGATGAGGTCGAGTCGGTGTTCGAGGTGCCGTTATACTTTTTGATGGATCCTCGAAATCACCAGCGCCGCCATATGGTTTCTGAAGAGGGTGAGCGACAGTTTCTCTCGATGCCCTGGCGGGTTCCTGGCGAAAATCGCGAGTACTTCATCTGGGGTGCGACTGCAGCGTTGCTGCGCAATCTGTACCGTATGCTCTCGGCTTGACCGTCGAGGTGTGAAGTGGGCTTTTTTGCATTTTTTGTTGTTTTGCTGCTCGATCAGGCGCGGCCGCTTCCGGCCGATCATCGTGTCCGCCGCTGGTTCGGCGACCTCGTGGACCTCGTTCGCTCGAGCACCGATGCCGGCCAGCCGCAACAAGGTTGGATGGGATGGGCGGTCGTCGCAGTCAGCATCTGCGGGGTGACTCTGGCGGTCGAGTGGTTGGCTCACGCGATTCATCCGTTCGTCGAGTGGTTGTTCCACCTTCTGGTGCTCTATCTGGTCGTCGGTTTCCGACAGACTGCGGTGGTCATGACCGAAATGCAGGTTGCGATCGCGCTCGATGACCTGCCGGGCACGCGCAGGGTCTTTGATCGCTGGCGTGCACAACTGGCCGGCATGGCTGCGGGTGGCCGTGACCTTGGGCCGGATGCCTCAATCAACGAGGTCTGTCGGGAATCCATCGTGCTGGCCTTGCTGAATCTGCATCGGGGCATCTTTGCGCCCCTGCTCTGGTATGCCCTGTTGCCCGGGGTGCTCGGGCCCTTGCTTTATTGGATCAGTGGGGAGATGGCTCGGCGTTGGTCCGGTGCCTCGGCTGCGGGCTCCGCCAGCGGCGCCGGACCGGCCAGTTCGGGCGTTGTCGGAGTGAAGATCGCTTATGGGGAGGCCGCAGCCCGGATCCACCATTGGCTGGACTGGCTGCCGCTTCGCTTTTCGGCGGCCGGGTTTGCGGTGGCCGGCAACTTCGATGATGCCGTCTATTGCTGGAGAGGTGCGGTTGCGAGCGGTACCGGCTCCGAGCAGCGCTCCCTGCTGATCGCGGCAGCTTCGGGCGCGACCGGCTTGAGGCTGGCCGATGAGGCGCTCGAAAGCCGTTGGGCGCAGGGCTCGCAGTCCTTCGAATGGCCCGGCAGACCAGTCGAAGGAGCGAGCCTGCGGCTGGGTATGCGTCTGGTGTATCGGTCTTTGCTCCTTTGGCTCGGTCTTTTCGGCCTTCTCGGCCTCGCGAGCTGGCTGGGCCACTGAGTCAGCGTACCGGCTGCTCGGTTTCGGCCAGCATATCCCTGTAAAAGCGCAGTCGCATCGCGTCGACTTCGCCTCTTCTGACAGCTTCGCTCACCAGGCAGCCTGGCTCGTCGCGATGAGAACAGTTGCTGAACCGGCACTGTCCCAGCCAGCGAGCCACATCCGGAAGCGCGTGCATCAGCTGTGACGATGACAGATGCGCCAGTCCGAACAATTGAAATCCTGGCGAATCGATGATGAGCGACTCTTGCGCTTGCGGGCCCATGGCTGGGGCATTGCCCCATGCATCGATCGTGAACATCCGGCAGAAGCTGGTGGTGTGACGGCCGGTGGACAACGCGCGAGAAATTTCCCGGGTAGCCTGTGCCGCATCCTTCACCAACAGATTGATGAGAGTGCTCTTTCCCATTCCGCTCTGCCCGAGCAGCAAGGTGCACCGATCTTTCAGGTGCGGCTGCAAGGCCGCCCGGGCGGCCTCGGCTTCCCCGGTGACGCTGATCGGCACCACCTGGTAGCCCAGCGATTTGTAGAGCGTCAACCGGCCTTCGATCCGGGCATGGGCGGCATGCAGGTCGGTCTTCGTTGCGATGATCAGGGCGGGTACCCGCTGGGCATGCAGCACACTCAAGGCCCGCATCAGCAAGGCCTCGGAAAAGGGCGGGTCGCCTGAAATGACGATTGCCGCCTGATCGATGTTGCTCGCGAGGAGTTTCGTGCGTCCTCCGTCGCTTCGGCTCACGCAATTGAGTCGCGGTTCGATCGACTCGATGACCGCCTGATCTGAGGCCATCGCCCGCAACTTGACCCGGTCTCCCACGCAACAATCGTCGCGTCGGCCTCGTGTGACGGCTTGGCGCATCTGGTCGTAGGGGTCGCCTTCGCATCTCACCACCAGGTGCCGGCCGTGGCCCGCGATCACGACCCCCGAAATGAGGGCAGACGCGGACAGCTCACGAGCCATGCGCGGTGGCCAGCAGTTGCGAGATTCGCTGCAGGGCAGGCGGATGCGAATCGTGCATCGCCGAGTAAATCGGGTCCGAGCTCAACGGGGCTGCATTGTCGCGATAGAGCTTGGTCAGCGCGCTCGCCAGAGCCTCGGCGCGGGTCGCCTGTGCGGCAAAGGCGTCGGCCGCGAATTCGTCACGCCGGGACAGGGCGCTGGCCACTGGTCCCATGGGAAACAGAAACACGGGAGCGACGATCATGAAGAGGATCAGCGCACACGCGTTCAGCACCGCTTGATCGGGCACGATACCCAGCCCCAGGTAGAACCACGGTTGCTGGGCCAGCCAGCCAAGCGCGGCCAGCGCAAGAAAGCTGCCCAAACTCAACATGAGCAGTCGTTTCTGCAGATGCCTCAACCGGAAATGACCCAGCTCATGCGCGAGGACCGCTTCGATCTCGTCGGCGTCGAGTTGGTTCAACAGGGTGTCGAAAAAAACAATGCGTCGGGCTCGGCCAAACCCGGTGAAGTAGGCGTTACCGTGGGCCGAGCGGCGACTGCCGTCCATGACGAAGAGGCCCCGCGCAGAAAATCCGGTGCGCACGAGAAGAGCCTGGACACGATCGCGGACTGCGCCTTCTGGCAAGGGCTCGAAGCGATTGAAGAGAGGCGCGATGAAGGTTGGGAATACGAGCAATACAACGACATTGAATGTGATCCAGATCAACCAGGCCCAAATCCACCAGGTGCTGCCGGCGGCATCCATCACTGCGAGGATCGCGACCAGCAGTGGCAATCCAAGCACAGCGCCGATCAGAGTGCTTTTGATCAGGTCGGCCAGAAATAGGCCCGGCGTCATTCGGTTGAATCCGAATCGCTCCTCGAGCCGGAACTGGCGCCACCATGCGAAGGGCAGGTCGATGAGACCGCCCACGATCAGGACTGCGCTCATGAGAACGACGCTTCGGGTCAGGTCCCAGCCGGGCGGCAGAAGCGCAGTGACCGAGATCAGCCACTGCAAGCCGCCCATCATCGTGAGCACGATCAGCCATGCCGCCTGGACAAAAGCCTCCAATAGAGCAAGGCGCAGCCGGGCCTCGGTGTAGGCAGCAGCGCGCTGATGGGCGCTGAGACTGATCGATTGGGCAAACGCGGCCGGGACAACATGGCGGTGGCGAGCAACATGTCTTGATTGGCGCATCATCAGCCAGAGGCGAAACACCAGCGACAGCGCAAGGCATCCGACAAAGACTCCGCTGAACATGAGCGCCGAGGCCTCAGCCCCGGAGGAAAGCGTCATCGATTGAATCGGCTGAGGGTTCAAGAGCGGGTATGGGACAATGCGTGAGGAGGATCACCGATTATGTCACAGGCTGTTTCAGGGCCAGAAGCCCCGTCGACGACCACCACTCAGGCTTTGGCGCAGCCCCCGGCGAGCCCCGATGAATCCCTGCTTGTGTGGGTCGACATGGAAATGACCGGCCTCAAGCCGGAGGTCGACCGGATCATCGAGGTGGCAGTAGTGATCACCGACAGTCAGTTGCGCCCCCTCACGCAGTCGGAGGCCTATGCGATTCACCAGCCTGACGTCGTGCTAGGCGCGATGGACCCGTGGAACACCAGCACCCATGCGCGCTCTGGGCTCACCGGCCGGGTTCGCGCCTCGGCCTGGACCGAGGCTGCGGTCGAGCAACAGTTGCTGGAATTTCTGGCGCGCTGGGTGCCTGCCGGGAAATCGCCCATGTGCGGCAACTCGATCTGTCAGGATCGACGGTTTATGGCCCGATACATGCCCAAGCTGGAGGCTTGGTTTCATTACCGCAATCTCGATGTCAGTACCGTCAAGGAATTGTGCCGGCGTTGGGCGCCCGACACTGCACGACGCTTTGCCAAGCGTGGCGCTCACACGG
>JBIKVK010000181.1:0-6730 GCA_044356835.1 Burkholderiaceae bacterium
TGTCAGCACTTCAGACCAGCGAATACTTCGGAACAGGGCGCAACCCGAAAAAGCTCGGATCCGCTCACCCGCGAAACGCTCCCTATCAGGCCTATCGCGCACGGGACCGCTGGTTTGCGATCGCAGCCGGCAACAACAAGTTGTGGCAACAGGTATGCGCGGTCGTCGGCCAGCCCCACTGGTTGCACGACCCCCGATTCAGCAACCCGACCCAAAGGGCTGCGAATCAGGCCGATTTGCGCGATCTCCTCGAAGTCTGCTTTGCACAGGGCGATGCGGCCGACTGGGTGGCCCGATTCGCCGCAGCGGGTGTGCCCGCCGCACCGATCAACGGCTATGCGGAATCGCTCGCCGATCCTCAGGCTGACCACCTGCATCTGGTTCAACCCATGACGCTTCCCAACGGGCAGATCACCCGAACAGTTGCCTGCCCGGTGCGAATCAACGGTGCGGTCGTGCCGATCGATACGCGGCCGCCCGGTCTGGGCGAACACAACTCCGATGGAGTCGACCCCGCGACGGACCAAAACACGAATTCACCGACCCGCCGGTGATCCAGGATCATTCATGAATCATCCCAACGGCCCGACCCAAGCGAACTCAATCGCCCCGCTTCGCGACTTTGTGCAAACAATGACGCGTATCGTGGAGGCTTATGTCGACGAGCAAGACATCCTCGACCAAGCCTCAGACGCGCTCGGAGGCTTGCTGCGAAACGATCAGTGGCTCGCGGACGCCTATGCTCAGGCGCCGGCCGGCGCCTATCGTCAATACCTGCTGCACTGCGACCCCTTGGAGCGATTTTCCGTCGTCAGCTTCGCATGGGGTCCGGGTGCAGCCACGCCGATCCACGACCATACGGTCTGGGGTCTGATCGGCGTCCTGAGGGGCGCGGAGCGATGCGACGAATTCAAGCTCGCTGATGACGGCTCTGTCGATCCTCAGGGCTGCGATCATCTGATGATGCCTGGCATGATCGATCGGGTATCGCCCACGATCGGCGACTGGCACAAGGTCAGCAATGCGGTGCCGGATCAGACGTCGGTCAGCATCCACGTTTACGGCGGCAATATCGGAGCCATCCGGCGTCATCGCCTGGGGACCCATCGTAGCGACATACTCGACTTTATCTCCGGCTACTCGTCGGTTCATGTACCCAATCTGTGGGACCGCTCCAGCGAAGCAGGCGCGGTCAATCCAAGATGACCGAACCGGTTCTCCTCTTCGGACACCAGGCTGGCCTGACCCTCCTGGTCATGAACCGTCCTGCGCAAGGCAATGCGCTCTCGGATGAGCTGGTGAGGACGCTGGACCGGGCCATCGAGTCCGCGTTGGCTGACTCAGCCACGCACACCATCGCCTTGGCCGCGCGCGGGCGCAATTTCTGTACTGGCTTCGATCTGGCTCAGGTGGAACTCTGCAGCGATGCCGACTTGCTCGCGCGTTTCGTCGCTGTGGAAATGCTGCTCGACCGAATCTGGCGCGCGCCTGTGCGGACCGTGGCCCTGGTCCACGGGCGGGCCTGGGGAGCCGGCGCTGACCTTTTGTCGGTCTGCGACCGGCGGGTTGTTGCACCCGATGCTTCCTTTCGCTTTCCAGGGGCCGGCTTCGGTCTCGTCCTCGGCAGTCGTCGCCTGGCGCTCAGGATCGGCCTCGATGCATCCCGGGCAACGATCGGCGAAGGCCTCACACTCGATGCTGCAACTGCGCTCAAGCTGGGGCTGGCCACCGAAACGATGGAGGGCCCGGCGGTCGGGGAGCCGGAGCGTGCCCTGGATGAGGCTCTCCAACCTATCGCCGAGCGGTTCGCCCCCGCCCCTGCGATCGATCGGGAGACCTTGCGGCAGATTCGGGCTGCGACCCTGCGCGCGCGTGAATCCGACGCCCAGGCCGCGTCGGACGCCGACCTCGCCCATCTCGTCCGATCAGCCGCGCGGCCAGGCCTGCGCGATCGAGTCATCGCTTACCGGGACCGGGTCCGTGGACCCCGACCGACGCGCGACTGAGCGCGCCCATACCGACGTCACCGCAACCACCCAGGAACCCTCACGATGGAAATGATCCGAGTCACTGACCATGACGATGGGACCACGTTGATCGAAATCAACCGGCCCGCTCGCAAGAACGCCATCTGCGCCGTCACGGCAGTCGAGCTTCAACAGGCCTTCGCGACCTTCGACCGTTCGGAGACCCAGCGCGTTGCGGTGATCACCGGGGCCGGGGACGACGCCTTCTCTGCAGGCGCCGATGTCAGTCATCTGCCCGAGTTGTGGCGATGTATCCCAACGGTGGGGATCGATACCGAAAAGCCCGTCATTGCTGCCATCGGTGGCTGGTGCGTCGGTGGGGCCCTGGTGATTGCCATGATGGCCGATTTGCTGGTGGCCGCGGACAACGCCAAATTTTCGTATCCCGAGGCCAAGCTTGGTTTCACCGGTGGCATGATTTCAGCGCTCCCGACACGGATTCCGCACAAGATCGCCATGGAGCTGATCATGCTGTGCCGCACGATCGATGCTCGCCGCGCCTATGAGATCGGCCTGGCCAACGAAATCGTCCCCACCGGACAGCAGGTGCAACGGGCTCTTGAGATGGCCAGGGAGATTGCGACATTCGCTCCTCTCGTGCTCAAGACCTTGAAACGATTCATCACCAACGAAGTGATGCCGCAAGGGCCCGCGGAAAAGTCCGGACGCGCCCAGCGCCAGCTCAACGCGGTACGGGACAGCGAAGACGGAGCCGAGGGCTCTCGTGCATTCAAGGAAAAACGCGCACCTCAATGGAAAGGCCGCTGAACGTTCCGGTTCTTCCCCCGTACTCACAACGACCAGGAGACTTGAGATGCCCAACGCTGTCAAGGTTCGACGGCAGTTCGTTCTCGCGAACGCCGCTCTGGCGGCCTCGTGGATCGCCGCGCCCACTGCTTCGGCTCAGCCCACCTGGCCAAGTCGTCCCCTCAAGATGATCGTGCCCTACCCGGCCGGCGGCAATTCCGATCTCGTGGCGCGCTGGGCCGCGGAGCGGTTGGGCTCGGGCCTGGGGCAACCGGTCGTGGTCGAGAATCGGGCCGGCGCCGGCGCAACGATCGGCGCTCAGGCTGCCGCGCGCGCAGAGCCAGACGGTTACACCATACTGCTGGCACCGACCGCAGTGTTTGCGATCACCCCGCACCTGATCAAGGTGCCTTACGATGCGCTTCGCGACTTCACGCCGATCGCAACGATCTCGAACAGCTATGGGCTGGTTGCAGCGCGCAGGGATTTGCCCGCGAACACGATGAGAGAACTGATCGACCTGGCGCGCAAAAATCCGGGCAAGCTCACCTTCGGTTCGGCCGGAACCGCGACGGCGACCCATTTGGCGGGTGAGGTCGTTCATCATGAAGCCGGAATCAAGCTGCTGCACATCCCCTACAAGGGATCGGCCCCAGCCCTGAACGATCTCGTCGCGGGCCAGATCGATCTGATCTACGACCCGGTCGCCCTGGGCCAGGTGAAGGCCGGAAAGGTCAAGGCGCTGGCCTCGACCGCCCCGATGCGGCACCCCGAGCTGCCAGAGGTTCCGACGCTCGCCGAGCAAGGCATCCGGGCATCGGTCGGCAGCTGGTTCGGAATCCTGGGCCCTGCGCGTTTTCCAGCGGAGGCTGCTCGAAAGATCGCGGACATCGTCCGACAGGAAGTGGCCAAGCCGGAAACCACACTGACCCTCCAACGTTTCGGGCAGTACCCGGAATTTTCGGGACTGGACGACTTCCGAAAACGGATCGAAGCCGATAGCCAGACCTATCAGAATCTGGTCACCCAGCTCGGCATAAAGATTGAGTGAAGCTCACATGACGATCGAATCGCAAGTTCAAGGCGAAGCAGGCTCGCCTACAGGGCAGGCCTACAGCGGCGTGCGTGTGCTCGACTTCACTCATGTGCTGTCGGGCCCCTACGGCGCCGCCCAGATTGCGCTCCAGGGGGCCGATGTCATCAAGATCGAGCCGCGCGGCGGAGAGCCGATGAGGGTCACCCCAACGTCGCGCGAATGGAGTGACCGAGGCATGGGCCCGGCCTGGATGGCGGTCAATGTCAACAAGCGCAGCATGACCCTGGACCTGCGCAAACCCGAAGCGGTGCAGATCATCCATGAGCTGGCCCAGACCGCGGACGTGGTCTGCGAAAATTTCCGAACGGGTGTCATGGAACGTCTGGGCATCGGCTGGAGCGCGCTTTCTGCGATCAATCCGCGGCTGATTTACTGCGCAGTCTCGGGTTTTGGCACGACCGGACCCGAACAGCGAACCGCAGCCTTCGACGGCAAGATCCAGGCGATGTCCGGGTTGATGATGCTGACCGGAGAGCCCGTCAACGGGCCGATGCGCGCCGGCTTTGCGGCTGCGGACATCTGCACCGGCATGACCACCGCCTTCGCCATTGCGACCGCGTTGTTTCAACGGACGCATACCGGCAAGGGACAATTTGTCGACGTCGCCATGATGGATTCGTTGATGGGCTTTCTGAACGGTCAGATCGCCGAGTGGACGGTGTCAGGCTACCGGCATCAGCAGTACGGCAATCGATCGGTCAGCATGAAGCCCACCGCAGATCGATTCCGATGCGGCGAGGGCTATATCGTGCTTGCCGTTCTGACAGAGAAGCAGTTCGAATCGCTGATGCGTGAGATCGGCCGGGCCGACGCTCTGGCCGACCCGCGATTCGCAGATTGGTTCACCCGGATCGAACATGCCCAGGCCCTCCGGGCCATCATCGAAGACGCCTTCGGTCAAGGCGACCCCAAGGCCTGGGAGGCTCGGCTGACTGCAGCCGATGTCCCGTGTGCAGTGGTGATGAGCCTGCCCGATGCCGTCGCACACCCGCAGATCGCACACCGGGGCTTCATCCAGGACGCTCAAACGCCCCACGGTCCGGTCCGCCTTGCGGGTCCTGCCTTCGTGTTGGCTCATGGCAATGGCGGAATCCGCCGACCCATCGCCCGCCCAGGAGAACACAATCGCGAGATCCTGAGCGAGCTCGGTTATGACAGCGCCCGTATCGACGAACTCGAGCGCACGCAGGTGCTGTAATCCATAAGCCCAAAATGAAGGAGAAATCCATGAGTCTGAGAGTGCTGTCCGGCCTTTTCGTTTCGGCGGGTCTGATGCTGTTTCAGTCTGCCGCTGCCCAAACTGCGGGCAGCTATCCGGACCGGACGGTACGGATCATTGTCAGTTATGCGGCGGGAAACATCACTGATGTACTGGCGCGCACCCTCTCTCAACGCATGGCCGAGGAGTGGAGGCAACCGGTCGTGATCGAGAACCGCCCAGGCCAGGGAGGCAGTCTCGGTGCCCAGAACCTGCTGAAGCTATCTGCCGACGGCTATACCTTGCTCTTCTCCGCAATGGCGGCACTTGCGATCAATCCTCATATCTATCCCAGCATCGGATTTGATGCGCTGCGCGATTTTCAGCCGATCATCGGCGTGGCCTACCCGAATGGCGTTTTGTATGCGAACGCCACGCTGCCGGCCAACACACTGCCTGAACTGGTCGCTCTGAGCCGCAGCAAACCGGGCAGCCTCAATTACGGATCAGCCGGCAGCGGCACGGTACCCCACCTGAATGTTGAAGCCCTCAAGGTGCGCACTGGGCTGGACGCCACCCACGTGCCCTACAAGGCGGCAGTGGCCGTGCTGTCCGATGTCGCTGGCGGCAGCCTTCAGTTCGCGCAAGAGTCGGTCGGCGTTGTATTGCCACAGATCCGGTCGGGGCGCATCAAACCGCTGGTTGTGCTGGGCCCTGAGCGAATCGATTCGCTGCCAGGCGTGCCCGCGGTTCACGAGGTGCTGCCCGGGTTCGTTGCGGTCACCCCTTGGCTCGGGCTGTTCGCCCGCAGGGGGACGCCCCCTGAGGTCATCGCCCGGGTCGAATCGACCGTATCGGGGCTGCTCAAGGAGAAAGCCATTCGGGACAAGATCGAGGGCGCCGGTATGGTCGTGCTCGATCTGCGTTCAACGGCCTTTTCCGAACGGGTCGCCGCCGACTACGAGCGCTTGGGAAAACTGGTGAAGACTCTTGACCTCAAGGCCGACTGACCATGACTGAGATGGCTGCCGGGCGTCCAAGCCCCCTCGCCGGCCGGCGCATCATCGACTTCACCGGCGTACTGGCTGGCCCTTACTGTACGTACCAGCTCGCGCTCCTCGGGGCAGACGTGATCAAGGTGGAGCGACCGGGCACCGGCGATTTCACGCGCAGGGGACCGGAACTCGCGGGCAGTCCAGGACTCACCCATGGGTATGTCGCACAGAATGCGGATAAACGATCGATTGCGATCGACCTCTCCGACCCGCGGGGGCTTGCGCTGGCACATCGTCTGATCCGTGATGCGGATGTCGTGATCGAAAACTTTTCGCCTGGCGTCGCCGATCGCCTGGGCATCGGCTTCGAGGCTGTGCGGCGATTGCGTTCTGACATCGTCTACGCATCGATGTCGGGATACGGGCAGGACGGCCCCTGGTCCGCGCGACCGGCCTTCGACCATGTCATCCAGGCCATGTCCGGGGTGACGATGTTGACTGGCGCTCCGGACCAAGTCCCCAATCGCATCGGTCCTCCGATGATCGACTATCTCAGCGGCATTTACGGTGCTTTTGCAATCCTGGCGGCCCTGATGGAACGCGAGCGCAGCGGGCAGACGCAACGCATCGACCTCGCAATGCTTGATGCCACGATCGTTGCCATGGC
>JBIKVK010000182.1:0-6720 GCA_044356835.1 Burkholderiaceae bacterium
GCGAGCACGAGCAGGGCCCGGAAGCCCAACCGGGGCCCCCAGCGTAATCGACTCGACTGGCGGAGCAGAAACGGCACGTCGACCATCCCGGATGTCAATCAGCAGGCCCCAGCCTCCGGACGCTCAGCCGGAGCGTAAAAAAGGCACTGCGACGGGGTCGAGCCGTCGCAGTGCCCCGATGGGCCTAGCGGTGATCAGGCCGCCTGGGACGGCTGATCGGCAGTGACGACCTCGCCGCCCCGCAGGGTCACGAGTCGTTCGATCTGCGCCAGCGAAATGAGCTGGGCGTAGATGGCCGGCAGATAACGCTTGTTGCGAAGCTCGAGGTGGCGCTCGTCGGAGACGTTGTTCAGACGCTCTTCATTGATGACGTAGCAGCCGGTGATGTTCTTGATGCGGTCGGCCTCGCGCACGCGCATGTTGAGCGGCGTGAACATGTTGTGCTCGGCCATGTACTTGCAGAAGTCGCGCGTGATGATGTCCATCTGCTGCAGTTCGGCCAGATAGCGCTTGACGTTCTCAATGACCTCGGTGGGCTCGCCCTTGTCGTCAAACAGGGCCGCGCCTTCGGAGTCGTTGACGAGTTCGCTGTCTTCGTCGATGCAGATGGTGAAACGGTCTTGCTCGTCGGTGCGCGACAGCGCAAACGGATAGCGACGAATGATCGCCGGCACATAGGAAGACTGCCACTTGCCGTCTTCGCCCACGAAGAGGTTTTGACCGGCTTCGAGGCCGAGCAGAACGACCGGGCGGAACTCGTCGGCTTCTTTATCCTCAAGGAAAACAATGGGATAGATGGCCGAGGCGCGGGCGAATTCGTGGATCGTCACATAGGCAAGATGAAAATTGGAGGCAAAACCGAAACCGGTCGCCTGCTTGATTTTTTTGCCTGCGTGGCGTTCGCGGTTGATCGGAACGACTTTCTGGAACATGATGAACTCCGGTTTCGATGAATAACCCAGTCAAAAATACTATCAGTATTTGATCTGGGCAAGCTAACGAAGACTGACGGCAGACGAAAGGCGTGCTTAGCCGCACAGCGGAATCGTGCGCTATTGCACAGGCGGGCGCAACTCAGGCAGAACCCTCGGACCCAGGGGCGGGCTTGCCGCTCCCCCCCACGAAGGACAGCTGCTTGTTCATTTTTTTCTCGAATGAGCGCAGGGTGCGCCGGCTCGACCACGCGAGCGCCTGGGCCCGGGCCTGGGCAAACCAGAGAAGGACCGGAATCAGGGGCGCCCGCAAAACCGGTATCCGGGCCAGCGCCCGCAGCGGCCGAACCACCCAGGGTGTGTGGCGGGCGATCAAATCGTCTTCCAGGCTGACGAAGGCCTGCGCCCGCCCCGCCTGGCCCTGACGACCCGCCCGACCAAACAGCTGCCAATCCACCCGCGCCGACTCGTGCGGCTCGATCATCAGCACCTGGAGCCCGCCCCGCTCGATGACGGCTTCGGTGAGCTTGATGTCGGTACCGCGCCCGGCCATGTTGGTGGCCACCGTCACCACCCCGGGCGCGCCGGCTGCGGAAATCACCTCGGCCTCATGCTCATGCTGTTTGGCGTTCAGCACCGAACAGGCGACGCCGCGGCCGGCGAGCGCCTCGGCAACATGCTCGCTGTCGTCGATGCGGCGGGTCCCCACGAGTACGGCATGGCCCTGGGCCTGCAACCGCACAACCTCGTCGACCAGAGCCTGATGCTTGCGCTCGGCCGTCGCAAAGTGCCGCGGTCGCGGCACCGTCAGGCGACTGGGCAGCCTGGGCGGGACCACGACCACTGGCAGGCCGTAGGTCCGCCAGAGCTCAAAGCGGATTCCCTGCAAAGTACCGCTCGCCCCGGACAGGTGCTGATAGCGGGCGTAGAAATCCTGAAAACTCATGCGGGAGAGCGTACGCGCCGGTTCGGTCATCTCCACCCCGGCGCGAGCCTCGATCGCCTGATGCAGCCCGTAACTCCAGGAGCGACCGGGCATGGTGCGTCCGGTGTTTTCGTCGACGATCACGATCTCGCCGTCATCGATGATGTAGTGGCGGTCCAGTTCGAAGAGGTCCCGCGCGATCACGGCCTGGCCCAGCAGATCGTCGCGCCGGGCGGGAGAGCGCCAGAGTCCGCTCAGCCCGGCAGTGATCTCTTCGATCAGGACCTTGCCCTCGTCGGTGAATTCGACATCCCTGAACCGCCGGTCGAGGCGGTAGTGACGATGCTCGACCAGCTGATCGGCGAGCCCGCGCGCAGTCGTGACCGCCTCGAGCAGCAGCTCATTGCCCTCACCCGCCGAAATGATCAGGGGCGTGGTGGCTTCATCGATCAGCACACTGTCGGCCTCGTCCACGATTGCGGCATCGAGCCCCCTCATGACGACGGCACGGACGCCGCCGCGGCTCGACTTCATTTCGTGGATGAGCCTGAGGACGCCACTTCCGGCAGCACCACTGGCGATCTGATCGCGCAGAAAATCGGCGAGGAGCTCCTTGCCGGTCCCGTAAACCAGGTCGTGGTCATAACAACGACGCCGTTCGTCTGGCGAGGTCTGCGGGACGAGCGCGCTCGCGCGCAGACCGCACCGGTCAAAGAGCGGACGCATCAGTTCGACGTCCCGGGCGGCCAGATAATCGTTGGCCGTCACGACATGGCAGTGCCGGCCCGCCAGGCCGTGCAAAGCCGCCGCCAGCGCGACCGACAGGGTCTTGCCCTCACCGGCGTTCATCTGCGCCGCACAGCCGTCCAGGAGCGTAATCACAGCCTGGATCTGAACCTGGTAGGGCGTCATGCCCACAGTACGACGCGCAAACTCGCAGGCGATCGCGATCGCCTGAAGGAATTCGGCCCGTGGGGTAGGCACACCCCGCCGGAAGGCCCGGCGCATGGCATCGCGCGGCGCAACGAGCTTTTCGGTGAGGGCTTCCTCGGACAGCGGCTGCAGCCCCTCGGCCGCGGCATGCACCGCAGCCGCCTCGCGCCGGATCGAACGAGCCGCCTGCCCGGTTGCAAAGCGCAGCCAGCGGAACCAATCCGACCACTGTCGGCCCGTCTCGGGGACCGTCTCGCGCGGGGGGTACCAGCGCGCACCCGGGTCGGGATGGGCCCCAGCCACTGCGAGCGGTTCGACGGAACGCGCGCTGCTCATGACGTTCAGACCTGGTAGCGCTTTTGCAGCTGCTGCATCAAAGTGCGCCGCCACTGGGCGATGAGGGGCGACGGCTCGAGGCTGACCCGCAATTGCCCGGACTGGCCATGCAGCGTGACAAGATCTGCGGGCAGGTCCTGGAGCGCCACCCTCAGTTCAAAAAAAGGCTCGCTCGCCATCTCGCCCCGCTGGTCGTCGGCACGGACCGGAATCTTGCCCCCGCCCATCCAGCCAAGCGCCGCAGAGGCCAGCCGCTGCCGTTGATACGGCAGGATGTTGACCGATTCGGCCGCGATCTCACGGTCGACCTGACCCGCAAGACGGATTGCGACCCGTTCGATCTCGGTTGAAAACAAACGGTCGGCCTCTTGCTGGGTGACGACCGCGACGAAGCGCAGCCGTTCGAGGTCGACCAGCTGGCCCAGCATTTCACCGCGGGGCACCCAGCTGCCGATCCGCTCGGTCTGCTGCGGCGATACCCAGGTGCCTGCATGCCGGGCGCGCACGGTCAGCTGGGCGGCGCGGCTGTCCAGCTCTGCCTCACGCTCGCGCAGCATGCCGAGCCGACGTTCGAGCGGTATGACGTCCGCGGGCGACAGGGCCAGCGCCTGATTGCGCAGCAACTCGGCCTCGATCACCTGTTGACGTACCATGCGGCGCTCGAGCTCAAGCTCAGGATTGTTCAGGACGGCGATCACCTGACCCTGTTGGACCCGGTCGCCATGCCGTACGCGGTATTCTGAGATCCACCCCCCCATTCCCGGGGTGACCACTGTCGCCTCGACCGCCTCGACCACCCCCGGCGCCTGAATCGCATCACGCCAGGGCAAGAGGGCGAGGAGCAGGGCTGGAACCAGAAATCCGGCCAGGGTCGCGCTGATGGCACGCGTGCGGTTGCGCATCACCGTCGGGCCGACCAGGTGATTGAACACCTTGCCCAGCGGCATCAAGACGATCATCACAAAGGTGGTGATGGCAAAAATAACTCCGAGCAAGAACCACTGATCGGCCACGTACTCCAACACGAGCACAATCACCAGCATGCGATAGATGAAACTGGTCGCACCGTAGAGTGTGAGCCACCACCATTCGCGACGATCCACCGCCGGCGATACCGCATCACGGGTGCCGAGCAAGTACTTGTCCGCAAAGTACAGCCACTGCTGGGTCGAACGCTGATAGAGGTTGGGGATGTCGACCAGGTCGGCCAGCACGTAATAGGCGTCAAAGCGCAGCAGTGGATTGCCATTGAAGAGCAGGCTCGAAACCGAGCCGATCACCATCACGTTGAAGGCAATCGTGTGCAAGAGCCCGGGTCCGGTCTGCGACCAAACGATCGCACCAATGGCCGCAAGAAATAGTTCGGTCAGGATGCCGATCGCACCGACCAGAGCACGCTCCAGCCGAGATCGGAAGGCCCAACTCGCCGACGCGTCCATGTAGGGCAAGGGTGCGAGCACGAGCAACATCACGCCAAATACATTGACCTCGCCTCCGAAACGCTTGCAGACAAAGCCGTGCGCAAACTCGTGCACGAGCTTCATGCCGGCCATGCAGAGGTAGAGCCAAATGAGGTTTTCAGCCGCGAGAAAACCCTGGGACTGATCCGCCAGATGGGCGCTGTTTTCGATCGCTGCCTTCGCTCCCAGACCCACCACAATCAGCCAGAGCAGGGCGGCGGGTCCACTGACCAGCGCATCGATCAGGGGGCGGACGCGGTTCAGCCAGTCGTTGGGGTTCCAGATCGGGATGCGCAGGTACAAGAAGCCCAGAAGCTTGCTCGCCAGCTCACGTCTGCGGTGCTGGCGATATCGATCGAAGATCTCGAGGCTGTCCGGGGCGCTCCGGTAATAGAGCAAGTTTGAATGGTGCAACTGCCCGAGCAGTTGAATGACCTCGTGCTGACTGGGCGCCTGCTCGGGGAATCGCTCCAGCGCATCGCGCCAGGCCTGATCCACGGTTCGGCGCGGCGACAGGCGCGAGATGAAACGCCAAGCCTGGGGCGTCAGCCTGAAGAAACGCTGGGTAAAACGGTCCTGAAGCACATACCAGTCCGCTCCGCCGAATCGCTGACGCTGGACCTGGACGCTGGGCAACAGACCGATACGGGCCTCCGCAATGCGATGCCAGGATTCGCTGAAGGTCTGTGCACTCATGGAACGGGCTTGGGCACGACGGTTACCACCAGAGCTTCATCCGGACGGCATCGACCGCACGCCGCGTCAGCAGCCAGAGGATATTGCGGTCTCCGGCATCGATACGGGCGAGACCGGTCATACCCGGGCGCCACCAGTCCTCCGCCGGATCGATCAATTCGGCCCGGATGGCAAACAGGTTGCCCGCCTGTGGCTTGACCTGAGCCACAGGGATCACGGCATCGATGCGGATGCGATGGTTGGTCTCGGGCTGGCTCAAGAGGGAAATTTCGCCGGTGGCCTGCGCACTGAAAAATCGCATGTCGGACTCGGGCACGTAGAGCGTCACGTAGAGTCCTTCGACACGAGCAATCCGAAACAGTTTGTCACCCCGACGGGTCGCCGCACCGAGCATCTCCTTGCGCTCGCCCTCGACCACCACCCCGTCAAAAGGCGCGACGACACGCGACTGGTCCAACTGAAAGGTGACCCGCTCGAGTCGCGCCTGGGCCTGGGCGCGACGGGCGACTGCGATTTGGACATCGGCCGTCTGTCCTGCGGCCCGGGCCTTCTCGGCCTCGGCCGTCAGACGCCGGATCTCGGCACGGACTTCGGAGTCCTGGAGCAGCAGCTCCTGCCGATCGAGTGTGGCGAGCACCATGCCCTGCCGTACCGCATCACCGGCGGTGACATTGACCGTCTCGATGTAACCGTCAAAGGGCGCGTTGAGGATCTGAGCCCGGTCGGTCACCAGCTCGGCTGTAGCGTCGATGCGGTGCGGCCAGGTCCCCAAGAGGCCATAGAGCAAAAGCGCGAGCGCCGACAGCGCCAGGGCTTTCCTCGCCAGATGCTCGATCCGCAGCGCCTGCTCAGCGGCACGCAACGCACGTCGACCCCAGCGTGCGCCGAACCAGCGGTCCTGCTCCTCGAGATCGGCCAGCCAGGGCATGGCCAGTTGGGCAGCGAGCTGAACCGACTCGATGGGTACCATGGGCGGGTCGGGTTCATCGTGCGCGAGCAGGAGCACGGCCTGAGCCACGTCGTCTGAACCCCGCAGGGGTAATGAAGACACCGCAGCGAACCCCAAGCCTCCTCTGACCCGCCCGTGCGCCATCGCCAGCAGATCGGCGCTGCCCCCGGGATCCTGGACCGGTGCGTCATGGTCGAGGGTTTCCTCCATGGCCGACTCGATCAGCCGGACGTTCTCGGCGCGGCGCTCGAAACGATCGAGGTGGCTGATCGCACGGACTCTGACATAGGACCCATGCCGCCAGCCCAGAAAGACCTGAGTCCATCCCAGGCGCGCGGCCATGGCATTGACCAGTTCGAGCGAGGCCGGTCCGAAACTGCGATGCCGGGTGACGCGCACGACGAGTTCGAGCCAGCCCAGCAGCTCGCCGGTTGTCGCGGCCGCACCGCCCTGCCCCGCTCCGGACACAGGCGCCCGTGCGGCCGGGCT
>JBIKVK010000183.1:0-6695 GCA_044356835.1 Burkholderiaceae bacterium
CATCGGCAGCGCCTGGGGCGTTGCAGGGTCAGCCACCGTGGCACCGATACCCAATTCCTCGATGCCGTTGATCGCAACGATATCGCCGGCCTGCGCCTCATCCACGACAACCCGCTCAAGGCCTCTGAAGCGCAGGACCTGATTGATCTTGCCGGTCACGGGGGCGATACCCGAAGCCCCTGGTTCGCCCATGAGGACGGTGACGGTCTGACCGGATCGGATACGGCCACGGTTGATACGGCCAATTCCGATCTTCCCGACATAACTCGAGTAGTCGAGCGCCGAAATCTGAAACTGCAAGGGACCGTCCGGATCATCAGCCCGTGCGGGAACGTGAGCCAGAATGGCCTCGAAGAGCGGGCGCATCGTGCGGCGCGCCGACGGATCGGCGCTCTCGCTCTGGGCATCGAGGCCGCCGCTCTCCCCGCCCAGAGCGGCCTCCATCGCTGCGGGCAGATCGCGCAGGTGCTCAAGCGCATAGCCCTGGATTGCCGAGGCATACACAACGGGAAAATCAAGCTGCTCCTCGGTCGCGCCGAGTCGGTCAAACAGATCGAAGGTCTGATTGACCACCCAATCCGGCCTCGCGCCGGGACGGTCGATCTTGTTCACCACCACGATCGGCCGAAGGCCAAGGGCCAGAGCCTTTCGCGTGACAAAGCGCGTCTGAGGCATCGGACCTTCCACCGCATCCACCAACAGCAGCACCCCATCGACCATCGACAACGCGCGCTCGACTTCTCCACCGAAATCGGCATGACCCGGCGTGTCGACGATGTTGATCCGCGTACCGCGGTAATCGACCGCACAATTCTTCGCGAGGATGGTGATTCCGCGTTCGCGCTCGAGGTCGTTACTGTCCATGACCCGCTCTGCGACCTGCTGATTCGCTCGGAAGGTACCCGATTGGCGCAGCAGCTGGTCCACCAGCGTGGTCTTGCCGTGATCGACGTGCGCGATGATCGCGATGTTTCGGATGGCATGGGTCATCTTGAGTGGTCCTCTTCCGGATCCTGGGTCGAAATCAATCGAAGCGGCACGATCACGCCGTCGTCGAGGCTGGCCAGGCCAAGGAAAGCCATCGGGACCGGGGGCGGGTGCCGCCGGCCGTACACGCACACTCTGCGGCGCCCTTCGCCACACTCGGACGCGCTGGGCGGTTCTGGCGTTCTGGGTAGCAGCCTGAGCTTTTGCCCGTTGAGAAAACGGCGCGTTTGAATCTCGTCGAGCTCGAATCGCATCAGCGACCCGAGCATATGCTCGATCGGAAGGATGAAGCGCCTACGCTCAACAGGGTCCATGGATTCTAGCTGAGCCAACGTGACGGATTCGCGACCAAGCGCCAGGGCTCCGGCTGCTTCCCGTCGCAAGTCGGCGAGCCAGGCGCCGCAACCGAGCGCCCGACCAACATCTTCGGCCAGCACGCGGATATAGGTCCCTTTGCTGCACTGGACTCGGATCTTGAGGTCGCGCCCGTCCAGGTCGATCAGATCGAGCTGCCCGATCGTCACCGGACGCGCTTCGCGCTCGATCGTCACGCCCGAGCGTGCCAAACGGTAGAGTGGCTGTCCGCCCTGCTTGAGCGCGGAGTGCATGGGCGGGATTTGCTGGATGGGCCCTACAAAGGAGTGCAAGACCGCCAAGATCTGCGCGCGCTCCGGGATCGCAGCCCCGGATGAAACAATCTGGCCTTCTGCATCGCCCGTGCTGCTGGTCTCGCACAATCGGAGGGACGCGAGGTAGGTCTTGTTCGAGTCCAGGCAATCCTGGGCGAACTTGGTCGCCTCGCCGAGCAACACAGGGAGAAGCCCACTGGCCATCGGGTCCAGGGTTCCACCATGTCCGGCCTTTGCCGCTCCCAGCAGTCGCCGCACTGCAAGCATGGCGTGATTGGAACTCAGCCCTTTGGCCTTATCGAGCAGCATAAGACCGTCCAGCCGCTCGCCCCGGGGGCGAGACGCGCGCGAGGGCGCGGGCAGCGCACCGGGCGCCCGCCCCGCTCGGATCGGAACGCTCACTCGTCAGCCTGTATGCGGTTGGCCTGCGCGATCAGCCGATCCATCTCCAATCCGCGGACCACCGATCGATCGATTTCGAAGCGCAACTCCGGCGAGGTATGGATCCGAATCCTCCGTCCGAGCTGTCCTCGGAGGAAACCGGCCGCACGGCGAAGCGCGGCGAGCGAGCCGTCCACGGTCGAGGCGTCATCCGGAAGGACCGTCAGATAGACCTTCGCATAAGCATAGTCCGGGGTGATCTCCACCCCGGTCAGGGTCACCAGACCGGGCAGGGGGTCCTTGAGTTCGGTTCGGATGAGCGCTGCCAGTTCCTGGTGGATCTGCTCAGCCACCCGAACACTGCGCTTCCCGACGCTTGTCGGTCGATGTCGACTCGTCATCCGAGGCTGGCACGCTCCGCTCAGAGCGTGCGCGCCACCTCCTTCACTTCGAAGACCTCGAGTTGGTCGCCTTCCTTGATGTCCTCATAGCCCCGCAGCGAGAGGCCGCATTCGAAACCTTCCTTGACCTCGCGCACATCGTCCTTGAAGCGCTTGAGGGAGTCCAGCTCACCGGTCCAGATCACGGTATTGTCGCGAAGCAGGCGAACCTTGGCGCTACGGCGCACCAGCCCCTCGAGGACCATGCAACCGGCAATCGTACCCACCTTGGAGACCCTGAAGATCTGTCTGATCTCGACCAGGCCCAGCGTCTCTTCCTTCTGCTCCGGAGCCAGCAGCCCGGACATCGCGGCCTTCACTTCATCGACCGCGTCGTAAATGATGTTGTAGTAGCGGATGTCGACACCGTTGGCTTCGGCCAGTCGCTTGGCCTGCTGATCCGCCCGGACATTGAAGCCGATCACGACCGCCTTGGAGGCCAGCGCGAGGTTCACGTCGGATTCGGTGATGCCGCCCACGGCCTGATGGACCACCTGAACCTTGACCTCGTCAGTACTGAGCTTGTGCATCGCGTGCGTGAGCGCCTCCTGAGAGCCTTGCACGTCGGCTTTGATGATGAGCGGCAGGGTCTTGCTCTCGCCCTCGCCCATCTGTTCCAGCATGGTCTCGAGCTTGGCCGCCTGGCGCTTGGCAAGCTTGACGTCGCGGAATTTGCCCTGCCTGAAGAGCGCGATTTCACGCGCCTTGCGCTCATCGCCCAAAACGATGACCTCTTCGCCCGCCGCAGGCACTTCGGCCAGACCCTGAATCTCGACCGGAATTGAGGGCCCCGCCTCGGCGACAGCACGCCCGGCCTCGTCCAACATGGCGCGTACGCGACCGAAGGCCGCACCAGCGAGCACAACGTCGCCTTTCTTGAGCAAGCCCGATTGGACGAGCACGGTCGCGACCGGGCCACGCCCCTTGTCCAGGCGGGCTTCGATTACCAGACCCTTGGCTGCGCCGTCACGAACGGCCTTCAGCTCGAGCACCTCGGCCTGGAGCAGGACGTTTTCAAGCAATTCATCCACACCCTGGCCGGTCTTGGCAGACACTGGGACCACGGGAACGTCCCCACCGTATTCCTCGGGGACCACCTCGTTGGCGACCAGTTCCTGCTTGACCCGCTCGGGATTGGCCTCAGGTTTGTCGATCTTGTTCATCGCCACGACCACTGGTACGCCGGCTGCGCGGGCATGGCGGATTGCCTCGATCGTCTGAGGCATGACGCCGTCATCGGCCGCCACCACCAGAATGACGATGTCGGTCGCCTTGGCGCCCCGTGCACGCATCGCAGTGAACGCTTCGTGACCCGGCGTATCGAGGAAGGTAATGACACCGCGCGGCGTCTGAACGTGATACGCACCGATGTGCTGCGTGATGCCCCCAGCCTCACCGGCCGCCACCTTGGCCCGACGAATGTAGTCGAGCAGCGAGGTCTTGCCGTGGTCAACGTGTCCCATCACGGTCACCACCGGTGGACGCGCCACTTGTTCTGCCGTCAAGTCCCCAGAAGACTCGAGAAAAGCCTCAGGATCGTCGAGTTTGGCGGCGACAGCGAGGTGGCCCATTTCCTCGACGACGATCATGGCCGTGTCCTGGTCGAGCACCTGATTGATCGTCACCATCTGACCGAGTTTCATCAGCGACTTGATCACCTCAGCCGCCTTCACCGACATCTTGTGAGCGAGGTCGGCGACCGTGATGGTTTCGGGGACATGAACTTCGCGCACGACCTGCTCGGCGGGCGCCGGGGCAGCCTGAGCCTCACCCGCACTGCGGTCGCGGCTGCGACCTGCACCGCCACGCGGCCCTCTCCAACCGCCGCTTCCCCCGGTCGAGTCACCCCGGGTCTTGATCGCGCGTTTCTTGGCAGCCTCTTCCGACCAGGTCGACGACAGTTTTTCGGATTTGACGTGCTTTTTCTGACCCTCCGAGGCTGGGGGAGCCGCCGAGGGGGCACGGGCAGGCGCACCGCCAGAACGGTGCAGCGTGCCTTTGACCCCCGCCTTCGCTCCCACTGCCTGCTCGGCCTGCGGCGGCACGACGGCGGCCTGAGCCTGAGGCGCCGCGGTCGGCTGGGCTGCTGCTTCGGGCTGGGGCACCGCCTTCGCCGCCGGGCGGCGGGCCGCACTCATCAGTCGGTTGATCTCAGCCACTTCGGCTTCAGCGCGCTTGCGGGCCTCGGCACGCACACGCGCCTCCTCATCGGCGGCCCGACGCGCATCGCTCGCCGCGCGCGCAGCCGCCGCGGCCTGGGCTTCGGCGGCAGCCCGAGCCGCCTCATCAGCCTGAGCTGCGATCCGGCTCGCTTCCTGCTGTTCGATTTCAAGCTGGTGCGCAGCGACCTCGTCGGCCTTGCGCCGCGCCTCGTTCTCGGCGGTCAGGCGCTGCTGCTCAAGAAGTGCCTGTTCCTCACGCCGGGCGGCTTCGGCCGCCGCACGCTCAGCTTCTAGACGTTCCTCTTCGAGTCGCACCTGCTTGGCTTGCAGCTCTTCGGCCTGACGCTCGAGCAGCTCTTGCTGACGCCGCTCCTCATCCTCGCGCAGTTGTCGCTGGGCCTCGTCGATGACCGGCGGCTGCACGGCCTCACGGTCCGCCTCACCCCCAGTCGTCGCTGCGGATTCTTCATCCCGCTTGACGAAGACCCTCTTTTTGCGAACCTCGACTTGAATGGTTCGCGCCTTGCCCGTCGCATCAGCCTGTTTGATCTCCGAGGTCTGTTTACGGGTCAGCGTGATCTTGCGCTTCGGAGCCTGATCCGCAGAGCCGTGGGCCCGCCTCAGCGAGCTGAGCAGGCGCTGTTTATCTGCCTCGGTGACCTCGTCCAAGGCGGACTGTTTCTCGACGCCCGCCGAGCGGAATTGCTGGATCAGCATCTCGACCGGCATTTTGAGGTCTGCCGCAAAAGATTCGACGTTGGTGCTTGTCATGTCCTTCCCTTCCCGCACCGGCGCGATGCCGGCTCCACCCTTCGGTTCACGCTCCGCTCGGTCTGCAACAACCGCCCGCTTGCGCTCAAGCCTGTTCGCTCTCAAACCAGTGAGCTCGGGCCGCAACGATCAGGGCACGCGCGCGTTGGTCATCGATGCCGGAGATCTCGGTGAGCTCATCCACCGCCAGCTCGGCCAACTCGTCTCTGGTATGGATGTTGGCGTCGGCCAAGCGGGCAGCCAGGTCTCGATCCATGCCCTCAAGGGACAGCAGATCTTCGGAGGCAGTACCGATCTTTTCCTCGGTGACGATGGCCTCAGTGAGCAGCACATTGCGAGCGCGATCACGCAACTCGTTCACCGTGTCCTCATCGAAGGCCGCGATCTCAAGCATCTCGCCGATCGGAACGTAGGCAATTTCTTCCAGAGTGGTAAACCCTTCCTCGATGAGAATGTCGGCCACCTCCTCGTCGACGTCCAGTCGCTCCATGAAGAGGGTCCGGATCCCGGTGCGCTCCTGCTCGGATTTACGCTGCGACTCTTCGCGGGTCATGATGTTGATTTGCCAGCCCGTCAGCTCCGATGCAAGACGGACGTTGCGACCACCCGTGCCGATCGCAAGCGCAAGATTGTCCTCATCGACGACGACGTCCATCGCATGCTTGTCTTCGTCGACCAGAATGGACGAAACATTCGCGGGGGCGAGGGCGCCGATCACGAACTGGGCAGGATCCTCAGACCACAGCACGATGTCGACGCGCTCTCCGGCAAGTTCACCCGTCACCGCTTGCACCCGCGAGCCACGCACGCCGACACAGGTTCCGATCGGATCGATTCGGCGGTCGGTCGTGTGCACGGCAATCTTGGCGCGCACGCCAGGGTCACGCGCAGCCGCTTTGATCTGCAGGAGGCCCTGCTCGATCTCGGGCACCTCGTTGGTAAACAGATGCCGGATGAAGTCCGGCGCAGTGCGCGAAAGAATCAACTGCGGGCCTCGACCCTCGCGGTTCACGCGCAAGACAATCGCCCGGACGCGGTCGCCGACCCGAAGATTCTCCTTTGGAATCATCTGGTCGCGCGGCAGTCTCGCCTCGAGCTTGCCGGATTCGATCACTGCGCCTTCGCGGTCGATCCGCTTGACCGAACCGGACATCACCGGCTCATCGCGGGCGAGGAAGTCATCGATGATCTGCTCGCGCTCGGCGTCGCGGATCCGTTGCAAGATGACCTGTTTGGCAGCCTGCGCTCCGATCCGGCCCAATTCGACTGCCTCGAGTTCTTCCTCGATGTGGTCGCCCAC
The DNA here is from genome assembly GCA_044356835.1 of Burkholderiaceae bacterium. GTDB lineage: Bacteria > Pseudomonadota > Gammaproteobacteria > Burkholderiales > Burkholderiaceae_E > SYIM01. Next base: position 6,671 of record JBIKVK010000183.1, read on the forward strand.
CTGAACATCGGCCACCTGCTTACGG
>JBIKVK010000184.1:0-6691 GCA_044356835.1 Burkholderiaceae bacterium
CGGGAGCGGCCATCGGGGTCGAAGTCGCAATGCAATGGAATGACGGTTACAACGAACAGGTGCTCTGCTTTACGAACAATATCCCCCAGAGGGACGGCGGCACGCATCTGACCGGACTGCGCGCAGCGATGACCCGTGTCATCAACAAGTACATCGAAGAAAGCGAGTTGGCCAAGAAGGCAAAGGTCGAGACTGCGGGCGACGACATGCGCGAAGGTCTGACCTGTGTGCTCTCGGTCAAGGTGCCTGAACCCAAGTTCAGTTCGCAGACCAAGGACAAGCTCGTTTCTTCCGAGGTTCGTGCGCCGGTCGAGGAGGCCGTGGCCAAGGCGCTGGAGGATTTTCTTCAGGAACGGCCACAGGACGCAAAGATCATCTGCGGCAAGATTGTTGAGGCGGCCCGGGCCCGTGAGGCGGCCCGGAAGGCGCGCGAAATGACGCGGCGAAAAGGCGTGCTCGACGGTGTCGGGCTGCCGGGTAAGCTTGCGGACTGTCAGGAGAAAGACCCGGCCAAGAGCGAACTCTTCGTAGTGGAGGGTGATTCCGCTGGAGGCTCAGCCAAGCAGGGTCGCGACCGCAAGTACCAGGCCATCCTTCCGCTTCGGGGCAAGGTGCTCAATGTTGAAAAGGCGCGCTTTGACAAACTGGTGTCCTCCGAGCAGATCGTTACTCTCATCACTGCGCTCGGCACATCGATCGGTCCCGATTTCGATATTGCAAAGCTGCGCTACCACCGCATCATCATCATGACCGATGCCGATGTGGATGGTTCGCACATCCGCACCTTGTTGCTCACGCTGCTTTACCGTCAGATGCCTGAACTGGTCGAGCGCGGTCACATCTATATCGCCCAGCCCCCCCTTTACAAGGTCAAACACGCTCGCGAGGAGCGGTACCTCAAGGATGATCACGAACTCAATCAGTACATGCTGAAAATCGCGCTCGACGGCGCAATGCTGCGGGCTCACGATCAGGCCGAACCGCTTGCCGGCGAGACCCTGGGCGAGCTGGCGCGCCGATACCTGGTGGCGCAGGCTGTCATCGAACGCCTGGCGCGCGTTTACGATTCCGATGCGATGCGGGCGATCCTCGACGGCGTTGTCCTCAGGCTCGACAACGAGGCCGAGGCACGTGCTTCGGTCGCTCGGCTTGAGCACTGGCTGTCCGAAAGGGCCGGCGCTCCGGGAGCGGCCCAATCGCCTGCGGTTTCCCTCAGGCAGGACGAGCGCACCGAGACATGGGTGATCGTCCTGGAGCGTCGCCATCACGGCAATGTCAAAATCAGCCATATCAACCACGACTTTCTGGTCAGTTCCGACTGCCGTGCCCTCGAGGACTGCGCGAGCACGCTCGCTGGTCTGGTGGGCCGCGGCGCCACTGTCTCCAGGGGCGAGGGAGATCGTCAAAAGACCCACCCGGTGGACAGTTTCGCGGCCGCCATCCGCTGGTTGGTCGCCGAGGCAGAAAGAAGCGTCAATCGCCAGCGTTACAAGGGCCTGGGCGAGATGAATGCCGAACAGCTTTGGGAAACCACGATGGATTCATCGGTCCGGCGGCTCCTCAGAGTCCAGATCGAAGACGCCATCGCCGCAGACCAGATCTTCAGCACCCTGATGGGTGATGACGTTGAGCCCCGCCGTGCCTTCATAGAACAAAATGCGCTCGGTGCCCGAAACATTGATGTGTGAGCTCCGCATCGGCATGCGCGAGCCGCCGGTCACGACGCAGGCTGACTGATTGATGGCAGGTTCTTCCCTCAGAGACGAAGTGCTCGCTCGACGCACCTTCGCCATCATCTCGCACCCCGACGCCGGAAAGACAACGCTCACCGAAAAGCTGCTGCTTTTTGGCGGCGCCATCCAACAGGCGGGGACCGTCAAGGCAAGAAAGAGCGCCCGCCATGCCACCTCGGATTGGATGGAGGTTGAAAAGCAGCGGGGCATTTCGGTCACGAGCTCGGTCATGCAGTTCGAGTTTGCGGGCCACACCATCAACCTGCTGGATACGCCGGGCCACGAGGACTTCTCCGAGGACACCTACCGGGTTCTGACGGCCGTGGACGCTGCGGTGATGGTGATCGATGCCGCCAAGGGCGTCGAAGAGCGCACCATCAAGCTGCTCGAAATCTGCCGTTTGCGCGACACTCCGATCATTACCTTCATCAACAAGCTCGACCGCGAGGTGCGTGACCCGATCAGCCTGATCGAGGAGGTCGAATCCGTGCTCGGAATCGAGTGCGCTCCACTGGCCTGGCCGGTCGGGATGGGTAAGCGCTTTCGAGGGGTGTTCGACCTGCGACAGGATCGGCTGATGCGCTTCAACCCTGGCCAAGACAGGATCAGCGAAGACGAGGAAATGATTTCAGGCCTGGATCATCCACGACTCGATGAACTTTTCCCCGATGAGGTTTCAAGCCTGCGAGAAGAAGTCGAGCTGATCCGCGGGGCCAGCAATCCGTTCGATGTCGCTGCGTTTCTGGCGGGCAAGCAGACGCCGGTGCTCTTTGGTTCAGCAATCAATAATTTTGGTGTCCGCGAAATCCTGCAGGCGCTCATCGACTGGGCGCCCCCGCCGCAACCGCGCCAGGCCGCCGAGCGCCAGGTGGATCCCGAAGAGGCCCCTTTCACGGGCTTTGTCTTCAAGATCCAGGCCAACATGGATCCCAAGCATCGCGACCGCATTGCCTTCTTGCGGGTATGCTCGGGCCGGTATGTGCCGGGCTGCCGGGTCATTCACCAACGAAGCGGCCGCGAAATGAAGTTGGCCCATGCCCTCTCATTTATGGCTAACGAGCGGGTGGCCAGCGAGACCGCGGTGGCCGGCGACATCATCGGTCTGCACAACCACGGTCAGCTGCAGATCGGCGACACACTGACCGAGGGAGAGGCCCTCCACTTCAGGGGCATTCCCTATTTTGCGCCCGAGCTGTTTCGCATCGCCCGCGCCCGCGATCCCTTCAAGACCAAACAGCTGGCCAAAGGCTTGCGCGAATTGGGCGAAGAAGGCGCGATTCAGGTGTTTGAGCATCCTCTCGGTCACACCCTGTTGGGTGCGGTGGGAATCCTTCAGTTCGAAATCGTCGCCCATCGCCTGCAGACCGAATACCAGGTCGATGCGCTCTATGATTCAAGCGACACCCAGCTCGCGCGCTGGTTGGTGTTTCCCGATGAGGCCTCGCGCAAGAAATTCGAACGGGAGCAGGCCTCGAAACTCGCGCTCGATGTCGATGGCAACCCGGTGTTCTTGGCGAGCAACCGCTATAACTTGCAGGTCACCATCGAGCATTGGCCCAACGTCAAATTTCTTGCCACGCGAGAGCACGGCGAGCGTCTTCAGGATTGAGGCCACAGGGAGCAAGCGCGAGATGATCCGAACCCCCGACGATTTTGAAATCCGCCTGGATCTCACCCTGGATGAGTCGGCCATCGTGCATCCCTTTAAGGGCGACGCACTCCTGGGACCGGAGATCTCCTTGGAGCCACAGACCTGGGCGGCGGTCCAGCGCCTCGGTGTGAGTGCCGCTGCGGTCGAGTCCTTGGGCCTGTGGCGCGGTCAGGCCCATCTGGCGATCGAGGTGGATCGCATCCCGGAAGGCTATCGGTCGGCGGGGCTGCGTCAGTGGTTTGGTGTCTTGCCGGACGAATCGCTCGCGATCGCCATGCGCGCAGCCCAGCTCCTCCAGTGGTCGCGCACTCATCGATTCTGCGGCGCGTGCGGTCGCCCCACCACGGCGGTGGCGGGTGAGCGGGCGCGACGCTGCGAGCCCTGCAATCTTTCTTCCTATCCGCGCATCTCGCCGGCCATGATGGTGCTGATCACGCGAGGGCGACAGCTGCTGTTGGCGCGTGGCCGGCAGTTTCCGCCGGGTCGGTACAGCGCGCTGGCGGGTTTTCTCGAAGCGGGAGAAACCATCGAGCAGGCGATTCGGCGTGAAGTCCAAGAAGAGGTGGGTGTTGCGATTCAGGGCCTGCGATATTTCGGCAGCCAGAGCTGGCCGTTTCCTCACTCGCTGATGATTGCGTTTCGTGCCGAATGGGCGGGTGGCGAGATCAGCATTGACCACAACGAACTCGCCGACGCGCGCTGGTTCGATCCGACCGACCTCCCTCAACTGCCTCCGCCTCTGAGTATTGCGCGGGCCCTGATCGATGGCACGCTCAACGAGCTCGCGCTGGGGCCTCCGGGCTGACCACTGAGCGGCGCGCGCGAGCGATGCGCTCGGGTAGCGACTCGGCCGCATGATCGAAGATTGCGCGGACGCAGGGATGGGTGTTTCTGCGCTGAATCGAGATCGCAAAGAATTCCTGGTGCACTTCGTCGGTGGACCCGATGAACTCTACGCCGTACTGTGAGACGATTTCGTCGGCGAGCACCGCGGGCGCTGCAAAGTAGCCATGGCCCGCGCGGCCAAAGGCGGTCATCAGTGCCGCATCATCGAATTCGGCGACCAGTTCGGGGCTAACGCCCAGCTTCTCGAACCATCGCACCAAGCGGCCATAGAGAGCAGTGTCCTGTCCCGGCATCAGCACCGGCTGTCGATGCAGGCACTGGGGAAAGCCCGCATCGATGGATTGCTTGAAGAGCTCCGGCTGCGCGAAGAAGGCCATTCCGCTGTCGCCCAACCGATGGTTGAAGGCGCGCACGCTCACCCCGGGTGGTGTCGGTGAGTCTGCGATCACCATGTCCAAACGGTGGATCGCCAGTTCTGCGAGCAGTCCTTCGAGTTTCCACTCGCGAACCGTCAGATGCACGGGTTGAGCCATACGCATCGCGGGTTCGATCAATCGGTAGGCGATCGGTTTGGCGACCACATCGGCCACACCCACCCGGAAATGCACCGTCTGTCCCGAGGCAGCTCCGCGCAGCACCGCTTCGGCTTCTGTGCCCAGTGCGAAGATCCGCTCGGCATAGTCAAAAGCCTGTTGGCCGGCCTCCGTCAGGGTGAGCTTGCGGCCCGAGCGCTCGAAGAGCTGAACCCCCAGCGAGTCCTCCAGCTCTTTGACCTGCTCGCTGATGGTCTGGGGGGTGACATGCGCCTGCTCGCTGGCACGGCCAACCCCGCCGCTCTTTGCGACACGCCAGAAATACTGAAGGTGCTTGTAGTTGATCATTCGTAAAAACCTGATTAAATATACGGAACAAACGAATTTACCGAATATAAACCGGCCCCTAGACTGCCAGCTCCCTTAATCCCTTTGGAGTTGCGGTCATGAGAGTTTCTACCAAGGCGCGGATCGCCACGGCGGCGCTGGTTGAGCTGGGCATGCATCGGGCGGCCTCACCCGCCCGCCTGGCTGATATCGCCGCATCCCTTCGAGTGTCCCTCTCTCACCTGGAGCACCTGTTCGGTTTGTTGCGCCGGCATGAGCTGGTCGAGGGCTTCCGCGGCCCAGGTGGGGGCTACGTACTGGCCCGTTCGGCGTGCGACATCAGCGTCGGCGACATCGTCTATTGCGTCGATCAACTCGATCAGGCGCCCAGCGCAGCCGAGCGCGAGGAGGCCGAGGCCCCAGGGGCTCAGGTATGGGAACAGCTGCGAGCCCAGGCCATGGATTACCTCGATACCGTATCGCTCGCGCAACTGATCGAGGAGGCCCGCTTGGCGCGTGGCAGCCAGAGCAAGCCCTCCTTGCCCGAGGGCCGGGCCTATGCGGTGCTCAACGAGGGCGTGCGCGGCGCCCAATGACGGGGTGTTGACCCGCGGTGTCTGCGCGGCTGGCCTGCGCCCGATGGCGTCGTCGCTGGTCCTGACCCGCGGGCCATTCTTTGCGGCATACTCGGGGATCGTTCCAACCGTGCACTGAAAAGGGCTGTCCGTGCTGCTCCTTGCTTTTGGCTTGTTCCTCTTTCTGGGCAGCCATTCCGTCAGGATCTTTGGCGAGACCTGGCGCAGCCAGACCATCGAGCGGATCGGCCCGGGGGCGTGGAAAGGGATCTATTCGGCGATTTCGATCGCGGGTCTGGCCTTGATGGTGGTGGGATATGGCGCGGCCCGAACAGCCCCTGTCGAGCTCTGGCCCGCAACGACGGGGGCCCGACATCTCGCCTCGCTGCTCACCCTGGTGGCCTTCGTCCTGATCACCGCAGCCTATGTGCCCCGCAACCGAATTCGGTCGCGTCTTGGGCACCCGATGGTGCTGGGCGTCAAACTCTGGGCCGCAGCGCACCTGGTGTCCAACGGAACGCTGGCCGATCTCCTTTTGTTCGGCTCAATTCTGGTGTGGGCCGTACTCAATTTTCGCGCCGCTCGACGGCGCGACCGTGAGTCAGGTGCGTCTGCGGTCGCGCCGGGAACGCTCGCCGCCGATGCCGTAGTCGTTGTGCTGGGAGCCGCGCTCTGGTGGGCTTTTGCGTTTCATCTGCACGCGCGCTGGATCGGCGTCAGTCCGATGGGCTGACTTTACGCGGGGCCCCTTGTGCGAGGAACTGGGGTAGGCGTGTCGGATCGACATTGCCACCACTCAGGATGATGCCCACGCGCTGGCCGTGGACATCGACCGTGCCCTCAAGCACCGCTGCAGCAGCGAGGCAGCCGGTCGGCTCGACCACAAGCTTCAGATGGGCTGCGAGGTAATGCAGGGTCCGCACCAGCGCAGGGTCGTCCACCGTCAGAATCTGCGCGACGCGTTTTTGAATCACTGGAAAGGTAAGCACTCCGGGGGCCTGAGTCTGCGCTCCGTCGGCGATCGTC
>JBIKVK010000185.1:0-6662 GCA_044356835.1 Burkholderiaceae bacterium
GAAGCGACATCCGCCCGGCAGGGCATTAGGCGACGGGATGATGCCCTCGATCGCCTCAAGACGGTCCTGATCCCGATCGATGGCCGGCATCGATCTGAGCAGTCCGAGCGAGTAGGGGTGGGAGGGGCGCTCAAACAAGGTCTCGACACTCCCGGTTTCGACTATCCGGCCGGCGTACATGACGGCTGCCGAGTCCGCCATCTCGGCGACCAGACCCAGATCGTGGGTGATCAGGAGTATGGCCATCCCGGTCTGGTCCTGGAGCTCTTTCAGCAACTCGATGATCTGGGCTTGGATCGTAACGTCAAGAGCGGTGGTTGGTTCGTCTGCGATCAGCAGCTGGGGATCGCAACCCAGGGCCATTGCGATGGCGACCCGTTGCCGCATGCCACCCGAAAGTTCGTGGGGATAGGAGCGAGCCCGAGATGCCGGGTCAGGAATGCCGACCCGGCGAAGCAGTTCGACGGCCCGCTGCTCGGCCTCTTTCCATGACAAGCCCCGGTGCGCCACCATTGGTTCAGCGATTTGTCGGCCGACCCTTTGCAACGGATTGAGCGCAGTCATTGGTTCCTGGAAGATCATCGCAATCTGGCTGCCCCGCACCTGGCGCAGCTCATCGGCTGGCAGACTCAAGAGGTTGCGGCCCTTGAACCATATTTCGCCCCCCACGATCTGTCCGGGTGGAGAGGGCACAAGTTGCATGATCGAAAGCGCGGTGACGCTCTTGCCCGAACCGCTTTCGCCGACCAGGCACAGGGTCTGGCCCGAAGGTACGTCCAGCGAGACGCCGTCTACAGCAGCATAGCGTCCGGCAACGCCGGAGAACGTGGTGGTGAGATTTCGAACCGAGAGCAGCGTTTCAGCCATTGCGAGACCAGCCATGGGCATCGGAAGACGGCTTTGAGGCAGCGGGATCGCTGCGTTGACGCGAGATCGCTTCGTTGAGCGACGGGTGCGGGGTCATGCTAGCATCCCCGGGCGGTTTCAGCGAGTAACAAGAAACGGTCGACAACGATTGGTGGTCGCGTCTGCGTGGAGGATCGATGAAATTTGCCAACTTTATTTTCCCGGAATCGCGTGATTCGTCGCGCGATGCGGATGCGATCTCAGAGGCCCTTGACGAGGCCAAGCTGACGGAGAGGCTGGGCTTTGACGGTGTCTGGTTGGCCGAACATCACTTCGATGGCAACTGTGCCTATGTCGACCCCGTGACCTTCGCTGGAGCGATCATGGGCGCCACCACGCGCCTGAGGGTCGGTTTTGCTGTGGCTCAGGTCAGTCTGCATCACCCGGTGCGACTCGCCGAGCAGATGTCGCTGCTCGACAATCTTGGCCGCGGTCGGCTGACCGTGGGCGTCGGGCGGGGCACGGCTTACAACATCTACGAATACCAGGGGTACGGCATTGCGCACGGCGAGGCGGCCGAGCGCTACGAAGAGGCCGAACAGATCATGATCAAGGCCTGGACCGGGGCGGATGGCTTTGAGCATGAGGGTAAGTTCTGGCAAGTCAAGGGACCGACGCTGCGTCCTCGTCCCTTCACCCGTCCCCACCCGTTCATGCTGCGCGCTGCCTCCTCGGATCACGGAGCGGCGGGCCTTGGCAGTCGCGGCCTGCCCTTCATGATGAATGTCCAGTCGGATGACAACACGTTCGCGCGTCTGAATGCGTATCGCACCGCGATGCGGGAAGCGGGCTATGACGACGGGCACGTGGCCCGTTGTCTCGACGAGACCTGGGTCTGGCGTAACGTCTATGTGGGCGAATCCGACGCAGAGGCCCAGCGCACGGCAGAGCCCTACTTTGTCGGCATGGTCGAGCATCGGTCCTCGATGCGTGAGAGGATTGCCTCCGATCAGGGGCAGGCGATCACGGCCAAGAACCCGGTGTATCGGGATCCTTCGATCGGCCTGGTTGCGGGTTCGCCCGCAACGGTCGCAGAGCGTTTCGCACGGCTTGCCCGTGCTGGAGTCAGGTCGATGATGATCCAGTTCCGGCTAGGCCCGATGCCCAGCGAGATGGCCGAGGCGTCGATGACCCGTTTCGCGAAGGAGGTCATCCCCCGAGTACGCCAGCTGCTCGCCCAGCCTGCGACGGCAGCCGCCTGAGTTCTGTCCTCGCTTACGGGTTGCGCAGTCCCAGCTCGGGCACCATCCGGCCGATCGTTCGGTAGACCTCGACCACCGAATCGCCAAACTGTTTGCTGGGCAGGTATGAGGGCATCGCCTTCAGGCGCGCCACCATTTCCCGGAATCCCTCGGTCTGCACCATTTCGGCGGCCAGTTGATCCCAGGCTTCGACCACATGTCGGGGCATCCCTGCCGGTCCTGAAAATCCGTAAAAGACCTGGGCCGAGATGGGGAAGCCCAGTTCTTTGAAGGTGGGCACGTCCGCGAACTCGGTGAGCTTGTCCGGCCCCGACTCGGCGAGCAGACGGACCTTGCCCATCGCTCCATAGAAATCGGCCGCCACAATCACGTCCACGTGCCCACCCAGCAGTGCGACGAGCACTTCCGCGCCGCCCTTGTAAGGGATGTAGGTCGCCTTCACCCCGAGGTGACGCAAGGCTGCTTCGGTCGCAATGTGGGGCAGACCGTTGGTGGCCGAGGTTGTCCAGTTCAGGCGTCCCGGGTTGGCCCGCGCCCATTCGATCAGTTCCTGCATGTTCCGGTGAGGGCTTTCGTTTCGCACCATCAGCGGCTGCGCCGCCACCAGAAACTGGAAAAGGTAGGTGAAGTCTTTCGCGGGGTCGTAGTTCACCGTTTGAAAATGCGGCGCCACGGTATAGGGGCTGGACGTCGCAAGGCTCAGCGTGTAGCCGTCCGGCTTGGCGCGCGCAAGCTGGTTCGCCGCGATCGTCGCACCGGCCCCCGGGCGGTTTTCGATGATCAAGGGCACTTTCCATTTCTGGCGCACGAACTCGCCGATCCAGCGCACCGAGGCGTCGCCGGCGCCCCCGGCGGCAAAGCCCAGAATGACCGTGATGGGTTTGGTCGGGTAAGCCTCCTGCGCCTGTGCCTGTGCCTGCCCCACCATCAACGCCCACGTGCTAGCCAGGGCCCATGCTGCGCGACGAAGAACAGCGGTCATGTGAAGCTCCTCAAGTTGTGTTTCAGCCCCGCGTTGATTCCGTGGCTTCCCAATGATAGCCCTGCAGAGAGAGAACGACCGGATTGGCAAGGCCTGCGACGGCCTCCTTGAAGGCTGCCCGCTGGTCGATGCTGAAAGACTTCATCCCGCCCTGGGGGTCGAAGATGCGCATGTCCTCGTCGGAAACTGTGACCACGGTCCGGCCCGAGCCCATTGCGGCGAGCTTCAGACTTTCCTCGCCACCCCACCCGTCGGCGTCGACCGGCTTGCCGTCCAGACCGGCCAACAGCGTCTGGTTCACCCGATCGATGTCAACCTGTTCGCCGCGGCCCGTGATCACTTTGTGTGCGTCGGAAGAGCCTCTCTGCATTCCGAGAAACTGGGTGTGCAGTTCGCGCCGCAGGTTTTGCGCGCCAGACCGGCTCAGGCTGTCCGACCCCTCGAGGTGATGGGCCAGCGCCGCATACAGGCAGTTGCCATCGGAAAGGGTCGGACGGGTCTTCAGGCCCAGTTCGCCCAACAGCTGCTTCGGGTCTTGGCGGGGACCTTCCGAGCCCAGGTGAACGCTCAGCCGATCGATGGCTTTGGTCAGCTGACCAAAGGTCAGCTGACCCTTGTCCAGGAGCGAAAGCGGCGGGGTGCCCGGCGCGGGACGTGGCTGCCCCGTCATTAGCGCCAGATAGCCGCTCAGCCGGTCGAGGAAATCGGCATCGGGGTTGACGAAGAAATCTCCGTAGCCCGCATGGTTGAAGACGGCGCCGTGCTGGCTTGAATCGATCGGGGTATCGTCAGTCAGCTTTGAGACCGCGGCGTCCGGCCCGGCCTCGACGATTTCGGTCTGCTTGAGTGAGTTCGTGGATTCCATCGAATCGTTGATGGCGCCGTGAACCTCTAGATGGGCGTTGGCAACGCTTTGTGTTGCAGTCGGGATCTCAGCCGGAGCCGAACCTGCCTGAGCCGATCCGGTCAAGTCTGGGCTGCGCTGCGGCCGCGCCCCAACGCTCAGGCGACTCGCGCGGGAGTCCCCTTCCTCGATCAGTCGATCGGCATCGCGCCGATCGAGCCTCTCACTCATCCTCCTGCTTTCATTTCGGTCCACTTCGATGCGATTTGCAAGCAAGTCGGCGAGCAAGTCGTCTTCCTGATCGGGGGGCTGACCCTGAGCCGGGCCTTGTGATGCATCCTTTTTGGGCTGCCCGGCATCCAGGGTCCGGTCCTGCCTGATCGCCAGCCCGTGCGCGGCGGCAAAGGTGTCCATGTCCTTGAACTGGCTGCCGTCCACATGGAAATTGCGGGGCTTGAAGGGGTCGGTTCCGGTCTTGCGCAGGCGCTCTTCACCGAAACGGGCGCGGGTGACGTCGCCCCCCCGCACCTGCAAATTGCTGCCGGCCAGCTGTTCGGGTGTGCCGTACACGTCGATCTGATGCTTGCCGTCGGCTGTCTTCTTGAGCCTGAAAAAGGTTCCGTCCGCGGCCTGAAATCCGGTGATCTTTTTGTCGTTGCCGTGCTTGTCCTTGACGGTGATCTGGTCGGTGGCTTTGGACAGATCGATGGACTTGCCGTCATACCGAAAGCTCGCGGCTTCGGCGAAGGTGAAGGTCAGTTTGGAGGGGTTGATGGTGGCCATGCACTCAAGCCTGGTTCATGCCCGGATCGATCCAGCGATACGGACCTGTTCGAGCGGTGAGTCGCCGCGAGCAATCAAAGCCCGCCACTGCTTTGCGGTGTCGACGAAGCGGCTGAACAGTTCGATCGCATGGGCCGGGCTCACCTCGTCCAGATCGATGCCTGAGCACAGGTAGGCTTCGTCCGAATCAGGTTCGAGCGAAAGGGTTTCGCCCCGAGTGCCGCCAAAGAGAAAATTGGCGCTCAGAAGCGCGCGGACCCGTTCCGGATCGCTGCCGATCCGCCCCAGGGGGGCCAATACCATGAGCCGGCCCTCCGCGGGTACCCATTCCATTTGCAGGTCGAGTTCGCCGGGGACGTACAAGCAACAGACCTGGTCTTCGTTGAAACGCAAGTTCGGCAGCGAAAGGACCGAAGAGAGGTTGACTAGAAACTGCTGGGCGGCGGCACTCATGGACAGTTGATTATTCCGGTTTTGGGGTTCAAACGATTTATGCTCTCACCAATGCCGGAGCGAAGCAACTAGGCTTTTGGCTGGGCAGTGCAGGCTCCAGTGACTGAATTTGTCTGGGTAGCGCACTGGGCGAGAGGTGACCTATGTCCAACAAGACGACTGATTTTCATCGTTTTGCGAGGCGCGTGGCGTTTGGCGGACGATTGGGCGCGCCGATTCCGGGCGACCCGTTGGCTTGGGCGGCCCGGCAGATGGAGCGCGCCCCGCTGATCGACCTCCTGAGCCCTGACGGTGCCCGTCCTCAGGACTTGCCGGCGGATCTGGCGCTGCGGTGGTCGATGGACGAGGTGATGCGCGCGCATGCCGAGCAACAGCAACTCGTGCTCGATCTGCGCCGTCGGGGCCGGTCGATGTCTCCGACCGAGTTGGCCGCGGAGCGAAGGCGACTGGTTTCATTGCCCTACCACCAGCTGGAGCACTGGAAAGAGGTACAAGCCCGGGTGACGACCGCGCTACATGGCGAGGCTCCGGTCTTCGAGCGGTTTTGGCATTTCTGGACAAACCATTTCACGGTGGCGCCGGGTACCCAGAACAATGACACCCTGGTGGGCCCTTATCAGCGGCACCTCCGTGAGCACATGACCGGCGACTTTCGGACCTTGCTGTGGCATGCCGTGACCCACCCGGGCATGCTTGTTTACCTCGACAACAATCGCAATACCGGTCCCAATTCGACGGCCGCACTCCGGAAGTGGACCCGAGATACCATCAACGAAAATCTCGGGCGCGAGCTTCTTGAACTGTTCACGGTCAGCACTGCGGCGGGTTACTCCCAGCAGGATGTCGAGGCCACCACCCTGATCCTCACGGGCTGGCGTGACATGAAGCCGGGCCCGGGCCAGCGACCTGGCGTTCCCCTGGGCACGTATTTCGACTTCGATCGTCACGAGCCGGGGTCCCAGACCGTGATGGGCAAGTCCTACCGGGCCTTGCTGCGACCGTCGTCCAAGCTCGAAGATCTGATCGCCGATCTCGCGGCTCATCCTGCGACTGCCCGCCACCTTGCCCGAAAGCTCTGTGTCCATTTCATCGACGATGATCCGCCAGCCCGAGCGGTCGATCATGTCGAGAGCACGTTTGTTCGTACGCGTGGCCATTTGCCGGCGGTCCATGCTGCAGTGCTTGAAATGGCCTGGGTGCATCTCGGCGTCACGCGAAAGTTTGTCAGCCCGGAAGCCTGGCTGCTCCAGACCTGGACCCTGAGCGGATTGTCAGCCCCCACGGCCCGCCCGGGGCCGGGCCAAGGGCGGGGACTGAGAACCTTTCAGGTACTGGCCGATCTGGGGCAGGCCCTGCCGCGCTGTCCTCAGCCCGACGGCTGGCCCATCCTTTCCGCAGATTGGGTGTCTCGGGAAATGCTGGACCGACGCGTCCGCTTCATGGCACTTGTGTCACGCGACTGGTTGGCGGCCACGCCCAAGGCGGCTGCGAC
>JBIKVK010000187.1:0-6632 GCA_044356835.1 Burkholderiaceae bacterium
CAGGACGGTGCCCCGCCTGCGGATCGAAATTCAACCATACGAGGTCGCTGGCATCGGGCACATAGGCACGCGGTGGCATCAAAGTTACTATTTCCCAACGGGTCGTCCGAAGCTAACTTCATCACGTGCATTGTCTGGATGAATGTCATTCACCAGAGTATCAAGGTCGTGTTCAATCTTCTTGAATGGCTGGATGATGATCCGGCCGCGCGAGACCACAAGATCCACCTTTTGCTCGAGGCGAAAGCGCAAGTGCTTCGATCCGCTGAGCTGGATAATTGACGAGCAAGAGTTCATATTGCTTGGCCGCGGACCCTCCTTGCAGTGCGGGTCTATGAATGGCTAAAATGGCCATCAGACCAAGGAGCAGACTATGCGCGTTACTGCCACCGAAGCCAAGAACCGTTTTGGTAGCCTTTGCGCTCAGGCCAAACGCGAACCGATATTCGTGGAAAAGGCGGGTCAACTCGATACCGTGATCCTCTCTGCCGAGCACTACAACGCCCTGAAGACCCATCAAGAAAAGGCCAGTGGTGCCGCGCGCAAAAAGCGATTTGAAGCCGAGTTCGGCGATTGGATCGCGGCTCAAAATGCCAGTTTCGACGTCCACGGTATTCCCGGAGTCGACCTGCGCCCGTGGTGAGCCGCCGATGGCCCAGTACGATGTTTTCCCCAACCCAAGCCACAGCGCTGCTGATGGCATCCCCTACGTGGTGGTGATCCAGAGCGACCTGCTCGACGCTCTTTCAACGAGGCTGACCATGCCACTGGCCGAACTCGATGCGGCCATCAAGGTGCCCACCGTCCTGTGCCCGGTCATAGCGGTCAGGGGCAAGCGCCTTCATGCACTTGCGCACTATGCTGCGCCGCTGCCCGCCAAAAGTTTGCGGCGAGCAGTCGATAACGTGTCAGCGCAGGCCAGCGCATTGGTGTCCGCCATGGATGCGGTGATGTCTGGAATCTAGCCCCTGCGCGAGTGCGAATATCAATTTGTGAACTGTACCGATCAGGCAGAGCTCATGTGCGTCTGCAGGTCGTGAGGAACCCAATTGTGGCCAGGGTGGGGAGGATTGAGCATCGAACTGAAAATCACCACAGCGGTAATACGCCTTTGTGCTGCGCTTTCCGGCATCGTGACCGCCCGGTCCGGGATCGTGACCGCCGGCCGTTTGGACCGTGGTCGGCGTGCGGCCTCTTGCCGCATCCGCTCGCAGCTTCTCCGGAAGAAAAAGCCTCGTCCGGCCCCCCGGCGTTGACCGGGTGCTTACAGGGCCCGTGCGCGATCCTCGACTGCCAGTGCAATCGCCCCGGTCAGCGCGCTGTACAAGGGCCGCACGGAGGGCGCGTCTGCAAGTTGCCTCGACTGAGCAAAGAGCGCGCGGGTGGTTGAGTGCGCCCGGCCTTGCCCACAGCACGAGAAGAACTTGTCCTCCAGATCCGATGGCGTCATCCAGCGCGCCGACTTGCCGCTGGCGACATCGACGCGCTCGACATCGGTGCCGCCACCCATCAGAGATGCATCGAGCACGCTGGCGAATTCGCGATCGTCGGCGACACGCTCGTCGACTTCCATGACGATGCGGTCCATCAGAGCCGCGATCTCGGGGCGCTGGATTGCTTCATGGGTGAAGCTGTCGAGCGTGACATTGCCATCATGCAGCGCGACGGCGATGCAGTAGGGCATGCAGAACTTGGCTTCAAGCGGCGTTGATGGGCGCAGGTAAATCAAGGGTTCGACGGCAAAGCGCGAGACGCCAACACGCACATGCTGCAGTGACTGTGACGGGTGACGTAGCGCCAGCGCGCGCGCGGCGTCGATGGCCGCATGCGTGGCCGCGCAACAGGGATACGCCTTGAGTGCCAGCCCGTTCTCGGTCAGTACCTCCAGGGGAGCCCCCCAGGGCTTGGCATGTCCCGATTCGGGTGCACCGCCGAATGTTTGGAAGAACCCGAAGCGCCCATCCAGCGCCTGGGCAGCGCTTGTGAAGCCTTCGGCCGCCAATCGCGTGGCCAGTATGGCTGACCGGCCTGGAAGTCCGGCATGGAGCGGCTTGGTCATACTGCCGAAGTTCTGCCGCACACCGCCCGCCAGGGATGCGGCGATACCCAGCGCGGTGACCGTCTCTGCGGGCGTCAGACCATCGCTTGCAGCGATGGCGGCGGTGGCTGCAATCGTCCCCAGGGTGGAGGTGGCATGCCAGCCCGCCTCGTAATGCGCCGTGTTCAGTCGCCGGCCGAGCTGACCCATGGTCTCGACCCCAACGAGATAGGCCCGTAAGAGTGCGGATCCCTCATGGCCGACCGCGACCGCGCGCACCAAGAGCGGCGGCAGCAGCAATGCGGTCGCGTGACAGTACGCCGGGTGGCTGATATCGTCGAAATCGGCCGCGTGGGCCAAGGTGCCAAGGTACATGGCCGCGGTGCCCAAGGTCTCGGCGCCTGCCTCTGCCCAGTGGTCGTGCGCCAGCACCGTTCGAAGCACACCGGCACCCGCCTCCTCTCGCGGGCGGCCGAACAAGGCACGGCGCAAAGGCGCCTCCAGGGGCTGCCTTGCACCCAGCACCATGCAGCCCAGGGTGTCGGTCACCGCATCGACCGCGCGCTCGATCGCCCGGGTCGGCAGTGCCTGAGACCTCAGCGTCTCGATGAAAGCAGCCGCTTCTTCAGCAAAGCCACCAGGGATGAGATGGGCGGAGGGATGCACGTTCATGGCAATGGGCTGACACCGGTTCGGGGATGGGCTGGCAGAGGGGCCAAAACGGGATGCAGTCCAAGTATACTCACCCGAGGGTGGCTCGATCGGAGTGCGTGGCTAGAGTACTTCGTGTTCCTGTGCACCCTGGGGAGAGATCTTGACTGCCGAAGAAAAAAAGACCTCGGATCGCAGTCCTGGGGCATCGGAGGAGCGCAGTGCGACGGGGCCGCTCCCGCTCGCAGGCATTCAGGTGCTCGAGATGGCGCACACGGTCATGGGGCCCTGCTGCGGCCTTGTCCTGGCCGATCTGGGTGCGACCGTAACCCGGGTGGAGCCGATCGACGGAGACCGCACGCGCCGCCTGCGTGGCTTTGCCAGCGGATTCTTCTCGTACTTCAACCGAAACAAGCGCAGCGCGGCGCTGAACATCAAGTCCCCTGAGGGTCTCGCACTGGCGCGACAACTCATCGCTCGGGCTGATGTGCTGGTTGAGAACTTCGGGCCTGGAACGATGGAGCGTGCCGGGCTGGGCTGGGACGAACTGCAGCGCATCAACCCTCGCCTGGTCTACTGCTCGCTGAAAGGGTTTCTGAGCGGACCCTACGAGCGCCGCCCGGCGCTGGATGAAATCGTGCAATACATGACGGGGCTCGCGTACATGACCGGTCCGCCGGGGCGGCCGCTGCGCGCAGGGTCTTCTGTCGTCGACATCATGGGTGGGGTCATGGGTGCGGTCGGCATCCTGGCTGCGCTTCGCCAGCGCGACTCGGACGGCCGCGGCCGAAAGGTGGTGAGCTCCCTGTACGAGACATCGGCGATGCTGGTGGCTCAGCATATGGCCGGCGAGGCGGTGACCGGAAAGCCTGCGCCACCGATGCCCAATCGCGATAGCGCCTGGGCCATCTATGAAACGTTCCAGTCGCGCGACGGTGTGCCGATCTTTGTCGGCCTCACCTCGGATGCGCATTGGAAGGCGTTCTGCACCGAGTTCGGTCGGCTCGAGATGCGGGACGACCCGCGTTATCGAAGCAACGAGGATCGCGTCCAGCACCGCGAGGCCCTGCGGCCCGTTATCGCGGAGCTTATCGCGACGCGCGATTCGGCCGAATTGCTTTCCCTCTTTGACCGAATCGGAATTCCGTTTTCGCCCGTGCGAAGGCCCGGCGATTTGTTCGATGACCCGCAGCTCAATGCCGGCGGGCGCATGCTGGACACCCGCCTGCAGGACGGGCGCCAGGCGCGCCTTCCCGCCCTGCCCATCGAGATCGAGGGCCGCACGCCGGGCCTGCGGCTGCAGCCTCCGAGCTTGGGTGAGCACACGGGCGAGGTTTTGCGGGAGCTGGGACTGAGTGAGTCGGAAAGGGCGCGACTCATCGACGCAGGAATCGTGCGATGACCTGCCGGGTCTCACACCTAGCCCTTTGACTGGTCTCGCAGAGGAGACGACTCCGTGACAGAAAATTCTCCTTCCACCATCTCGCATCCTAGCGCCTGGCTCGCAGCCGACGTCCTCACGCGAACGGATCAATGGATCCAGGTGCTGCCCACACAAGTGCGCCGTGAGATCGAGTCCGCTGCATCTGCAATTCGCAGACAGGATCTCAATGCGCTCATTGCCAGCGAGCTTGAGCCCTCCCAACTGCCACTTGCGCGCGACTTCATGGCAGGGATCGAGCGCGAGGTGATGGAGGGGCGTGGCTTCGTGCTGCTGCGAGGCCTGTCGCCCGACCTGGATGACTCGATGCTGCGGGCCTGCTACTGGTTGATCGTCAATTTGCTGGGACGCCCGATCAGCCAGAACTCATATGGCGATCGCTTGTGCGATGTGACCGATACTGGGCGTGAGCTGGGGGGCCGCCGCGTGCGCGGTTATCAGACGAATGCCGAGCTGAAATTCCATACGGACCGATGTGATCTGGTAGGCCTGCTGTGCCTGCGGCCAGCCATGTCGGGAGGGCGCAGCAGTATTGCGAGCGCGGTGACGGCCTACAACCAGTTGGTCGAGCGGCAACCCGAGATGATGGCGCCCCTCATCGCGGGCATGAACTATCTGAATATCGAGGAGGGGGGTGACTCGAGCATCAGGCGCCTGCCGGTGTTCCATCTTCAGGACGGCGTCCTGTCGGTGCGATATTCCCGTAACAGCTACCAGACAGCGATGCAGCATGGCGCTCCGTACACCGACACGGAGCGGGCTGCATTGGACGCGGTCGATGCCATCGCTGCGGATCCTGCCTTGCGACTCGACATGGACCTCATGCGGGGCGACATGCAGTTGATCAACAATTACACCACGCTGCATTCGCGCACGGCGTTCCAGGACTGGCCAGAGGCCGAGCGCAAGCGCTGCATGGTCCGCGCCTGGCTCCGCACTCACTTGAGACGGCCAGTCGGTCCGCATTTCAGTGACTACGAGGGCGTACCCGTGACGCTTTCGCGTGAATCGCCTTCGGCGCGATCTTGAGGATCCTGTCCGTTGCGGCTCGATGACTGACACCATTCTTCCAATCAACCGGAGATTCCCATGGGCCTTCCTCATGATCATGGCCGACGTCAGCTGATCAAGGCGGCAGCGCTCGCGCCTGCATTGGTTGCGCTCCCGTGTGCGGCACAGCCTGCGGCCAGCTTTCCGTCCCGCCCGGTGCGCTGCGTCGTAGGCTTCCCGCCGGGCGGGGCTGTCGACGCCAATGCGCGTGTGATCACTCAGAAGCTTTCTGAATATTGGAAGCAACCGGTCGTGGTCGAAAACCGTGGGGGCGCGGGCTCGACCATTGGGGCCAGGGTTGTGGCAACGGCGCCGGCTGACGGCTACACCTTCCTGATTGTGTCGCCAGCGCACGCCATCAACGCCACCCTATACAAGAAGCTGCCGTTCGACACGGAGAAGGCGTTTGCGCCGGTGGCCAAGCTCACCTCCTCGCCCTTGATCGTGTACGTCCATCCGTCAGTCCAGGCGCGCTCAATCGCCGAATTGATCGCCCTGGCCAAGGCCCAGCCGGGCCGGCTCAACTATGCATCCTCGGGTAGCGGTACCTCCACGCACCTGGCTGCTGCGCTCTTCAACCAGAGCGCCGAGACCGACATCGTGCATGTACCCTTCAGCGGCGGGGGCCCGGCCTATACGACATTGATCGCCGGTGACGTTCAGCTGCATTTTGGCGGCCTCGAAGGCTTGCAGCATGTGCGAAGCGGCCGGCTGCGCGCGCTTGCCGTGACGACCGCAAAACGTTTCCCGATGACCCCGGAACTGCCCACCATCGCCGAATCAGGATTGAACGGCTTTGAGGTGCAAAGTTGGTATGGCGTTTACGTGCCGGCGGGTACACCCCAAGCGATCGTCGAAAAGCTGAACGCGGACATCAACCACGTGCTCCAACTGCCGGAGGTGCGCGATCAATACGCCCGAATGGGGTTTGAAATCGAAAAGTCGACCCCGGAGCAATTCGCCGCGTTCACGCGCCAAGAGATCGAGAAATGGCGGGGCATCGTGATCTCCGCAAAGCTCCAGGTCGATTGAGTTGCTCGAGCGGGCTCGACCGGATTCACCGACCCAGCCGATACGGCTCCTCGAAGTCCAGGAAGTCGTGCTCGAGGAGCGCCGCATCGACCCAGGCGCGGACACTCCGAAGCTCTCTCACGCGGTCCATGTAGGCGACGACCTCGCTGGGCACGGGCAAGCCGTAGGTGACCAGTCGCATGACGACCGGCGCGAAGTAGGCATCTGCGATTGAGAATCGACCGAACAACATGGGCCCGCCGTGCTCTCGAAGCAATTCAGACCACATGTCCACGATGCGCGCCAGGTCCTTGCGAACACCCGGCTTGTCCCGCAGCGCGAGTGCGCCCACTTCAGGCAGGTATGCCTCGATATTCATGGGGCACGCGCCTCGCAATGCGGAAAATCCCGCGTGCATCTCAGCGCAGAGGCTACGAGCGC
>JBIKVK010000186.1:0-6632 GCA_044356835.1 Burkholderiaceae bacterium
GCGGATATTGCGAAACAGTAAATGTGTCGAAACCGGTCAGCGGCCGGAAGTCTTCCGGTACCTCGTAGACGATCTCGCGCCCGAAGGTGTTGATGCTGACTTCGTATTCGGCTTCGAACTTGGCCACCGAGCCCAGGTCGAGGTTATCCGAGAGGGTCAGCCGCAAGGCCAGGCCCCCAGAGTTCGCGATGATGAGGCCCGTTGCGCGCTGCCGGATGTTGAAGCCATCCGGGCCCAACTGCATCTTCGCGTCAACGAACATGGTCAGGCCTTCGCTCTCGCTCAGGCGCATGTCGATGACGCCATGCATCTTGACGACATCGAACAGATTCATCCGCGCGATGCCGTAGATGCGGACGTAAAGCTCCTTGTAGTTCAGAAGCACAGGTTCGCGAGGATTGCCCGTCTCGAGCGGATACGCGTTCTGGATCGGGCCGTCGTCCGCGGTGTTGGGCAAAAGGTCAGGGCCCGGGTCGCGCCAGGAATTCCTGGACCAGTCGATGGTGCGGAAGCCGAAGTCAGGCTTGAAGCCTGCCTTATAGGACACCACATCGGGATTGTTGGGGTCTCGTTCGATGCTGCCCCACTGGACCGATGCGCGGAAACCGAGGTTGAGCTCGAGCAGCAGCTTCTCGGCCTCGAGGGTGACCCCCGGAATGCCGTTCAGCCCGATGTAATCGAGCTTCATGTAGGCGGCTGCATAAAGCCCGATCGCGAACTGTGTCGTCGATATCACCAGTTCGCGCGCGATGATCAGACCGAGATCGAGGTCCTGCAGCACCAGACCGATCGCGCTCTTTCGCGCAAACGGAATGTCGCGCTCGTCGATCCGGCCATCGCCATTACCGTCCTGCCAGTAGCCACCGCGCAGTGCAGCGTCGAAGTCGCCACTTGCGATCGCCTTGATCTGGGCGGGATCGAAGCCGACAAAGCCGAAGGCGTCGTTGACGCCGATGGCGAGCGACATCACGGTCGTCTCCTCGCCATTGCTCAGGGTGACCTTCTCCGAGGTGCGAAGAGTGAAGGCCATCGAGCCGTACATCTGCACGAAGCCGCCGACGTTGAGCGCAGCGTAGCCCACCTTGGCCTGGATGATGCCGCCGTCGAAATCGAAGATGACGGCGTTGTTGCCCCCCGCAGGAACGGCCAGGCCGTAGGGCGCGAGGATACGGTCGCGGTTCAGGTCCTCGGTGACATCGAGCTTGCCATTGCCATTCAGATCTTCGTTCGAACCGAGCAGCCCGTCGTTGTTCTTGTCCTCGTCGTAGGTATCCAGACGCCCGTTGGGCGCGGAATCGCCGTCCTGCACCCGATCCTCAGGCGAATTGGGGAAGGAGACCTTGTAGTTGATGGAGGGCGGGCCGAGCACGGCGATCGTGCCCATGATCGCGGCGTACACCTCAGCCGGTGCGGTCTTGTTCTCAAGAACAAAGGTGTTGATGTTGACTTCAACATCCTCGAGGCGGGCATCCAGAATCGCCCGGTCAATACCCACCAAACCCGCATAACCGACGCTCGCCTTCGCCGAGATAAAGCGCGGAATCATCGGCAACTCGAACGGCAGCCAGGTGGCAATCGTCGGCGTCATGATGCCGATCGCGAAATCGACATCGTCAATTACCAGACCGATAGCATTGTCGTTCTTGCCGTCGGGCAGACCATCGCCGTCGTTGTCGAGGCCATACCGGTAGGGCCCGTTGATGCCGACAAAACCGGTCATGTTGGCGCCGCCCAGCGTGAGCGCCTCCATCTCGAGCTGCAGATACTTGCTCGAGCCACCCGCCAGCGCGTTGACCTCCTCATAGAGCCGCTGCAGGCCGCCAAGATCGACCGCCATGGTGTAGCGCTCGCCTTTACGGAAGGCGAGCGAACCCCTGAGGTGCAGGAACTGAGACACCTGGATCTCGGCCAACCCGATATCGAGGCCAATCAACTCATGACCGCGGAAGGTCAGGTAGCTGGGGTTGTCGGGGTCCCCGGTATCGATGCGAAGACCGTCCGGCCGCCCGCCCGAGCCCTTGATCGAGGCGTAATTAGGCGTCGCACGCATCAGTCCGCCAAGCATCTTGCCGCCGGTATTCACCTCGAGCGTGACGTCGCTGATCTTGAGCTTGATGACATCGCCAAAGCCGTAGACGCCTAGCTCGTCCATGTCGATGCGCAGCGATATGACGTCGTCGGGCTTGAGGAGGTCACTCAATCCCAACGGCAGCTGGGCCTTGAAGACTCCCATCGCAACGTCCACGTTGCGAATGCCGAAGCCGACCAGGTCTTGTTCCTCGAAGGGCTTGGCAAAATCGGGCTTGCCGGCACCGATGAAGAGCGAGACGTTGCTCGCGCCGAAACTGATGCCCTTGAAGTCGATGCCCGACAAGTAGTCGAAGTTCTCCGAGACGCCCGCCAGCATCTTGAGACCCTTGACGATCGGACTGTCGCCCAGGATGAGGTTCAGGAGCTGTCCGGCCTCGCGCGGCAGCCCGGTGAACATGTCCGCTTCGAAGGAGTGGCCCAGGGTGAGCTTGAAGTCGCCCGCCATGTGGACGAAGCCACCTAAATTGAACTGAATGTCGGGAAGCGAAATGCTGCCCATGATGCCGTCGACACTGATCGACAGATCGATGGTCTTGATGAACTTGAGGCCGTCCCGGAGCCAGTCGGGCACCGAGGGCGACAGGTCGGGAATGAGGTCGGTGAGGCCGGACAGGCTGATCCGGGGCAGCAGGTTCCCGGTCTCGGGCAATGTGAATCGGAAATCGAAGCTGGTCGAGATATCGAAGAGACTGAACACACCGAGCGTGGCGGTCATGCCCACGCGGAGGTAGTTCGAGCTGGCGTTGAGGTTGAGCGCGTTCGAGTTGCTGCCAATCGGAATCGACAGGCCCTTGCCGCCCTCCATCGCACCGAAATTGGCGTAGAAGAAGGGGAGCGGAACCTTGTCGGCGAGCGCGCCGTTGAACTCGAGAACAATGTTGGTCGCGTTCAGGGTCAGGAAGGGGTCGGTGCCGACCAAGCCCGCATAACCGGCGCTCGCCTTGATGCCAAAGAAGTTGACCGGCAAATCCAGGCCCGAGGGCTTGAGCATCGCGATCGCGAAGTCGAGGTCATCCAGCACGAACCCGATCGCACTGCTGTTGATGTTGTCGGGCAGTCCGTCGTTGTTGGCGTCCGCCCCCGATCGGTAGGGCCCGTTGATGCCCGCGAAGGCAGTGATGTCCTTGCCGGCGATGATCAAGGCGTCCGCAGTGGCACCAATCGTTGCCCCGGGCATGTGGAACTGGACGTCGGAAATCTTGCGCTTCTGGAAGGTGAAACCGCCCTGGAGCGACAGGATGCCGAGCACACTCGCCGAGGCGCGACCGACAGTCGCCTCGATGTACTCATTTTCAAAATCGAGGATGATCGGCGCGTTGCCTACACCGGTCGAAACTGCATAGCCAGGTCGGGTGACGTTGCCGGCGTCGAGATAGCTCGACTTCGTGAAGTTGGCGGAGTAGCCCTGGGTCTGGCCGATGTTGACGGCCACCTTGACGTCATTGAGACTGAGCGAGAGGAAGTCGCCAAAGCCCTGGAAGCGGACGCTGTTGACCGACGCCTTCAAGGCGGTGAACTTGGTGCCCACGGGCACCAAGGCGAGCTTCCAGTTTGAGACGACATCGAGCGGATTGGGCGCAACCGTGGTGAGCAGGGTCATGCCGAAATCGAAGTCTTCGACCACCAAGCCGATCGCGTCGGGGTTGATGACGTCCCGGTCGTTGCGGTCAATGATGCCGTTGCCGTTTCGGTCGACACTGGCCTGAACCGAATACGGCCCGCCCACCCCAATGAAGGCATAGGCATCAAGGGCTGCAAAGTTGATCGCGTTGGCCTTGACCCCCGAAATAACGAGCGGGTCGGCCCCGGGGACCACATCACGATTGACACCGATCTCGACCGCAGCACCCTTTTGGAAGGAGAAGCTGCCCTCGACGTACACAAACCCACCCACGCGCAGGAGCGCACGTGAAATGCTGGCTCCGATGAACTCTGAGCGCATGTCGAGGAGGACCGGATTCGGACCGCCCGTCCGAACCTCGTAGCCCGCCTGCGCCTTGCCGGCATTGGCATTGGCCGGGAAACTGGCCACCAGGTCGAGCACAGGCGAGGTACCTGGCAGGCCCGAGCCTCCTTTGGAGAGGTTCAGGGCAATATCGATTCCGGTCGCAGACAGCTGGAAGACTTCGGGGTCGATGCCGTAGAGCGCCACCTTGTCGGCGTGGGCCTTCAGCGCCGTGAATTCCATCCCCAGTGCATCGGACTTCGCCATCAGCAGGCCAAAGCTGATGCCCTCTGCACCGAAGCCGTACATGGCGCCCGGCTGATCATCAAAGGACTTGCTGCGGTCAAAGCCCTCGGAGGCATAGCCCACAAAGATGTCGATGTTGTCGCCGCCGATGGCAAAGCCATAGGCATTGGTTGCCGGCATCAGCGCGTTTGTGGTCGTGAGGTTACCGAAGCGCGCTTTCTCGAAACCGAAGGCTCCCTGGATCAGCACGAACTTGGAGATCATCAGGGTCGCCTGACCCACGAAGAGACCCAGACGCTCGCCCTTCAGATCCACCATAAAGGGCGCATTGCCGGTCTGGACCGGGACTGCCCGGGCCCCCGACAGATCGAGAGCCGCGTTAGGATTGGTCTCGCTCTGGCTGGAGCTGTTGTACTCGATCGAAACGCTCTTGAACTCTAGGACGAAGTCGTCTTCGGGGATGCCATAGGGCTTGATGGTGGCTGCCGAGCCCTTGAGCGCGCTGTACTCGGTGCCGGTCGAATCGGTGAGGCTGAGGTAGCCGAAGTTGACCCCCTCGACGCCGAAACCATAGAGACCGGATTGCTGGGCGAAGGTCTTGTTGGGATCGATGCCGTTTGCGGCATAGCCGACAAAGGCACTGATGTTGGAACCGCCGATCGCAAAGCCCTTGGCCCCATTGACCGGCATACCCGCTGTATTTCTGAGCGTATTGCCGAAATTGACCTTCTCGAAGCCCAGACCGCCCTTGAAGTAGAGGTACTTCGAAATCGAGAGCGTGGCTTCGGAAGTGTAGACGCCGAAGCGTTCGCCGCCGGTGAAATCGAGCTTGATCGAGCCGGATGATCCGAGCGAAAGCCCATCATTTCCGAAGCTCTTCTTGAAGTCGATGACCGGGGCGCCGTCCGATGGCCCCTTGTTCACGACCAGCCGTAGGTTCTTGGCCGACAACTCGAACACGGTGGGATCGAAGCCGTAAATCTTGGCCTGATCCATCTGCGCACTGATGGTCGTATAAGACTTGCCCGAGGACTTGGTGAGCAGGATGCCGAAGTCAAGCCCGGTGACACCAAAGCCGTACAGCTTGTCGCGCTGGGCGCCATCAAAGCGGAGCGGATCGTTGCGAACTGCCGCCATGTCGAGGTCGTCGGCGTAGCCCACGAACGCATTGATGTCCTGACCGGTGATGGCCAGCATCGAGGTCGCGGTAACCGACGAGTCGTCGGAGAGCTTGAAAGGCGAACTGGGGGTGTATTTTTCGAAGCCGATCCGGCCGTCAAAATACACAAAGTCGAAGATCTCCAGGGTGAGGTTGGCCTCGACCCGGATCAGTTCGCCCGCAGCCCCATTGTGATTGAGGTTGACCGCAGTCGTGCCCCCGGTCGAGACGGCGAGGCTGCGCGTCCCGCTGAAATCGATGACAGCATCACCGGCCTTCGTGGCATCGTTGACGTCAATCGACAGATCCCGCAGGGTGGGCAGGAAGTCGGACACGCCTACAAATCCGAAGCTCGTGGCACTGCCCTTGAGCGCCGTCCACTTGCGGCTCTTGTCCTGCTGCGCGCTGAAAAGTGCAAGGCCGAAATCGACATCTTGCAGCGCGAGGCCGACCGCATCGGAGGTCCCGCCGTTGACCCCGGCAAACGCATTGACATCCGAGCCGCCGATGGTGAGCACGTCGACCGCAACCGTCTCGGACACGCCGTTCTTGGGCGCCAGGGTGACCGTCGTACTGCTGGACTCGACCGCAAAGTTGCCGGTCACTCGGAAGAAGCTGAACAGGTCGAAGGTGATCGTGCCCGAGGCGCGCACCAGCTCGCCCTGGCTGCCCGCCATGCTGAGCGCTCGCGAGGTGGAGGCACTGGTGGGCACCGAAAGCACTGTGGCGCCGGCCGCGAAATCGACGACGCGATCTCCCACCTGTCCCGCCTTGTTGACCGAGACCTGTACGCTCTGCGCCGACAACGTGAGCCCGGGCACCCCGACAAAACCCACCTGACCGGCGCTCGCCTCGAGCGAGGTCCACTTGCGCGAGGGCGCCGCCTTGGAGGTCATCAGCGCCAGCGCGAAATCGACGTTTTCGAGCTTCAGACCGATCTCGTCGGCCGTACCGCCGGCCACGCCCGCAAAGGCATCGAGGCCCCTGCCCCCAACGGTCAGCAGATCGACCTCGACCGTCTCGGCGGTCGCAGTAGGACTGGTCTTGGCGAGCGTCACCGTCTGGGTGCGTTTCTCGATCGCCAGATCACCGCTGATTCGGAAGAAGCCGTAGATGTCGAGCGTGAGCGTACCCGAGGCACGCACCAGTTCGCCCTGGCTGCCCGCCATCGCAAGCCGGATCGGCGCGGTG
>JBIKVK010000188.1:0-6628 GCA_044356835.1 Burkholderiaceae bacterium
TTCAAAAGCCTCGAAGCCGCATTCGTATGGAGACAGTTTGGCGGGGTCGGGACGGGACGGCCCGAGCAACTTGCCCAAGACCATCGGACCAATACCGACACCAATGCCCACCAGGATGAACAGCAGTACCGGCAGGTAGTTTTCAAGAAACACGCATCACCCCATCCCGTCGACGACTCCACGAACATCGAGGCCCGTGAGGTAAGAAAAATCGCCTGGTTGCGATCGGCCCGTCTAATGCGGACTGTGTACAGCTTGGACTGGTGCCGACGGCGAGACTCGAACTCGCACAGCTTTCGCCACTACCCCCTCAAGATAGCGTGTCTACCAATTTCACCACGTCGGCGTAGGCGCGCAATTGTATCCGTTTTACTTGGGGATGTCTCCGGCCGGCGCTGCCTTGTCGGGCCCGCCAGCCGGGCGGCGGGCTTCGGGCACATCCGGCGTTGCCGAGGGTGCGCCCTCCATGATGCTCGCCGGAGCCTGGGGCTTCTGATAGCCCACGAAAGCGAGCCCCAGGGTCATCACAAAGAACAGCGTGGCCAAGCCCGCGGTAGCACGGCTCAGAAAATTGGCCGAGCCCGTTGCGCCGAACAGGCTGCCCGATGAACCCGAACCGAACGCGGCGCCCATGTCTGCACCCTTGCCGTGCTGAATGAGCACCAAAATGATCACGCCGATTGCGGAGACCACCTGAACGACCGCCATCAAAGTTGCCAACCAGCTCATATCGACTGCTCCATCGGTTGGGCGAAGCTCAGGCCGCCAATGCGGACCGACCGATCGCCAGAAAATCAGAGGCATCGAGCGATGCGCCGCCCACGAGCGCACCATCGATGTCGGGTGAAGCAAGCAGCGCAGCCGTACTGGAAGGCTTGACGCTACCGCCGTAAAGAATGCGAATTGAAGCGGCATCGAGACCGGCCGCCGCCAGGGAGCCACGAATGCGGCCATGGACCTCGGCAGCCTGGGCGGGCGTGGCGGTACGCCCGGTGCCGATCGCCCAGACCGGTTCGTAGGCCACCATCACCTCAGGCGATGCACCCTGCCCCATCACGGCCAAAAGCGGTTGAAGTTGCCGGTCAATGACCGTCGCCGTGACGCCGGACTCACGCTCCTTGAGGGTTTCGCCCACGCAGGCAATCACACCCAGTCCACCCGCCAAGGCGGCCCGGGCCTTGTCGGCCACCAGCATGTCGCTCTCGGCATGGCCGGTGCGACGCTCGGAGTGACCCACGATGGTCCAGGCACAGCCCACATCGCGCAGCATGGCCACGGCCACGTCCCCGGTATGCGCCCCCTCGGGGAAAGAGGAGACATCTTGCGCCCCCAGAGCGACCGGAGACCCGGACAGTTCGCGGGCGACCTCGCCGAGGTAGACGTGAGGAGGACAGACAATGACATCGACCGAGGCCAAAGCAGTACTGCGCCAGTCCCGCGCAATGGCCTGAGCAAGCGCGCGGGACGAGGCCGCGAGCCCGTTCATTTTCCAATTGCCGACGATGACTGGCCTGCGCAAGCGCATGAACCATCCTTGAAAAGAAAAACCCTCGATTTTAGATCGCCGAGGGCAACCGGTCAAAAATCGTCGTGCGCCTCTTCGGGGCGGGCGGCGCTGTGCGGTCCACCCGCCACCGCAGTCGGGACCTCAGCCCCGTGAACAGTGCCCAGGCTACAGGGGCCCCGGGTCAGGCCTTGCGGGGCGAGCGCGGGCGGCCAGTACCGGCGCGCTTGGCGGAGGAACGGCTTCGGGTAGACGCTGCGTCGCCGAGACCGGCACGCGCCTCCTTGATGCGGACCAGGCGATCGATCTGCGGCAGGGAGGTCAGATGGGCGTGAATCGGCGCCAGATAGCGGAGCCGGCGCATCTCGAGAAAGAGGTCATCGCCCAAAGCCTCCAGGCGCTCCTCGTCCACGATATGGCTGCCCGCGATGTCGCGCGTATCGGCTCCGACCCGTACCCTCAGGTTGAGCGGCTTGAGCAACTGATGCCGCTGCAACCATTCACAAAAATCGCGGGTAATGGTGTCCATCTGATGGAACTCACCCAGGAAGCGCTTGACGTGATCCAAGGTTTCGGTGGGCACGCCGTCGGCGTCAAAGAGCGGCAAGCCCTCTGCGTCCGACAGCAAGCCCGAGCCCTCGTCCACACAAATGGCGAATTCGCCATCGTTCGCGGTGTTGGCCAAGGCAAAGGGATAGCGCCGGATGATGGCGGGGATGTAGGCTCCAGGCAGCCAGCTTCCGGACTCCGCAACGACGCAGAGATTTTCGTCCGCTTCCAGGCCCAGGAGTGCCACCGGCTTGAAGCGCCCTGCCTCCTGATCATCGATGAAGACGATCGGATAGAAGGCAGTGGCCCGGATGAACTCATGCATCATCAGGGCGGCCACATGGAAGCGCGCGGCGAAATCGAAACGCTCGATCGAGCGGACGCGCTTGTCGCCGTGACGCTCGCGGGTGACGGGAACCAGATTGGAAAACATTGAAACCTGATATCTATGTGAGATGGATCAGCGGGCGTCGCGGACGAGCCGGACTCGGAGGTTGTCGGCAAGAATAACAGGGACCCCATCCGGGCCACAGAATTTCTCCGGCAAGGCTGCAATATCGCCTTCGCCGAAGTTCACCGAGTAAGGTTTCGCGACGACTGCACTGCAGGTATTTAGACCCTCGCCAGGCTGGAGGCCCGCCGCCGTGGACGACCAGTAGCTGACGCCCTGCCCCGTGGTGGCGTCTCCCGCGTCCGCGCGCAGGGCCCCGAGCGCATTGCCGGATGGAATCAGTACGCTGTCTGCCGGCCCTACCACCGAGTAATCGAGCAGACTTGCGAGCTCGGCCCGGCTGGGCAGGCGCCAATCGCTCTGTCCCGCCCAGCGGTTGGTGTTGGCCGTCGCCACGGCCAGCAGGGCGTTGGTCCAACCGTAGCCGGTCGCATCGCCGCTGCACGGCGTACTCGGCGTGGTCGTCGTGGTCCGTCCAAGGCTGCACACCGACCACGCCAGACCGTTTTGACGATCCGTCACCGTCAAGCCGTCGGCCGAAGCCGTGAACCGGTTGGCCGCTGACACGCCGGACGAGTGTGCGTCCTTGCGGGCCACCCAAACGATGTAGTGCTCCCCGTTCACATTTGCGATGTCAACCGAGCCGTGCGATCCAAAGTTCACCAGCATGTTGTTGTCACGAGCCTTAGAGCTCGTCCAAAACAGGTATCGACCGCTCGAGTCTGACGAGGAGGCCTCAGCAAGATTCGGAAAGTATTGATCGTTCGCCGCGATTTTGTCGCTGGCCAGGCCGCTATGCATCAGCGAGGCGAGTTCATGCACGGTGGGGATGGACCATTCGGCCGATTCAAAGCCGCACGCCGACGAGCCGGTTGTGAAAGGTTTGGGCTCCGGTGAAAGGCCGCTGGCCGGCCTTGGCCCCTGAGGCGCTGCACGGATCAGCCAGACCAGCCCGGTGACATTGTCGCGCGTGCAACCCCATTCGCTGCTTGCGCTTCCCCGGGTAGGGTTTGCCGGACAGCTCTGGGAGCCCGCTGGGTGACCGCTGTTGCAGAGCTTGGTGTAGTCGAAACCGGTCTTGCCACCCAGGACCGTATCCAACGACACCCGCGTCAACCGATCACGTTCGGCATCCCGGCCCCCGGCAGAGTCCTGCGCGTTACATGCAGCCTGGTTGCCCGGCGTAGCGCACTCGGTGACTCCGGTGTCATTCAGAATGGCCGGCACACAGTTGACGGACGCCTTGAGCTCGGTTGAACCCGCCTTGAAATCAGGCGACTGTACCGTGCACAGCTGGTTGCGCGGATGCTTGCTGATTGCCAGCCTGAGATCGGTACCCGGAGGCGCCTTCGCCGGGTCGAGCGTCGTTGCGAAGGGCTGCCCGCTGTCCACCGATACCGTCGTGACAAGCTCTGCGCCCTTCAGTACCTGAAACTGGACCGGGCCGCCGTAGGTCATTGACGGCTCAACAATCCCCGAAGCCGAGGTGTTGACCGTAATGGCAGCAGGACCCGAATCGCCCCCGCCACAGGCCGACAGCCCTCCCACAGCAAGCGCCGCAACCAGCGCCGGCAACCGCCCGAACGCGCCGCGGGCACGCCCGACCAGCACAAGACGGGAGTTCACCGCATCAGATCTCAAGCTCATCTTCACTCCAAGTCTGGTAGTTGCCGCCGCCCACCGAATCAACCCCAAGCACATCGGGCAGATAGCTGCTGCTGCCAAGCAGCCAGGCATGCTCGAGCAGGACCGTCTCGCCGCCCTGGCGATCCGCCTCGAGCGGGTCAAACAGCGTGTCAAGCGGACTGCTCGCTTCGTCAACAGAGCTCAGTCCCGAAGCGACGCTCAGCCACTCATAGTCCCGCGAGCCTCCCTCCAGGTAAGCGCGCGTTGCGCTGTTCAGAGATTTTTGGTCCACGGCCGCTTGCGAGCCCGCGCCCACCGCAGCGCCGAAACTGAACAAGGACTTCTGCGCGGCACTCATGACGACCGGCTGCGTCACCCAACGATCGCTCGAGGACTCCAGCAGCGAACTGACTGCAGAACCTCGCCCCTGCGTGACCACCACCTGCCGATAGACGCCCTGGCCGTCCACCCCGAGATACTGCTCGGTGCCGTCGCTGCCGCGCACGGTCTGGACTTTCCCGCCGGGCAGAGTGACCCAGACCTCGTTGGCCTGTGCTCGGACCGGACGGTCGGAGGAGCCCATCGCAGCGCCCTTGCCGTAGAGCACCAACGAACTCAGCACGCCCTCGGTGCGACTGGCCAGGTTGACCTCCCCGGCAGCGCTTAGCACCGACCGGATCTTCCCGCCCACGCTCTGAACGTTGGCGTGGTCAGCGCGCACCTTGGCCAGATCCACCGCGCCATCGAAGCGCAGATCGACCATCAGACCGGCCACGCTCGACTGCGGTGTCATGGTGAGGGTCTTGCCGTAGAGTCCCAAGGCACCCCGGATCGCGACGGAGCCGGCCACCGAAACTGTGCCCTTGCCGGTCGCCTTGTGACCCACGTCGAGGTCAAAACGCAGGCCGTCGTCGTTGCCGAGGGCCAAGAGGCTCGCGTTATCCAGCAGCAGAGTGCCCGCAGGTGCCGCGCCAGACCCGCCCAGCGTGATCGTGGTGTCAGAGACCGGTCGCAGACTGAGGAGCGGGACGGGGCCCGAGGACACGCCGGTCACCCGGGCACCGTCAAACTCGATCGCGTCTGCCTCGATCGTCGTATTGGCACCCACCCGAACTTCGCTCAGGAACTGCACCCCCTGCGCCTGGTCGAAGCGCAGGTCGGAGCGCAGCGACTGGAAGCGCCCGCCGGCCGTTAGTGAGAAGTCGTTGCCACCGACACCGACCTTCAGAGACTCGCCCTGGATGTTGCCCTGAACAAAGACGGTCACCGGTCGAGCGACGTTCTGGGCGACGTGAAGCTCCAGCGGATCGGCGAACACATGGCCGGCTCGCGCCCCAACACGCTCGCCGATGTAGAGGTCACCGGTCTGAGCCGAGCTGCCCAGGATCAGGCGGCCGAAACCGTCCATCGTCTCTTTGAAGCCGTCCTTCAGGTCGACATGCAAGCCCGTCGGCGTGAAAATTCCACTGCCGACATACATCGGCTGGGCCCCATTGATCGGCCGGATGACCGCATCGCCCGATGAGCCCTGGAAGAATAGCGTGCTCATCACTTCGATCTTGCCAACAGCCTCCAGCAATAGCGCCGGACTGCGTTGCGAGCCCGACAACGATTGGTTCTCGACCAGAGTGACCGTCTGTCCAGCGCCCGATCCGCCCAGCTTGAGAGCACCGCCTGCGTCCGATCGGGCTTCGAAGCTCCTGAGGGTCAGCGCACGGTCGACCTGCACTTCCTTGGCCGTGGCCTGGAATCGCATGTTGGAGAGATCCAGCGAACCCTGGGAGGGGCTGATCGTCGTCACGGTCAGGAGCCCTGCCCCGGGGGTCTGCGCAGTCACCGACAAGGAACGCGGTGCCCCGGCCATCATCGAAAGGCGGGCCTGATCGACACCGGTCAACTTCAGCCCACTGTCGTTGAAGGACAGCTCGCCGTTCGTAGCGACCGTCAGATCGACGCTTGCGAGGGCAAAGCTGCCGTTCGTCCCGATCGGCGAACCCACCGCCGGGGTCTCGCGACCGATGACCACTCCGCTTCCCCCGGAGCTGTTCGAGATGCGCTCGAGCTGCATCTGCGCCCGCTGGGTCGCTGCATCCACGGGCAGGATCAGGGTCAGCTCGTCGATGCCATCAAACGCGATGTTGTCGGCCGACGTCGCACCCGTCCCATCCAAGACACGCCCGAAGACCGCCTTGTCGACTCCGGAGATGAGCACATCGAACGCACCCACACCCAGGCTCTGCGGACGCCCCTGAGTGGCAAAGCCCTCGGTCAACCGGAACTGGTTATCAGCCCCCGCACCGATGACATTCACCCGTGCGCCGTTGATCAGCTTGATCCTGGCCTGGAAGTCGATCACGTCCTGGCCATCAACAAAGATCGTCAGGGTGCCCCCATCGATCGTGACGTCGTCCTTGAAGGTGACCGTGCTCGCCAGATTGCCGCCGACAGACTGGCCGTTGCCGTCGAAGCGGCGCAGATCGATGGTCATCGCATCCAGG
>JBIKVK010000024.1:0-21991 GCA_044356835.1 Burkholderiaceae bacterium
CGCACGCGATCTGTTCCCTCATTGCCCAGGTATCGCTCGACCTCGCGGGATTCGAGCCGGGTCAATTCGGCCAGCCGATGCACCATCTGCATGCGCAGTGCCGGACCGGCCAACTGGCGCACGAGCGGAGCCGCCCGGGCCAACAGTGCGGCCCGCCCCTCAGCGCTTTCGAGGTCGATTTCGCCCGCGAGCGTTCCGAGCAGGTGCTCAGACAAGGAAACCGTCTTGCCCAGCATGCCCTGCCAGGCGTCAGCGCCCCGCTCGCGGACAAAGCTGTCGGGGTCGTGTTCGGCCGGCAAAAACAGGAAATCGATGCGCCGGTCATCGCCTGCAAAGGTGAGACTCGCCTCGAGGGCGCGCCAGGCGGCCTTGCGTCCAGCCGCATCACCATCGAAGGCGAACACCAGCCGGTCAGCGAGGCGTACCAGCTTTCGCAGGTGCTCGGGTGTGGTCGCCGTACCGAGGGTCGCCACCGCGTTGTCGATACCATGGCAAGCCAGCATCACCACATCCATGTAGCCCTCGACGACCACCACGCAGTTTTCCCGACGAACGCCTTCTCGCGATTCAAATGCCCCGTAGATCTCGCGCCCCTTCGAAAAAACGGGCGTCTCCGGAGAATTCATGTACTTGGGCTCGCCCTGGTCGATGACGCGGCCACCAAAACCGATCACCTGAGCTCGGGCGTTTCGAATCGGAAACATGATCCGGTCACGAAACCGGTCATAACGGCGCGCCGCACCGGAGTCGTCCGAGCTCTCGATGACCAGGCCCGCCTCCACCAGAGACGCATCGGTGTAATCACCCACCGCAGCCTCGAGCCCCCGCCACTGTGCGGGTGCATAGCCGATCCCGAAACGCGCCGCGACCGCGCCGGACAATCCCCGACCCTTGAGGTAGTCGATCGCACGTTTGGAGTCGCGCAACCGGTGTTGATAAAAACGCGCCACCTCGGCCTGCAAACGCGTCAGGTCGCCCTGCCGGGCAGCCTCACGCGCCGCCTCGGCGGCATCAGCTCGCCCCACTTCCGGAACGGTCAGTCCAGCGTCGCGAGCCAGTTCGCGAATTGCATCCACATAGCCCAGGCCCGCGTGCTCCATGAGAAATCCGATGGCCGAACCATGGGCACCACAGCCAAAACAGTGATAGAACTGCTTGGCGGGACTCACCGAGAACGACGGTGACTTTTCGCCGTGGAAAGGACACAAGCCCAGGAAGTTGGCACCCGCCCGCCGCAAGGGCACATGGCGACCGACCACCTCGACGATGTCGACCCGACCGAGAAGCTGCTGGATGAAGTCCTGAGGAATCACCCGCTCAGTGTATCGTCTCGCCGGGCGGCTCAGCGCGAGGACAGGCGGCTACGCACCATGGCCGAAACCGCCGAGAGGTCTGCTCTGCCGGCCAGCCGCTGCTTGACGATCGCCATCACCTGCCCCATCTGAGGCAAGCCCGACGCACCCGTGGTGGCGATGGCCGCGTCGATTTCGGCGGCAATATCTTCTGGACTGGCCTGCGCCGGCAGATACGCCGACAAAACCTCGAGTTCCAAACGCTCCCGGGCGGCCAAGTCCTCGCGGCCGGCGGCCTCGAAGCCAGACAGCGAATCACGGCGTTGGCGGATCTGCCGGTCGATCACCACCAGAATCTGGTCGTCATCGAGAGTGATTCGCTCATCGACTTCGCGCTGCTTGATGGCCGCAAGCAACATCCGGATGGCCGACAGGCGGTCACTTTCGCGGGCGCGCATCGCCGCTTTCATATCCTCGGAAATTTTTTCTCGGATACTCATCGAAATCTCCCATGAAAGCGGGCCTGATCTGAGGGCCCACCAATGACAAACGCCGCCCGGCTTGCACCGGACGGCGCTGGTCCGAAAACCGCTCTACCCGAAACGATTAGTAGAGCTTCTTGGGAAGCATCTGACTGCGGATGCGCTTGTAATGGCGCTTGACCGCCGCGGCCTTCTTGCGCTTGCGCTCGGAGGTGGGCTTCTCGTAAAACTCGCGTGCACGAAGCTCGGTGATGATCCCGGCTTTCTCGATAGTGCGCTTGAAGCGTCGCAAAGCGACGTCAAAGGGCTCGTTTTCCTTGACTCTTACCGTCGGCATAAAAAAATCACCCCCTTTCGAACGAACCGATTATTGTCTTCGAAGACTCTCAGCTTGTCAAAGTGGGCAAAACCGCCACGGTATGGGCGCTTGCCCACGCCCATTGGAAGTTGTAGCCCCCGAGCCATCCCGTCACGTCCAGAACTTCGCCGATGAAGTGCAGGCCCGGTTGCCGCCTGGACTCCAGGGTGCGGGGATCGATCTCGGTGGTCGACACGCCGCCTGCAGTGACCTCGGCCTTGCGGAAGCCTTCGGTTCCATCGGGCATCAGTGCCCAGCGCTCGAGGGAGGCTGCCAGGCGCTCGAGCGCCGGGTTGCCCATCTCGCCCAGTTTGCGCTGCCCCGCGGAAGCGTCCGGGCCTGCAGCGTTCAACCAGTGCTGGGCGAGGCGCCGCGGCAAGCGCTGGGACAGCACGGTGATCACCTGCCGAGCGCCTGAGCGGTCGCGTTCATCGCGCAGCCACTGGGCGAGTCTGCCCCGGGCACCGAGGTCGATCACGAGGTCCTGGCCTGGCCGCCAAAAAGTGGAGACCTGCAACAGCGCCGGGCCCGATAAGCCGCGATGCGTAAAGAGCAGATCATCTTCGAAGTCAGGAGAACCTTCGCACCTCACCGCCACGGGCAGCGACACTCCGGACAGAGGCTGCCAGGCGCCCCATTGCGCGGACTCGAATGTGAGTGGCACCAGCGCCGGACGGGGTTCGACCACACGATGTCCAAACTGGCGGGCGATTCGATAGCCCAAATCGCTCGCGCCGATTTTCGGGATCGACAGCCCGCCCGTGGCCACAACCAGACGCGCGGCCTGAAGGATCCCGGCATCCGTGTCGATCTCGAACCGGACTCGACCCGCGCTGGGGATCGTCCGCACGGCATGAACCCGGCAGGGGCGGTACTCGCGCACCCGGCCGCGGCGACCCTCTTCAACGAGCATTGCGATGATGCGTTCGGCCGTGTCGTCGCAAAACAATTGGCCCCGGTGTTTCTCGTGATAGTCGATCCCGTGTCGGCGCACCTGTTCGATGAACCGCTCCGGAGTGAAAGCCCGCAGGGTCGGTCGTACGAACGCCGGATCGGCGCCACTGTAGCGATCGGGGCGCGCGCCCTCGAGGTTGGTGAAATTGCATCGACCTCCGCCCGAAATGCGGATCTTCTCGCCTCGCTTGGCGGCATGATCGATCAGCGCGACCGAGGCACCGCGCTGCCCGGCGAGCGCGGCACAGAACATGCCGGCCGCGCCACCGCCGATGACGATCAAGTCGAAGACCGGATGGCCGCCTCCTGCGTGCGATACTTGGCCCATGATCGTGCTGGGCATCGAAACCTCCTGCGACGAAACCGGCGTCGCCCTTTACTGCACCGAAAGGGGCCTGCTCGGACAGGCCCTGCACTCCCAGGTCGCAATGCACGAGCGCTACGGTGGCGTGGTGCCCGAGCTCGCCTCCCGCGATCATATCCGTCGTGTGCTACCCCTCACCCGTCAGGCACTCGCCCAGGCGGACTTGAGCCGATCGCGGATCGATGCTGTTGCCTGGACCGAGGGTCCGGGTCTTGCCGGGGCGCTTTTGGTCGGAGCCGGGGTCGGAGCCTCGCTCGCGTGGGCCTTGAACCGGCCGGGGATCGGCATCCACCATCTGGAAGGGCATCTACTGTCGCCGCTGCTGGGCGAGCAGCCGCCGGCCATGCCCTTTGTCGCCTTGCTGGTTTCAGGAGGCCACACCCAACTGCTGGCAGTGCGCGCGATCGGCGAGTACGAGTTGCTCGGCGACACTCTGGACGATGCAGCCGGAGAGGCATTTGACAAGAGCGCGAAGCTGCTGGGTCTGGGCTACCCGGGCGGTCCCGCTCTTGCGGCGCTCGCGCAGTCTGGCCGACCTGGCCGTTTCAGTCTGCCCCGGCCGATGCTGCATGATCCCCGACTCGACTTCAGTTTCAGCGGCCTGAAGACCGCGGTGCGGGTCATCGTAGATCGAGGACTTCCCGACGAAGCTGCCCGAGCCGACCTCGCCTGCGAAATCGAACTGGCCATCACAGAGGTGCTTTCGGCGAAAGCCCTGAAGGCCGTCGATCAGACCGGGATCGGGAGACTGGTCGTTGCGGGCGGCGTGAGCGCCAACCGGCGGCTTCGCGAGCGACTGATGACCGAAGCGGCCCGACGCCGCATCGAGCTGGGTTTCCCGCCCCCTGCGTTGTGCACCGACAATGGTGCAATGATCGCCCTGGCCGGGGCGCTGCGGATGCAGGCCCTCACCCAATCCGGGATGACGATCCCGGTTCCAACCTCGTTTGGAGTGCGGCCGCGCTGGGCCCTGCAGGATGTTCCAGCGCTTGGCGAGCGGGCTTAGGGTCAGACCCGCCCCAACCAGGCTGCGCCTCTCACGCCGGATGCATCGCCGTGCAGGGCAGGCACGATCCGCGTGTCCACACGATCCGAAAACACATAGGCGCTCCAGCGCCGGGGCAACTCGAGATAAAGCTCGTCGATCCGGCTGAGCCCGCCCGCCACCACGATGACCTGCGGGTCGACGATATTGATCACCACAGCCAGCGATCGAGCCAGGCGATCGAGCCAGCGCTCAAGGCTCGCCTTCGCTGCGGGCACTCCGGCGCGGGCCTCAGCGACCAGTGCCTCGGGACTGAACCTGAAATCGGCTCTCTCGAACGGGTCAGGGCCAGGCTCCGATGGCTCCCTTGGTCCGACCCCAGGCAGGAGACTTCCGATATGGTCGGCTGCAAACCCCGGGCCGCTCAACCAGGTTTCGACACAACCCCTTCGGCCGCAATAACACGGCGGCCCTGGGTGTTCGCGTGCGCTCGCATCCCGATCGATTGAGGGCGGCAAGGGGTTGTGTCCCCATTCGCCTGCGATCGACATGGCGCCGCGCACAGGCCGACCACCGATCACGAGCGCACCGCCTACGCCCGTGCCGAGGATCACGCCGAAGACCGGGTCGGCCCCGGCGGCCGCGCCATCGGTCGCTTCCGAAAGTGCCATGCAGTTCGCGTCGTTTTCGATGCGGACCGGCCGGCGCAGGCGCTCGGCCAGATCGCGATCCAGGGCCTCGCCGTTGAGCCAGGTCGAGTTCGCATTCTTGACCCGCCCGGTCAGCCGCGAGATCGCCCCCGGAATGCCCACCCCGATCGATGCCGCGTCCGATGTGGCAAGACCGGCTTGCGATTCGAGCGCGCTGACCAAAGTACAGAGGGCATCGAGCGTGGCCTGATAGCTGCCCCGCGGAGCGGCAATGCGCCGGCGCGCCCGCTCCTCACCTGAACGATCGAGCACCAGCCCCTCGATCTTGGTGCCGCCCAGGTCAATCCCAATATGCATGGGACCGCACAGCATTTTGTCCTGGCAGGGCCATCGCCGTCCCCGGGATCAGGGCCGGGACGAACCGGAACCGCCGATCCGCGACTCGGTCCCGTTCATCAGCTTCGCGATGTTGGCCCGATGTCGAGCGATCAGTAGGGCGCTCATCACAGTGACCGCCAGCACCGTCAGCCCCGGGCCATGCAGGAATACCTGCCACAGGGGCGCGAACACCGCTGCGACCAGGGCCGCGAGAGACGAATAGCGAAAGAAGTAGGCGATCAGGCTCCAGGTGAGGATGGTCGGGCCGCCCAGCCAGGGGTCCAAGGCAAGCAAAACGCCAGCTGCAGTGGCCACTCCCTTGCCGCCCTGAAAACGGTGAAACACGGGGAAAACGTGGCCGACGAAAGCGGCGAGACCGGCCAGGACGACTGCGGAATCATCGGCGCCAAGCGCACGCGCCAGCACGACCGCCACAACGCCCTTCATGCTGTCCCCCAGCAGCGTCAGCAGCGCTGCGCCCCGGCGCCCTGTCCGCAGCACATTCGTGGCTCCAGGGTTACGCGAGCCGTAGCTGCGCGGGTCCGCAAGCCCCATGAGGCGGCTCACAACAACGGCAAAGGAGATCGACCCGATCAGATAGGCGGCCACAACGATCAGCACGCCGAACCCAGCACCCATAACCGCCTCCTCACGCGTTCATGCCCGTCGCGGCGCGCGGCCGGTTGAACCCGTTTCAGCTCTTGTCGAGAGCGCAGTGTACCGGGGTCGACCCCAGCAGGCTGACGATCTGCGCCGGCGCAAGGGATACCAGGTAGCCCCGACGACCGCCATTCAGATAGACCCGTTCGAGATCGGTCAGGCTTGCCTCGTGGTAGACCGGCAGGGGCTTTCGCAGCCCGAACGGAGAGGTACCCCCCACCAGATAGCCGGTATGGCGCTGAGCCTGCGCAGGATCGCAGGGTTCGACCGACTTGACGCCGATCTGACGAGCCAGCGCCTTGGTCGATACCGTGCGGTCTCCATGCATCAGAACGATCAGCGCTCGCGCGCGCTCATCCTGCATGACCAGCGTCTTGAAGACGGCATGCTCGTCAACGCCCAGTTGACGGGCCGACTCGGCCGTACCGCCGTGCTCGACATAGTCGTAGGGGTGCTCGCCGAACACGACGCCGCGCGCACGCAGAAACCGCGTGGCCGGCGTCTCGGAGACATGGCGACTCCGGTCAGTCATCGTAGGCGAACCCTTTGAACGAGCACCGATCGCGGAGCAACCATCGCCTGATTCCAACCAACGCCATGACATCACGCCGCAGATTGGCCGGACTGGGCCGGATAGAGGCCCCTCACCCTCGCGAACAAGCGGGTCAAACCCATCAGGGCATCCGTGTCGGGGGTCGGCAGGCCCACGGCCTCGCCGATCTCGCGCACCGCGGCGACCAGGGCATCCAATTCGATCGCACGCCCCTGATCGACGTCCTGAAGCATGGAGGTCCTGAAGGCACCGATCCGGCGAGTGACCTGGTGTCGGTCATCGGGAGAGATGTCGATCGGCAGGCCGATCCGGGCCCCGACCTCGGCGGCCTCGATCATGACGCGGGTCATGAAGCCTCGCACCAGGGGATCTTCAACGATCCGGTCAACAGTCGCCCCGGTAAAGGCCGAGATGGGATTGACCGTCATGTTGCCCCACAGCTTGAACCACAGGTCCTGCTGGATACGGGCCGATTCCTCGACCTCAAAGCCCCCTTGCCTGAAGAGCGCCGCAACGGCACGGCTGCGCGCGCTCTGTCCCCCGGCGGGCTCACCGATGATGAGGCGCTGACCCGCCGAGTGTCGCACCACCCCCGGCTGAGGACACTCGCTTGCCAAGTGAAGCACAGATCCGACCACGCGCGCGGGATCGATCTGAGCAGCCACTCGTCCCTCGGGATCGATCGAGGTCCAGGACCGGGCGGCGAGGACTGCATCAAGCCCATGAAACATCCACCAAGGCACACCATTCATCGCCGAGAGTACGGCGGTCTCACGGCCAAGGAGTTTCGCAACTTGCGGCGCTACGGCCGGCAGGGACGGCGCCTTGACGCTCAGGACCACCAGGTCGACCGGACCGAGGTGCTCAGGCCGATCCGAAACCAGGAGCGACATGGATTCGGTCCGGCGGCTGCCCGACAACTCATCGATCAGCATCAGTCCGTTTCGACGCACCGCATCCAATGTGGCACCCCGCGCCAATGCGCACACCGCGTGGCCAGCCCGGAGCAGACGGGCGGCCATCAAGCCGCCCACCGCGCCAAGACCCACGATGGCAACCCGCATGCAGCCCTCCCCTTACACTGACTCGATCATGCGAAAGCCGCGAAGTATGCCCGATTCAGCCTCTGGGGTGGTGCCTGGCATGCAGCACCCGCAAACGCTCTCGGGCGACATGGGTATAGACCTGAGTCGTCGAGATATCCGCATGGCCCAGCAGCATCTGCACCACGCGAAGGTCGGCCCCATGCTGCAGCAGGTGGGTGGCAAATGCATGCCGCAGCGTGTGAGGCGAGAGGGGTGCGACAATTCCCGCTCGCCGGGCGTGGCTCTTGATGAGGGTCCAGAACATCTGCCGGGTCATGGACGTGCCTCGCTGCGTGACGAACAAGGCATCGCTGACACGGCCCCCCAACACCTCGCCTCGGGGCCCGGCGAGCCATCGCCCGATCCAGTCCATCGCGGGCTCGCCCAAGGGTACAAGCCGCTCCTTACTCCCTTTGCCGAGCACCCGAACCACTCCCTGGGCCAGCGAAACACCTTGGATCGTCAGAGAAACGAGCTCGCTGACCCGCAAGCCGGTGGCATACAGCGTCTCAAGCATCGCCCGGTCACGCACGCC
This sequence comes from Burkholderiaceae bacterium, assembly GCA_044356835.1. GTDB lineage: Bacteria > Pseudomonadota > Gammaproteobacteria > Burkholderiales > Burkholderiaceae_E > SYIM01. Next base: position 8,297 of record JBIKVK010000024.1, read on the forward strand.
CAGGGGTTTTCCGATGTCTGGACTGGCGATCAGCGTCTCCACCTGCTGCTCGGACAAGGTGCCCGGAAATCTCGGCGGCTGTCGGGCCGAACGGATCCGTTCAGTCGGGTCGTCCGAACGCCGGCCGTCTCGCAATAGGTATCGGTAAAACCGTCGCATCACCGAAAGACGTCGGTTGCTGCTGCTTGCCCGGGAGGAGAGAAACCGCGCTGCGACGTAGCCTTGCAAATGTTCGGTGCGGGCGTCAAGGAGGGACGAACCCGTCTCGACCGCAAGCCAGGCTGCAAGACTCAGCAGATCCTGACGATAGGCCAAACGCGTGTTTGGGGACAACCCTTCCTCGAGCCACAGCGCATCGCAGAACGTATCGACCGCCTGCCGATCGGCCTCCGCTACACTCTCGACCCGGATCTCCACCATGCAAACCGCCTGGCTCCTAGCCCCCGACATCGCCCTGATCGTATTGGGCCTCGTGCTGCGCCGAACTTTCTTCGGCGACACCGCATTCTGGACCACTTTGGAGCGGCTGATCTATTTCGTGCTGTTCCCGGCGCTTCTGTTCCTGACGATTGCCCGGCAGCCGCTCCAGTTTTCGCTCGCCGGACCGGTGCTCGGCACGGCGCTTGGGGCCGCAGCGACCGGCATCGCGTTGGGCTATCTGACCCGCCACATCCTCGAGGTCGATGCCCGGCAGTTTGCGTCGGGCGTGCAATGCGCCTTCCGATTCAATTCCTATGTGCTGCTCGCTCTTTCGCAGCGGGTGGCAGGGGCCGAGGGTCTCGCTCTGGCCGCCCTGATCATGGGGTTTTCTGTGCCGCTGCTGAATGTGGCTGCAATCTATCCGCTCGCAAGAAGGGCCGGTAACGGGGTGCTGCGCGAACTGATCCGCAATCCTCTGATCCTGGGGACCGTGAGCGGTTTGCTGGCCAACATAAGCGGACTTACGCTGCCCGAAGTGGCTGCTGCGACGATCGATCGTTTGGGTACCGCCTCGCTCGCTCTGGCTCTGCTTGCCGCGGGCGCCGGCCTGCGCGTCGAGCATCTGCGGACCGCACAAGGATCGATCCGGCACAGCGCGATCAAGCTCACGCTCTGGTTCACCAGCATCAAGCTGATCGTGATGCCCGCCCTGGGTCTTGCGCTCAGCGCATGGATGGGGCTCGAGGGTGTTGCCCGGGCCATCGTCGTGCTCTACACGTCGATGCCCACTGCGCCCGCTGCCTTCATCCTCGCCAGCCGGATGGGCGGCGACGGCCCCTTCGTGGCCTGGCTGGTGAGCGTGTCGCTGATCTGCTCAGCGATCGCCCTGCCCATCTGGTTGAGCATCGCCGGTTTGCCAGGTTGAGGCGAGTCGAGCCTCGAGTTCGTCCCTCGCCCAGGACACGTGCTCGCGCACCAGCGGCGAGGGATGCTCAGCCCGGGTAGCCAGCGCCTCGAGGGCGAGCTCAATGGCTGACCGCCCCGCTTCCGGCGGCACATTGCCCAACGCCACCGCGATATTGCGCAGCCACCGTTCATGACCGATCCGCCGAATCGCCGACCCCTCGGTCCGTCGTTCGAAGGTGCCGAGGTCCCAGGAGAAGAGTTCGACCAGATTCGCAGTATCGAACCCCTGGCGTGGTGCGAAATCGGCGATCACAGGGGTTTGGGCAAAACGGTTCCAAGGACAGGCGAGCTGACAGTCGTCGCAACCAAACACCCGATTGCCCATCGCGGGCCGAAGGGCCAGCGGAATCGAAGCCTTGGACTCGATCGTCAGGTAGGCAATACAGCGTCTTGCGTCGAGCCGATAGGGCGCCACGATCGCACCGGTGGGACAGGCCACAATACAGCGCTCACAGCGTCCGCAATGATCAGGCCCGATGCCGTTTTCCGGAAAAGGCACATCGGTGTAAATCGTGCCGATGAACAAGGTCGACCCTCGCTGGCGATCGATCAGCAGTGTGTTCTTGCCGCGCCAACCCAGGCCCGCCCTCCGCGCGAGTTCGACCTCCATCACGGGCGCCGAATCACAAAAGACGCGGTGCCCAAACGGACCAATCACTTGAGCGATCCGGTCGGCGAGGCGGGACAGGCGGCCCCGCACCACCTTGTGGTAATCGCGGCCCAGAGCGTAGCGGGCCACGTACGCTCGATCGGAAGTCTCGAGCGTGGTCCAGGCCTGTTCGATCCAGTCGGGATCCGCGGGCGCATAGTTGGCCGTCACCATGAGCGCGGAGAGGGCGCCCGGAACGAGGCGCTCGGGATGCACGCGCAGGTCGGCATGGCGGGCCATGTAGTCCATGCTGCCGTGGTAGCCGGCGTGCAGCCAGGCACGAAGCCCGGGTTCCGCTTCGGACACATCCAGATGCGCGACCCCGATCGATTCGAACCCCAGGTCGTGCGCCCATTGTTGAAGCACCTCGATCCTGGGTAGACCCTGCGACGATCGGGGGGAATCGGCCGCCGAAGGTCCGGCCGGTTCGAGGGTGAGCGTGCTCGGGCGAATCGGATTGGGCATGGGAAGAGGATCGGCTGGGTCGCTGATTGTGCCCGCTTCGGGCGGGGCTGGCGAGACGGGCCGAAGGTCGGAGGCGACCGAGGGGGACCCCTGAGGCCCTGGCTGACCCAGGGCACAGGGGCGCAGGGACGAACGGGTTAAGCTTGGCCTTTTCCCTTCAAGATCCCGCTCCCGCCCACCCAGCGCCAGTCCCCGACATGTCCGAGAACGCCCGCACCGCTCTTGAGCTCATCGACTGCCTGCTCAAGGACGTCGAAGCCACACAAGGTCTGGCCGGCGCAATCGCAGATCGGCTCGAACCGGGCTTTCGTCTCTATCTCTGCGGCGGGTTGGGCGCCGGCAAAACCACCTTCACACGGGCCCTTCTGGCCTCGCTCGGTTTTCCCGGTCGCGTGAAAAGTCCGACGTTTGCACTGCTCGAACCTTATAATCTCTCTAGGTTTGAGCTCCATCACTATGATTTTTATCGACTTGATTCGCCCGAAGCCTGGCGTGAAGCCGGATTTGAAACCTCTTTCGACGGACGCGTGGTCGTGGTCATCGAGTGGCCCGAACGGGCGGGAGGGACGCTGCCCCCCGCGGATCTCGAACTCAGGATCGAGCTCGCGGGCGAAGCGCAGAACGAGCAAGGCCTCGAATCGCCCTTCAAGCGCAGGGATGGTTCACCGCGCTCGAACGAGCTCGATGCACAGGGCGATGGGCTCGAATCAGGCGCGAGAATCGCGCGCCTGCGGGCGCTCAGCGCGCGAGGACAGGCATGCCTGAGCGCTCTGATCGCCGCAGGCTGCTGCGTGAGGGCGCACTCGCCGGGTTCGGCCTGAGAAGCGCATGGGTGATCGGCGCGCAACTCGCGCTGGATCTGCGGTTCGCGCACGCCTCGGCCCTGCTTGCCGTTCGCTTCTGGCCGGGTCCGGACTATTCGCGTCTCACGATCGAGGTGGACGCGCCCCTGCGAGCCACCGAGCGCCGCCAGGGCGACCCGCCCGAGCTGATCGTCGATATCGAGGCGATTGACTCCGGAGGCCGGCTGCGCTCGCTGCTCGAGGCGGCACTGCGCCCTGATCCGCTGCTGCGCACGATCTGGGTCCAGCAGCGTGACGGGCGCGGCACTCGCCTACGCCTGGCGCTTGCGCCGGGGACGAATCCCCAGGTCTTCACCTTACCGCCGGCCCGCCCCTATCGCCACCGGCTGGTCATCGACCTCTACCCGGCGCAGCGCGCCGATCCACTCCAGTCTCTGCTGCGAGAGCACGCGCGCGAAACGGCAAGCGCGCGCGCCGCCCAGCCCGATCCTCTCGCACGCCTGATCGAACGACGGCCGGGCACAACACCGCCCCAGGAGCGGGCCGGACGCACGCCACCTCCGGACGCACGGCCTGGATTCGTCGTGGCGATCGATGCCGGTCATGGGGGCGAGGATCCCGGCGCGGTCGGCCCGGGCGGCACTCTGGAAAAAGATGTGGTGCTCGCGATCGCCCGCGAGTTGCGCGCACTCGTGAACGCCGAGCCGGGCATGCGGGCCTTCATGACCCGAAGCGGCGACTACTTCGTGCCCCTGGGGACGCGGGTCCAGCGCGCGCGCAGGGTGCGCGCCGACATTTTTGTCTCGATCCACGCCGACGCCTATCCCGAACCACGGCCGCGGGGCGCCTCGGTGTACGTGCTCTCCGACCGGGGCGCATCGAGCACCACTGCACGCTGGCTCGCTCAGCGGGAAAACGGCTCGGATGAAGTGGGCGGCGTTCCGCTCAACCATCGCGACCGCGAAGTCCGGCGAGTCCTGCTCGATCTGAGCACCGGCGCTCAAATGCGGGAGTCCAACCAACTCGCCTCGAGCGTGCTCGCGTCGCTGGGCCGTCTCGGACCGCTGCACAAGCCCCAGGTGGAAGGGGCATCATTTGCGGTCTTGAAGGCACCCGACCTGCCCTCGGTGCTGGTCGAGACAGCATTCATCAGCAACCCGGCCGAAGAGCGCAAACTGGCCGACCCGGAATACCAACGCCGACTCGCCGGAGCGATCATGGACGGGATTCGGCACTACCGCGAACGATCCTCCTCCGGACAGCAACTGCTCACGGCGGGCCGCTAGGGCGAGCCGGACGCGCGCGACGCGTGCGCAACAGGTGACGGAGCACTTCGATCACGGCCGGCAGACCGGGGATCACGATCATGGCGAGCGCCACCCAACTGAAGTTGCGCTGCACCCACTCGGTATTGCCCACGGCGTAACCCAGCGCCGTCAGGCTGACCACCCAGAGCACACCACCCACGATGTTGTAAAACGTGAAGCGGGTTCGAGTCATCTGCGCGACCCCTGCAACGAAGGGCGCGAACGTTCGAACAAAGGGCAGAAACCGGGCGATGATGATGGTCATCGGCCCATGACGCTCGTAAAACGCATGGGTGCGATCGAAGGCGTCGCGGTTGAACCACCGGGAACGCTCCCATCCGAAAACGCGTGTTCCGACCTTGCGTCCAATCGTGTAGTTCAACGCATCGCCCAGGATGGCCGCGGTGGTGAGCAGCAGCATCAACAGCCCCAGATCCATGCCGCCCACCGCGGCGATCGCGCCGCATACAAAGAGCAGCGAGTCGCCCGGCAAGAAAGGCATCACCACCACACCCGTCTCGACGAAGATGATCAAGAACAGGAGCGCGTAGATCCAGGGGCCCCATAGGTCGACCTGTTCGGCGAGGTGCTTGTCGAGGTGGAGGAAGACGTCGACGAAAGCGGCAAAGTCCATCGGTCGATGATACACAAGGCCCGCCCGCGAAGACCCCGCCGCTAGAATTGCGCAATGAGCATGACACCCAAGCCGGATGTTCGCGAGCCGCACGGGCGCCCGATCGCCTTGCTGTCGGACACGCTGATCAGCCAGATCGCGGCCGGCGAAGTGGTGGAGCGGCCCGCATCGGTGGTCAAGGAACTGCTCGAGAATGCGCTCGACGCAGGTGCTCTCGACGTCGAGGTCAGAATCGAGCAGGGCGGCAGCGGTCGGATCGTGATCCGGGATGACGGCTGTGGCATCGCACCCGAGCAACTCGGTCTTGCGCTCACGCGGCATGCCACCAGCAAAATCGCAAGCTTGGCCGAACTCGAACAGGTGGCCAGCCTTGGGTTTCGGGGCGAGGCACTCGCTTCGATCGCGTCGGTCGCTCGGGTTCGGATCACCAGCCGCACGGCGCTGTGCACCGAGGCGAGTCTGCTCGACTCCGAGACAGGCGAGGTCAGACCCTCTGCCGGGATGCGCGGCACGACGGTCGAAGTCCTGGATCTCTACGGCAGCACGCCGGCGCGGCGCAAGTTCCTGAAGAGCTCCGGCGTCGAGGCCGCGCACTGCGTGGATGCGGTGCGGCGGGTGGCACTCGCGCACCCGGCGACCTCGTTCGTCGTCTGGGTGGACGGGCGTAAGGCGCTCGACTTCGCACGCTCGAGTGCCGATGAGCGGGCCCTCAACGCGTTGGGCGATGAATTCCGGGACGCGATCAGAACGCTGGCCGTCTCGGCGGGGGGAGTGAGCCTGACCGGCGTGCTGGGCTTGCCCTCGGTGAGCCGGGCGCGGGCCGACCGTCAATTCCTCTATGTCAATCGGCGCTTTGTCCGGGACCGACTCCTGGGCCATGCGATTCGCCAGGCCTATTCGGATCTCCTGCATGGAGACCGCCACGCCGCTTGGGCGATCTTTATCGAACTCGACCCCGGCGCGGTCGATGTGAACGTGCATCCGGCCAAGACCGAAGTCCGTTTCCGCGATGCGGTCGGCATTCGATCCTTCGTCTATCACGCGATCGAGCAGAACCTGCGGACTGGCCTTGCACCCCAGGGGGCCCGCAGCCTAGACCTCGGCCAGCCGGACGCAGGGGCGACTCGCCCGGCTGCTTTCAACTACCCGCTGCAATTTGGCCGCCCTGCCCACCTGGCAGAGCCGCTTTCGAGCGCCCGAAGCCTGGCCTTTTTTGCGCCGGAGCCAGCCTCAGAAACCGCCACAACCATAGGGCAACGCAGGCCTGTTTGGCCCAATGCTGCGGGCAGCGGACGCGTAGCCGAAACCCAGGTCGAGCCCGGCGGACCCGGCGGGCCCCAGGCCGGGTCCCAGGACAGAGATGACCGACTACCCGAGCCCGACCCCTCCGGTGTGCGCACGGACGCAGGCCCGCGCCTTGGCCATGCAATCGCTCAACTCCACGGTGTCTACATCCTTGCGCAGACGGCCACCGGGCTGGTGATCGTCGACATGCATGCGGCCCACGAACGGCTCGTCTATGAACGCCTCAAGCAGCAGTTCGACCGGGAGGGTCTCGGCCGTCAGACCCTTTTGATTCCCGTCACGTTCAGAGCTGAACCGGTCGAAGTGGCAACGGTCGCACAGGAGGCCGAACTGTTCGAGCGCCTCGGGCTGGAACTGAGTGTCCTGGGGCCTGCGGCGATCGCGGTGCGAAGCGCTCCGGCACTCCTTGCCCACGGCGATGTCGCCGGGCTGGCGCGGGATGCGATCACCGAGGTGGCCGAACACGGAGCCAGTCGCGTCCTTGTGGAGCGGCGTGACCAACTACTCGCTTCGATGGCCTGTCGGGGCGCAGTGCGGGCGAACCGTCGACTCAGCCTCGCCGAGATGGATGCTCTGCTTCGCGAGATGGAAGCCACGCCGGGGTCGGACCAGTGCAATCATGGTCGACCCACCTGGTTTGAAGTCGCCCTGTCGGATCTGGATGCCCGGTTCATGCGCGGCCGCTGAACGAGCCGTCCCCATGCCCGCCATGACATCGATCAAGATTGCGCCCGCATTGCTGTCGACATGATTCTGCTGCTCGGTCCCACGGCCTGCGGAAAGAGTGCGATCGCGATGGAACTCGGGCAGCGTTTGCCCATCGAGATCATCAGCGTGGATTCGGCACAGGTGTACAAGGGCCTGGACATCGGCACCGCCAAGCCTTCGATCGCCGAGCGGGCATGCGTTCCCCATCACCTGATCGATATCGTCGACCCGCGCGAGGCCTACTCAGCGGCTCGCTTTGCCAACGATGCAGCACGGCTGATTGCAGAGATCGGAAGTCGGGGGCGAATCCCTCTGCTGGTCGGTGGCACGATGCTCTATGCCAAGGCGCTGATTGAGGGACTGCACGATTTGCCCGCGGCCGACGCAACCGTTCGGGCAAAGCTCGAGGCCGAAGCGGCCCATGAAGGCTGGCCCGCTCTTCACGCCCGGCTGGCTCGCCTCGACCCGGCCACAGCGGCTCGCCTTGCCCCTCGGGACGCCCAACGGATCCAACGCGCACTCGAGGTGGTCATGACCACAGGCCGCCCCCTCTCGGTTTGGCTCTCCGAGTCCTCGCGCCGAGGCGGGTCTGCGGCAGCGGACCAGCGGCCCGTAACCCTCATCGCCCTGGAGCCCAGCGACCGGGCGGTACTGCACCACCGTATCGAGGAACGCTTTAACGCAATGCTCGCCTCCGGCCTGATCGAAGAGGTCGAAGAGCTGCGGCAACGGGGCGATCTGAGCCCCGACTGCCCGGCGATGCGCAGCGTCGGTTACCGTCAGGTCTGGTCATGGCTCGATCAAGACCGTTCCGGACCCCTTCAGCGTCTGATCGAAACCGGGGTCGCCGCCACGCGACAGCTCGCCAAGCGCCAGCTGACCTGGCTGCGCGGCATGCCCACGCGGCTGAGCGTCGATTGCCTCGCAGCCAATCGACTCGCTCAGGTTGAAGCGCACGTGCGTGAAGCCTGCGCGCCAACGGCCAAGATCCATTAAGTTCGTGGCCTTCGGAAAGCTCGGATCCCGGATTCAGTCAAACCACCAGAAATACAGCAGGTCAATCGCGTTTTCGCTGCCACTTTGCGCGCGCAAAGACAGCCGATTGCTGATTTCGTACTGCAGACGGACCAAGTTCCAAAGCCCCTGGATTCCGCGCTCGTAGCTCACAGTCAAGCGCGAATTGAGACGTTTGCTGACCGAAACGACCTCCTCGCGAAGGCTTCCCGTGCTCGTGGCAGAAGCGCTCGCCGCGGGCATCCCGGGCGGGGCCAGGCGGGCTCGCTCGAGAGCCGTCGAAGGGCTGGCGGCAGCGCGCCCGAATCCGATCGCATCCAGCCCCAGGGCCTGGGAGAGACCGCCCGCGAGGCCTCCATCATCATCGCCCAGCAAGGTCAGAGCCGCCTCGCGCAGAGCCAGGGCCTGACCAGCACCCGCTGCGTCCTCCAGCCCGGTGCCCAGCACCAGCCAGGACAGCTTCTGCGCATCCGGAACCTCGGGCTCGGAGGTGAGCCGGATGCGCGGCGAGCGGGCCGGGCCGGTCACCGCAACCCCTGCGCTCACCTCGGGGTTCCTGCGCATGGCCACGATGTCCAGCGAAGGATTGTCGAGTTCGCCATTGAAACGAACTTCACCTCGAGTGAGTTCGAGCTTGCGACCGTAGGCGGTGAAGTGGCCCTCGCGCAATTGCAGGCGACCCTGCACGCGGGGATCTCGAGGCAATCGGCCCGACAGCGCGAGTTCTCCGGTCAGGCGGGCATCCAAACCACCGCCTTGCACCCGCAGGCGCTCGCCCATGGCTACGCGCAGATCGGCTTGAACGACCGGGGACCACCCCCCTCTCTGTGCATCGGCCGCAGGCGGCTGCGACAGTGAATTGCTCGCAGGCCGAGCCGCCGGACGACGTCGGTCGACGATCACGAGATCGGCCGGAAGCTCGGGAGCGCCGCCACTTCGGAACTCGATCAAACCTTCATCGGCGCGCACCGAACCCGACCAATAAACCGCTCCATCTCGCGCGACCAGTCGTGTCGCACCCGACATCAACAATCGCTGGCCGGGCCCAAGCGGCAGCGTGAAGCTGTCCAGACGCAAGGCCAGATCGGCATCAAAGGGCGCGCGCCCGCCAGGCTCGATGCCTGCTGCCTGCGCGCGGCCCGAAAGCGAGGGCCCACTGGAGGCCGCCGGCTCGATGTCGCCCTGCAACTCAATGCCGCCGGACCCACCGCTCGAAAACCGCAAGGACTCGACCCGCAGACGCCGGCCATCGAAGCGGGCATCGAGGCGACCATCGCGCAAGCGCCAACCCAGGCTCCGATTGGCCAGCATGAGGCGCTCGCCCTTGAGCGTACCGTCCAGCTCGGGCCTCTCGACGGTTCCTCGAATCCGGCCGTCAAAGCTGAGGGCCCCCTCGGCCACCCAGTCGGGCGCAGTGAGCCGTCGGGAGAAAGCGAGCGAGGGCACTGAGAGACGAGCGGTCCCGTCGATCCGTCCCTCCTGGAGCGAGAGACTCATGCGGCTGTCGACGAACACCGGCGCTTGACCTTGCTCGCCGGGGGCCAGGGGATCACGCCTCACCTCGACCCCGGCCTTGCCGGACAGGGTCCGCCAATCCGGGCCTTCGAGCTGCCATTGCGCGATCAAGCGCAAGTTGCGCAGGCGCGCAATGGCCTCGCGCGTCGCGGCATCGCCCTGCGCACCCGCGCTGGGGGTCTGCGCGAGACTGTCGGCCAAAGGCGCGAGCGAGACCTCGACGAGCTGCCCGGATGAAGTGAGCACACCGTTCTGCCAGGCAAGACGATCCAGTCGCGCAACCCCAGCCGAGACCGCAAGTTCGAGGCCGCGCAATTCGGCCCGTCCAGCTCCGAGCACCACATCAAAGGCCCTCTCGCTCTTTGCCGGCAAGGTGCCGGCCATCTCGAGACGATCGATCCGGCTTTCCCAGGAACCCGTGATGGATGACCATGCGCCCTCGCCTGCGAAACTCAGCCGCTCGCCTCGGACGCTCAATTGGGCGCTCAGGGCGTGCCGCGCGAGCGTTCCCTGAACCGAGGCCTCGACTCTGGGCTGGGCCTTCGCAGCCGAGCCCGAGCTCGACCCCTTCACAGACCCGGCGCTCAAGCGCAACCGGACTTCGGGCGAATCGAAGGCTCCGGACAGATCACCGCTCAGCGCGGCGGCCCCCTCGAGGCGCGAATCGAATCGGGTCAGGTCGGCGATACTGATGTCGATCTCCATTCGGTCCGAGACCGACCCGAGTGAGCCTCGCGCCGTCAGCCGGTCCCCGCCTTGACTCAGACGCAGATCGACATTGCGCACCCGTCCGGCCGCCCACTCGCCCGAGGCCGAGCCAGTCAGCAACTGCTCGGCCAGCCGGCTGCCACGATCGAGGTCAAGACCGAACGTAAAAGGCCCAGAGACGCCCCCCGGGCTGGCCAGGCGAAGGCGGCCGTTCAAGTGGCCCTCGGGCAGCGCGGGCGAGCCGGTGATCAGGAGACCAACGACCCGAGGGTCCAATTGCTCGAAACGCCCGGAGAGGTCGATCCGCCTCAGTGCATCGCCGTGCAAACGCCCTGACGCAATCAGCCGGCTCTCGAGCAGTTCCAACCGCGCATGCTCGATATGCAGGTCAGTGTCCGAGAGCCGCAGCGCAGCATCCAGGCTGAGTGGCCCGGCGGCCAGCCCCCGATCCTCTATCCGCCCTGAAACCGAGGCACCGTCCACCCGGACATGACCCGACACGCTGCCGCGCGGCAGCGTGGTCAGCAACGCGGTGGGATCGACCCCATCAAAGCTGAATCGGCCTCGCACCGCAGGAAAGGAGCCGTCCAGCAGGCGAATGGTCCGGCCCCAGTCAATGTCCAGATCGCCCTTCAATTGTGCGCGGCCTTGCCGCGCTGCAGGGCCATCTCGTGCGGCGGGCGCCCGCCCGGATGCCGATCGGACTCCGTCGGGAAGCGATGCCACGATGCCAGACAAGCCCAGCCGACCGTCCTCGATTCGACCTGACAAGGCCAAGGACTCGAAGGGAAGTGCCCGCCGATCAAGCGTTCCAGGCATAGCGTTTCGCAGGTCGAGCCCAAACCGCATGGCCTCAAGGTCAAGCTCGAACTGGCCATCGATCAGCGCGTGGGGCCAGGCAGAGGAGATCCGTTGGGGGGCAAAGCCTCTGACCGATCCAGTCAGCTGTGCCCTGCGCAGCGACTCGAGGGGCCTCCATTGGATCCGTGTCTCAAGCCGGGTCCCCCACGCCTCCAACACCACGTCCGCCAGCAGCTGATCGACAGGCCCTGACCAGATCGAGTCCAAGCGCAGGCGCTCGCCCGGATCGAGCTTAGGCGGTGCGATGCCCAACTGACGCGTCAAACCGGCGAGATCGGTCTCGACGACCACACGGCCGGCCACCTCGAAAGGCGCACGCACCGAAATGGCAAAGTCCTCGAGTCGAAGTTGCAGTCCGGCACTTTTGACCTCTGCGAATTCAACCTGGAATCCGCCCCGGATGGATTCACCCGATAGTCGAAACCCCTCGAAATGCCGCTGAACTGCTCCGGCGGAGAGTTCGATTCGGTTGACCGATAGGGCATCAACCCGCAGGCCCAGCACTGGCGGCAATCCCCAACCGGGCGCGGCTGTACCGGAGCGCTCAGGCCCGGCAGGGGTCAACTCGGGCAGCTCGATCGTCAGCTGGTCGGCCGACAATTGGGCGACGGCCAATTGCGCAGAGAGCAGCGCCCGCCAATCGAACCGCAGGCGGAGGTCTTGCGCCTCGATCCGGGTATCGCCCTCTTCGAAACGCAGCCCGCCGATCGCCAGCCCCGACCAGAGACTGCCGGACAAACGCTCCACCGAAAGACGATAGTTGCTCGAGACAACGATCTGTTCGAAGATCCAGCGGGTCGCTCCGGCTGAGCCCAGCGCAAAAAAGAAAGAACCCGCAACCGTCAGGATGACGGCGAGGCCAACGAGTGACCCAACCCGCAACACCCGCCTCAACAGCCGGAACCGCGCCGCGGGAATCGCTGGTTCAGAGGCCATAGCCGACCGACAGATGCAGGCGGGGCTTCGCCACCGACTCGCCTCTTGCCAAATCCACCATCAGCGGCCCGATCGGCGTCTTCCAGCGCAGACCGATGCCATGGGCAGCATAAAGACGAAAATCGTCGAGAGAATCGCTGGCATTGCCGCGATCGGCAAAGACGGCCAGTCGTCGGGTTTCGCTGATCGGCAGCTGGTATTCCAGGCTCGCGACCGCAAGATACCGGCCTCCGGTGACCGAGGCGCCTTCAGCCACCCCGAGCGATTGGAAGCGGTAGCCGCGAACCGACTGCGCGCCGCCCGTTCTGAACAGGTTTTCCGATGGGATGTCATTGCGGGAGCGCGAAGCGATCGCACCCATTTCCGCCAGCCCGATCAGCACGCCCCCCGACCGGCCCAGCATTTCGATCGGCATTGGCCAGAACCGCTGAGTCCGAGCGTAACCGCGCACGAAACTGCGATCCGAGCCCAGCTCGCTCGACGCGCCCGAGAGCTGCAACTGAGTGGCGTGTCCCTGTCTGGGGTCCACCGGCGAATCCAGACGCCGCAGAGTCCGCGACCATCCAAGCACCCAGGCGACCCGCTGGTCCGTCGGGCTCGCTCCCTCATCGAGCAGGATGCTGCGACGCTCGAATTGATGGGCGATCGAAAAAAAATCGTCTCCGTCGGCGAATCGATGGCCACGGCCGGCATAGGTCTGGGTACGGACCACCCGCTCACCCGCAATATCCACCCGTTCTGCACTGCTGCCCAGGCCGGTGAACCAGCTGTCCTGATCCAGCGGAGACCGCACGTTGGCAAACGCCCGCTGGCGCAGCGTCTCGATCAGCAAGACCGACTCGGACTGCCATCCCGTACCGAACAAGTGACGATGATCATGAGCGAGCTGAACCCGGGCGCCGTAGTCGCTGCTGTATCCCAGGCCCACGGCCACTCGCTGCAAACGCGATTCGGTGAGATCGACCAACAGGGGCACCCGATCCGCAGCAGGATCACGCTCGAGCGCATCCAGATCGGGCAATACGCTCGCCGAGGTGAAGTAGCCGACCTGTGAAAGACGCTGCTGAAAGAGCAAGGCGCGGTCGATTGAAAAGGGCTCGCCCTCTTCAAAGGGTCGCAGGTCCTGCACCAACCGGGCATCAAAGGCCTTCAGCCCGGAAATCCTGAGGGGCCCGATCCCCAAACGCGGGCCGCTGTCGACCACCAGCCTGAGCGAGACGCTGGTCTGCTCAACGTCAACCTCGGCCCTGCTCTGGCGGATGTCGGCACGCAGGTAACCCGATTGGCCCAGGGCGTCGACGAGGGCCCGCTTGCCCTGCTCCCACCGATCGGGCCGAAAAAAACTGCCCTCAGGGAGCAGCCAGGCGGCGGTGAGTCGATCACGCAGAGAACGATCGCCTGCCG
>JBIKVK010000025.1:0-21952 GCA_044356835.1 Burkholderiaceae bacterium
CAGCCCAAAGAGGCCCGTCATTTCGACACCTTCATTCATTACGGCGTTGCGGCCGGCGTGCAGGCGATTCGGGACAGCGGCCTGGAGGTGACTGATGCCAACGCCGAGCGCATTGGTGTGGTGATCGGATCGGGCATTGGTGGCCTTCCGATGATCGAGGACACGCATTCGGAACTGAGCCAGCGCGGCGTGCGAAGAGTCTCCCCGTTTTTCGTGCCGGGCTCGATCATCAACATGATTTCCGGCCAGCTGTCGATCATGTTTGGGCTTCGGGGGCCTAACTACGCCGTCGTCAGCGCCTGCACTACCGGATTGCATTGCATCGGCGACGCCGCTCGCATGATTCGGTACGGCGATGCGGATGCGATCGTTGCAGGCGGTGCCGAGTCGACGATTTCGCCTTTGGGCCTGGGCGGTTTCTGCGCAGCGCGCGCTTTGTCCACCCGTAACGACGACCCGCAGACGGCCAGCCGCCCCTGGGACAAGGATCGGGACGGCTTCGTATTGGGCGAGGGCGCAGGCGTACTGGTGCTCGAGGAATATGAGCATGCGCGCCGTCGCGGTGCCCGCATTTATGCCGAGATTTCCGGTTTCGGCATGAGTGCGGACGCGCATCACATCACCGCACCGGACATGAACGGACCCACGCGGTGCATGCGCTCGGCCCTGAAGGATGCCGGTGTGAACCCGGATCAGGTCAATTACGTCAATGCCCACGGCACCTCGACGCCCCTTGGCGATCGCAACGAGACCGAGGCGATCAAGGCAGCGCTCGGCGATGATGCGGCCCGCAAGCTGGTGGTCAACTCGACCAAGTCGATGACGGGCCATGCCTTGGGGGGCGCGGGGGGAATCGAGACCGTTTTTACGGTTCTGGCGGTACATCATCAGATCTCACCTCCGACCATCAACATCTTCAATCAGGACCCGGAGTGTGACCTCGATTACTGCGCCAACACCGCTCGGTCCATGCCGATCGAGGTCGCAATGAAGAACTCCTTCGGGTTTGGCGGCACGAACGGCACCTTGATCATCCGTCGCATTTGAGTTTCGATGGAGTTCTCGGTTCGGGTTGATGCCTTTCGTTCCGTCCCGCCCTATCGGGCGGCTGCGTCGATCGGCGCGCTGGTCGGATTGATGCTCGGCGTCTGGTTTCTTCGGCACAATACGGCAGACGTCATGCTGCTCATCCTCAGCGGCGCCCCGATCCTGCTGTGGCTCTTCTTCAAGCGTGAGCCGATGATGTTCGGGACACTGCTGGTCGATGAGGCCGGCTTCCCCGCCTGGCGCGACGAGGCCCTCCAGGGTCACGATGTTTCTTCCACAGTTCCGGTTCGGTTGGTGCGCTGGCACCAGGGGCCCGGAACGGTCTGGATGCGCATCAGCCGGCAGGACGGATGGCGGGGCGATCTGTACGTCGACCGCTCGCGCTGCGAACCCGAGGAGTGGGCAAGCCTCCAGCGTTGGCTGCTCTGGGTGGAGCGGGGCGGAGTCTAGCTTCGAGAGGCAGGCGCCGTCAGCAGCCGCCCATGGGTCAATTCCCCTTTGCGCCATGCTTGATTGCAGCCTGAGCGCCCGCATATTCGGAGAATTGCCAGAATCTCCTCCCTCCCGAGGTCATCCATGAACCGTCGCCTGCTGTCTGCTGTGTTGTTGCTCGCACCCTTGTTCGTATCGGGTCTGATGCCCGGGTTGGTCGCGCCAGCCTACGCACAGACGGTGAAGCAGTTGCCTGATTTCGCGGACCTTGCCGAAAGGGCAGGGCCTGCGGTGGTCAACATTCGGACGACTGAGCGGGTCAAGGAAGGCGCTCCAGGCGCCGCGCGGCCGCAGCTGCCGGAGGGGATGGATGAAAACGATCCGTTCTATGAGTTCTTCCGTCGATTTTTTCCGCCCGGTCAGCGCCCTCCCCAGCAGTCCCCCCGCGGTCGCGGAGCGCCGGGCGATGAGGTACCCCGCGGCGTAGGGTCGGGCTTCATCATCAGCGCTGACGGCCTCCTGTTGACCAATCACCACGTGGTTGAGGGCGCGGACGAGATCTATGTGACCATGACTGACAAGCGGGAGTTCCGCGGTCGCCTGATCGGATCAGACCGTCGTACGGATGTGGCCTTGGTAAAGGTCGAGGCCGCGGGACTGCCCAGCCTCAAGATTGGTGATCCTGGCCGGCTGCGCGTGGGCGAGTGGGTGATGGCCATCGGGTCGCCCTTCGGCCTGGACAATACGGTAACGGCGGGCATCGTCTCGGCCAAGGGGCGGGATACCGGAGACTACCTCCCCTTCATTCAGACCGACGTAGCGGTGAATCCTGGCAACTCGGGCGGCCCCTTGCTGAATCTCGCCGGTGAGGTCGTGGGGATCAATTCCCAGATTTACAGTCGTACGGGTGGTTTCATGGGGATCTCGTTTGCCATCCCAATCGACGAGGCGATGCGCGTTGCGGATCAGCTGAAGGGGACGGGTCGGGTCGTGCGCGGTCGAATCGGGGTCGGCATTGCGGAAGTGACCAAGGACGTGGCCGAGGCCCTGGGTCTGCCGCGGGCAAGCGGCGCGCTGGTGCGCAGCGTGGAGGCGGGTGCCCCCGCGGAGCGGGGTGGTGTCGAGGTGGGCGACATCATTCTGAAGTTTCAGGGACGGGCCATCGAGCGCTCGAGTGACCTTCCACGCCTGGTGGGGGGAACTGCGCCAGGCACAGCGGTCACGGTCGAAGTTTGGCGCAAGGGGAGCCTGCGCGATCTGCAGATGACGGTGGGTGAACTCGAACCCGAGGCCTCGGCTGCGGCCAAATCGGGTCAGGGCGAAGCTCAATCGGGCGGGGGCAACCCGCTCGGACTGGTGGTGAGCGAGTTGACCGAAGAGCGTCGTCAGCAGCTTCGGGTCCGGGGAGGGGTCGTCGTCAAGACGGCCGACGCCGCCTCGGCTCGAGCCGGTCTGCGTCCGGGCGATGTTGTTTTAGCGCTTAATAATCAAGACATTACCTCACCCAAGCAGTTTAACGATCTGGCGGCTCGACTCGACCGCTCCCGAACGCATGTGTTGCTGATTCGCAGGGGCGACAGCGCGCAGTATGTGCCCGTCCGCCCGGTCCGCTGACGGAGGCTGCTGATACAATTTAGGGTTTGCCAAATGCCCGGAGTCTCGTCGAATCGGGCGAGGCGGGTTCCTGCACCGGTGGACTCATTCATCCGGAGCGGTCTTTTCTCGGGCGTCCATGCGCAACATCCGCAATTTTTCGATCATCGCGCACATCGATCACGGTAAGTCGACTCTGGCCGACCGCATCATCCAGAGGTGTGGAGGCCTGTCCGATCGCGAGATGGAAGCGCAGGTACTCGACTCCATGGATCTCGAGCGGGAGCGCGGTATCACCATCAAGGCACAGACGGCTGCCCTGTCCTACGTCGCGCGCAGCGGAGAACGGTACGCGCTCAATCTGATCGACACCCCCGGTCACGTCGATTTCTCCTACGAAGTCAGTCGCTCCCTCTCGGCCTGCGAGGGGGCTCTGCTGGTGGTCGATGCTTCGCAGGGCGTGGAAGCCCAGACGGTGGCCAACTGTTACACCGCAATCGAGCTTGGGGTCGAGGTCGTGCCGGTGCTCAACAAGATGGATCTGCCCCAGGCCGATCCGCTGCAGGCCGCCGCCGAAATCGAGGACGTGATCGGGATCGATGCCAGCAATGCCATCCCGGCGAGTGCCAAGACCGGAATGGGGATTGACGACATCCTCGAGGCAATCGTGGCCCGAATCCCCGCGCCCTCAGGGGACCCCAAGGGCCCGCTCCAGGCTCTGATTATCGATTCCTGGTTCGACAATTATGTCGGGGTGGTCATGCTCGTGCGCGTCTTCAACGGCTGTCTGCGACCCAAGGACCGGATCCGCCTCATGGCGACGGGCCTCGCTTACCCGTGCGAGCAAGTGGGTGTGTTCACGCCCAAGTCCCTGTCCCGTGATGCACTGCAGGCGGGCGAAGTCGGATTCGTCATCGCGGGGATCAAGGAACTCAAGGCGGCCAAGGTGGGCGATACCATCACGCTCGACCGCGCGGCCGCAGAGCAGGCCTTGCCTGGGTTCAAGGAGATCAAGCCCTCGGTGTTTGCAGGGCTGTATCCGGTCGAGTCCAATCAGTACGAGGCAATGCGTGAAGCGCTCGAAAAGTTGCAACTCAATGACGCATCGCTGCAGTTCGAGCCCGAAGTCTCCCAGGCGCTGGGTTTTGGCTTCCGATGTGGATTCCTGGGTCTTTTGCACATGGACATCGTGCAGGAGCGGCTCGAGCGGGAATTCGACATGGACCTCATCACCACGGCGCCTACCGTGGTCTATGAGGTGCTGATGCGGGATGGTGCGCTGGTTCGGGTGGAGAATCCCTCCAAGCTGCCCGACCCATCCAAGGTCGAAGAGATTCGAGAACCGATCGTTTCGGTCACCATTTTCGTACCGCAGGAGTATGTCGGGTCCGTAATGTCCCTTTGCACCGGCAAGCGCGGGGTTCAGACCAATCTTGCGTATCACGGGCGGCAGGTGCATCTGACCTACGACCTCCCCATGAACGAAATCGTTCTGGACTTCTTTGACAAGCTGAAGTCCATCTCGCGTGGCTACGCCTCAATGGACTACGAATTCCGGGAGTATCGGGCGGCCGATGTCGTCAAGATGGATGTGCTGGTGAACGGCGACAAGGTGGACGCTCTGTCCTTGATCGTTCACCGCAGCGTGTCTCAAAGTCGTGGTCGGGAGCTGGTGGCAAAGATGCGTGAGTTGATTCCGCGACAAATGTACGACGTTGCAATCCAGGCCGCCATCGGTTCGAACATCATCGCCCGCGAGAATGTGAAGGCCTTGCGAAAGAACGTGCTCGCCAAGTGCTACGGCGGCGATATCACCCGCAAAAAGAAGCTCCTCGAGAAACAAAAGGCCGGCAAGAAGCGGATGAAGCAAGTAGGGTCGGTCGAAATTCCCCAAGAGGCGTTCCTCGCCGTCTTGCAGGTGGCTGACCGATGAATCTGTACGCCTCCTTGCTCCGCAGGAGTTTCCAATGAATTTTGCGCTGGTGCTCTTTGTCGCGCTGCTTCTGACTTTCGCGGGCTGGCTGGCGGACAAGCTTCATTTTCGGCGTCAGCGTCGCGAGGCTGCGGATCAGGCGCTTGCGATCTTCGATGCCCAGGCGGCCCATCGAACAGGCGACCCGCAGTCTGTGGCCGAGGAGCGCGAGGCCTTGCGCCAGCGCATCGAGCGTCAGCCGTGGTGGCTCGAGTACACCGCGGGGCTGTTCCCCGTGATTGCCGTGGTCTTCGGCCTGCGCTCGTTCGTGGCCGAGCCGTTCAAGATTCCCTCCGAATCCATGCTGCCGACTCTGTTCGTGGGAGACCTGATTCTGGTGAACAAATACACCTACGGGATCCGGCTTCCCGTGCTGAACACCAAAATTATCGAGACGGGAAGCCCGGAACGGGGCGATGTGATGGTCTTTCGCTTCCCGAGCGACCCCTCGGTCGATTACATCAAGCGAGTGGTGGGCCTGCCCGGTGATCGTATCGTGTACCGCGACAACCGGCTGACGGTCAATGGCAAATCCGTGCCTCTCACCGAGGAGCCCAAATTCGAGGACCGCCGGCGGCTTCTGCTCTACCCCCAGTATGCGGAAACCTTGGGCCAGCAGCCTCATCGAATCCTGACGGATACCAGTCGGCCCATTCCCATTTCTCCGACGGAGCGCTTTCCGTACTTTGATCGTTGCCGCTACCAGGACGGGGGAGTTGACTGCACGGTGCCCCAGGGCCACTTCTACGTGCTGGGCGATAACCGCGAAAACAGCCTCGACAGCCGATTCTGGGGGTTCGTTCCCGAGCAGAACATCGTTGGAAGGGCCTTTTTCATCTGGATGAACTTCAGTGACTTCAGCAGGATCGGCTCCTTCCGCTGAAACATCGAGCGTGACCGCGGCGACCGGGGCCGAGCTCTCGCCCGATTCGCTCGAGCCGTTGCGCCTTGCGTTGGGCGTTCGCTGGCGAGATCCCGCCTTGCTGCGTCAGGCCCTGACCCATCGAAGTTTCGGTCAGCCCCACAACGAGCGTCTGGAGTTCCTGGGTGATTCGGTTCTGAACTGCGCAATGGCGCGCATTTTGTTCCAGCGTTTCGCACATCTTGATGAGGGCGATCTCTCGCGTCTGCGATCCAATTTGGTCAAACAGCAGGCGCTCTACGAGATCGCGCAGCGGATTCAGCTCGGGCGGCATGTCTTGTTGGGCGAGGGCGAGTTGCGCAGCGGGGGGCCTCGTCGCCCCTCGATTCTGGGCGATACGGTCGAGGCAATCGTAGGCGCAATTTTCATCGACAAGGGTTTTGAAGCAGCGTTCCAAGTGATCGAGTCTTTGTATGCACCGATCCTTGCCTCCATCAACCCCGAGACGCTGGGCAAGGATGCCAAGACCCTGCTGCAGGAATTCATGCAGGGGAAAAAGCTTCCTCTACCCGCGTACGCTGTGGTCGCGACTCATGGTGCCGCGCACAGCCAGACCTTCGAAGTGGAGTGCACCCTAAGCCGGCTCGATATCACTGTTTTCGGCAGTGGTCCGAGCCGGCGGACCGCCGAACAGGCGGCCGCGCGTCAGGCACTGGAGAAAGCCCGTCAGGCCGAAGCCGAGGAGGCCACGCCCAAACGTTCGAATCGGCGGCGGGCGGGCGGTACCCCGTGAGTGCTTCATCAGACGTCCATCGCTGTGGGAGCGTCGCGATCGTGGGCCGACCCAATGTCGGCAAATCAACTCTGCTCAACCGGCTGATCGGGCAGAAGCTCTCGATCACATCGGACCGGCCCCAGACAACACGTCACAGGATCATCGGGGTGCATTCCCGGCCAGACGCTCAGCTTCTTTTCGTCGACAGTCCTGGTTTTCAAACCCGAATCGGCGGCCCGCTGAATCGCGTCTTGAACCGTACCGCGCTTCAAGTGGTCGAGGACGCGGACGTTGTGGTGTTTGTCATGGACGCTTCGGGCTGGACGGCCGCAGACGAGGACTTCATCCAGTTGTTGCCCCGCAAGGCCCCCGTCATGCTGGTAATGAACAAGATCGATCGGGTCGCAGACAAGGCCAGTCTGCTGCCACTCGCTCGAGATTTGCATCATCAATATTCATTCGCCGAAGTCATCCCCGTCAGCGCCCGCACCGGACGTCAGGTCGATCGTGTAATTTCCGAATGTGCCCGTCGGCTCCCCGAAGGCCCGCCGTCTTTCGATGGGGATGCCCTGACCGATCGCAGCGAGCGATTCCTGGCCGCTGAGATTATTCGCGAAAAGCTGTTTCGCCAATTGGGCGATGAGCTGCCCTATCAAAGCACGGTCGAGATCGAGCGCTTCGAGGAGCTCAAAGGACTTCGGCGAATTTTCGCTGCCGTCCTGGTTCAAAGAGATCCCCAGAAGGGCATCGTCGTGGGGCAAGGTGGTGAGCGCATTCGGCGATTGTCGATTGAGGCGCGCAAGGATTTGGAGCAGCTGTTCGGCTCACGCGTCTATCTTGAGCTCTTCGTGAAAGTCGAGTCGGGCTGGGCTGACTCCGAAGCGAAGCTGCGCGCACATGGCTACGAGTAGGCGGTTTCGCTCAGGTGCCTTTTTGCTGCATGCGGTTCCGTACCGGGAGACCAGCCTGGTCGTCGAACTGTTCACCCGGGACTTTGGCCGGATTGCAGCCGTAGCCAAAGGAGCAAAGCGCCCCAACTCCGCGTTGCGCGCGACTCTGCTCCAGTTCCAGCCTTTTGATGCCACCTGGAGCGGGACCGGTGAGCTTCACACCCTCACAGCGGCAGAATGGACGGGCGGCCTGGCGAGTCCGGCGGGCGACGCCCTGCTGTGCGGTTTTTACCTGAATGAACTGATTCTGCGAATGCTCGCGCGCGAGGATGCCCACCCGAGCCTGTTTGATGCCTACCACGAGGCGCTCGCCGATTTGTGTTCAGGTGCGGGATTTGAGGAAACCCTCCGGCGCTTCGAATGGATCCTGCTGCGCGAGACCGGGCATGCTCCCGCCCTGGATGTCGACACCGAGGGCGAACCGATTGAGCAAGGGTGCCGTTATGAGTGGCGGCCAACCTCGGGCTTTGCGCTGGCTGAGCCAGGGGCAGAGGGAACGATTTCGGGGCAGACGCTGATAGAGCTCTCTGCGGGCGAGCTTTCGAGCGCCGCCTCACGGCTGCAGGCAAAATATCTTGCCCGCGCGATCTTGTCCCATGAGCTTGAGGGGGTACCGTTGCGGACCCGACAGATCTTGATCGAACTGCACAAAATTTGAGAATCCCATGATCGAACTCGGTGTCAATATCGACCATGTCGCAACCCTTCGTCAGGCGAGGCGCACCTACGAACCCGATCCCGTCTGGGCGGCCGTCGAAGCCCAGCTCGGTGGGGCCGACGGCATCACCGTGCACCTTCGTGAAGACCGCCGTCACATCCAGGATGGCGATCTCGCGAGGCTGAAGTCCGTCACGCAGATCAAACTCAATTTCGAGATGGCCGCGACGGAGGAAATGGTTCGGATCGCAGTGGCCACTCGGCCCGAGATGGCGATGTTGGTTCCCGAGGGGCGGAACGAAATCACCACGGAAGGCGGGCTCGATATCGTCGGCCAGGAGGCGCGCTTGCGGGGCGTGGTCGCGCAGCTCGCAGACGCTGGAATCGTGACCAGTGTGTTTATCGATGCCGAGCCTGCCCAGATCGAGGCTGCCGCGCGCATCGGTGCTCGGGTGTGCGAAGTACATACCGGTCCCTATGCGCATGCGTTTCATCAGCATGGGAGGGATATGGACTCGCCCGCTGTCCGGCTTGAATTGGGTCGTATCCGACGGGCGGGTGAGCTGATCCGTGCCGCCGGAATGCGCTTCAACGCCGGCCACGCCCTGAATTACGCCAATGTCCGGGCGATCGCGGCCCTGCCCGGGGTGCGTGAATTGCACATCGGTCATTCGATCGTCTCCCGGTCGGTATTCTGTGGCCTTCGCGAGGCGGTCCGCGAGATGAAGCGACTGATGCGCGAGGCATCAAAGCTCGAGGGCGGCTGAACAATGATTTACGGGATTGGCAGCGACCTGCTTGCAATGCCCCGCATTGAGCAGTTGATCACTCGCTGGGGTGAGAGATTCCCTCGTCGGGTGCTGGGGCCCGAGGAACTGACCGAATATCGGCGGCGCGCCGGCCGGGGGGCGCACGGTCCTGCGTATGCGGCGCGCTATCTGGCCAAGCGCTTTGCAGCCAAAGAGGCCTATAGCAAAGCCCTGGGCCTCGGTCTTCGAGGTCCGATGACCTTGCTGTCGCTTCAAATCTTGAACGACCGCCGTGGTAAGCCGATTGCAGTGCCTCGCAAGGCACTCGCCGATTATGTGGCGGGCTTGCGTTTAACCGCCCACGTCTCGCTATCAGACGAAGCAGATATGGTTCTCGCCTTCGTGGTTCTTGAACAGGGAGCTGGCTCGTGAGTTCAGGTCCATTGCTGATCGATGTCCTGGGAACCCGCCTGACCGGGGCTGACCGCACTCGCCTGCAGCACCCGCTGGTGGGAGGAGTCATCCTGTTTTCCAGGAATTACGAGCACCCCGCGCAGCTCGCCAGGCTGGTCCGCGAGCTTCGTGCGGTGCGCTCGGCGCCCCTGCTGGTCACGGTGGATCATGAGGGCGGACGAGTCCAGCGATTTCGCGAGGGCTTCACCCCCATTCCTCCGATGCGTGAGCTCGGCCGCGCCTGGGATCTCGACCCGCTCGCGGCCTGCGCCGAGGCGACCCGCCTGGGCAAGCTGATCGGTGCTGAACTCAGAGCCGCAGACATCGATCTCAGTTTTACCCCGGTGCTCGATCTGGACCATGGGCGGTCCAAGGTGATCGGTCATCGCGCATTTCACGGTGATCCTCGCGTCGTCGCGATGCTGGTGCAGGCCTTCACGCATGGCTTGCTGATTGCGGGCATGGCGCATTGCGGCAAGCATTTTCCCGGGCACGGATGGGCCGAGGTCGACTCTCATCATGCGCTTCCGGAAGATCATCGCTCCCTCGACGCGATCCTTGCATCCGATGCCGCTCCGTACGGCTGGTTGCGTCAGTCGCTGACTGCGGTCATGCCTGCGCATATTCTTTATCCGAAGGTGGATGCCCAGCCCGCCGGCTTTTCCAGGGTCTGGCTGCAGGATGTCCTGCGCGGACGCTTGGGTTTTGACGGGGTCATCATCAGTGACGATCTGGCCATGGAAGGCGCTGCGGTGGCAGGCGATGTTCACAGCCGAGCCCGGTTGGCCTTGAGCGCCGGTTGCGATCTATTGCTGGTCTGCAACCGTCCGGATCTTGTGGACGAATTGCTCGCGCGCCTGCGCTGGCGACCACGCCGGAACTGGGCGTCGAGGGTCGGCCGTTTGTTCGCACGCTGACCGGGTTGCCCGGGGCGTCGCTGGCCCAGCACGAAGATGAACGATCCAGTCTTTGACGCTCGGAGCCTGGTCGCGTCGCTGCCCAATCGTCCCGGGGTGTACCGGATGATTGGCGTTGACGAGCAGCTGCTTTACGTGGGGAAGGCTCGCGACCTGAAAAAGCGCGTCGCTTCGTACTTTCAGAAAAATCACCCCAGTCCGCGTATTGCACACATGGTCGAACGCATCATGCGCGTCGACGTAACCGTGACCAGTTCGGAGTCAGAAGCTCTTCTGCTGGAAAGCAACCTCATCAAGGCCGGACGGCCGCGATACAACATTGTCTTTCGGGACGACAAGAGCTACCCCTACCTTCGCCTGAGCGGCCATCGCCACCCTCGGATGTCGTACTACCGGGGCCCGGTCGACCGTCGTCACCGGTACTTCGGCCCCTTTCCCAGCGCTTGGGCGGTCAAGGAAAGCATTCAGGTGCTGCAAAAGGTGTTTCGAATCCGGACCTGCGAGGATTCGGTCTATTCCAACCGGACGCGTCCCTGCCTTTTGCATCAGATCGGGAGGTGCACCGCGCCTTGCGTTGGCGCGATCGCTGACGAGACCTATGCCCATGACGTCGCCTCGGCCGAGCGCTTTCTTAGGGGCGATCATCAACAAGTCCTGGGGGAGCTTGAACGGGCAATGCAGCGGGCTTCCAGCGAATTGAACTTCGAAGCGGCGGCGGTTTTTCGAGACCGGCTGACGGCGCTCTCGCGCGTGCTGAGCCAGCAGACGATGGAGACCCAACAGGATGTCGATGCCGATATCATCGCCGTGGTCATCAAATCGGGTCAGGCCTGCGTCAATTTGGCGATGGTTAGAGGAGGGCGCCACCTGGGGGACAAGGCATTTTTCCCGTCAGGTGTGCTGGGTGAGGCCGGTCTGCCGGAAGAGGTTGAAGTGCTCGAAGCTTTTTTCAGTCAGCACTATGAAAGCCTGCCGGTCCCGCCCCTTGTCATCTGCCGGCACCGGGTTGATCCCGAAGTTTTTGAGGCCCATCTGCCGAATGGTTCAACCCATGCCGTCCAGTGGATTCGTCAGCCGCAGGGCTTGCGAAAACGCTGGCTCGAGCAGGCGACGCGCAATGCCGAGTGGGCACTCGCGCGCCGCGCTGCCGAGGAAGGTTCGCAGCGCCAGCGTACTGAGGCGCTCGCCGAATTGCTGGGCATCGAACCTGATCGCGATCTGGATGAACTGCGGATCGAATGCTTCGACATTAGCCACACTCAGGGCGAGGCAACGCAGGCGGCCTGTGTTGTGTTCCAGGCTCATGCGATGCAGCCCGCGCAGTATCGGCGCTTCAATATCGAAGGCATCACCGGTGGGGACGACCCCGCTGCGATGCGTCAGGCACTGATGCGACGGTATCGAGGCCTCCAGGACGATCTGCCGGATTCGACGACCGCCGATGAGATAGGCGCGGCCGGCGAGTCAGCTCATCGCGCCTCCCCTTCACGAGGCACGGCAGCACGGCTGCCCGATGTGGTGCTGATTGATGGGGGGCGGATACAGGTTGAAGTGGCGCGCCAGGTGTTTGAGGACCTGGGTCTTGATTGTTCCGTCTTGGTCGGAGTGGCCAAGGGCGAAGCACGTAAGGTGGGACTCGAGACCCTGGTCTTTGCGGACGGGCGCCCTCCGATCGAGCCAGGGCGCGAATCACCCGCCCTGATGCTGGTCGCACAGATTCGCGATGAAGCGCATCGCTTTGCGATCACCGGCATGAGGGCTCGAAGGGCAAAGGCCCGACAGAGTTCGGAGCTCGAAGAGATCGAGGGGGTCGGGCCAAGGCGTCGCACCCGCTTGCTCGCCCGCTTTGGCGGCATGCGTGGCATCATGACGGCCAGCATCGAGGAACTCGGATCGGTCGAAGGAATTTCCAAGACTCTGGCAGAAGAGATCTATCGACGCCTTCATGGTTGAAGTCTTACTGCAGCCGGCTCGCCTGCGGATGTCCTTTGGCGTTTCCGGCTGATCTCGATTCGCCGCGAGGAATAATGTTTTCGAGCCTTCCAAACCTGCTGACCTGGACCCGGGTCCTCGCAATTCCCGTTTTGGTGAGCGTGTTTTACCTGCCGATCAGCCAGGCGCACCAGAATCTTATTGCCACGGTCGTCTTTGTTGCGGCGGCCTTGACCGACTGGCTCGACGGATGGCTCGCACGTCGGATGGGTCAGACTTCGGCGTTTGGGGCTTTTCTTGACCCGGTGGCTGACAAGCTGATCGTATGCGCAGCACTCGCAATGCTGGTTCAGCTCGATCGGGTTGAGGGGGTCATTGCGGCGATCATCATTGGCCGAGAGATCGCCATCTCAGCCCTGCGTGAGTGGATGGCCCAGATGGGAGCTCGGGCGAGCGTGGCGGTCCACTCGATCGGCAAGTTCAAAACGATTGCGCAGCTCGTGGCGATCCCCTTGCTGCTGTTCGACGGTGCTTTGCCGGGTGGTCTGAGCACTCGGCCCACGGGTACTTGGCTCATTTACATCGCGGCGGTGCTGACGGTTTGGTCCATGGTGTATTACCTGCGGCGTGCGCGTCCGTATCTGAGCGAGTCACCTGATCCCATTGACAGCCGCGGGCCTTCTGAGCTATAGTTCTGGGCTTGACTCGATGCGCGCAGCATCGGTTCGCGCGGGAGTAGCTCAGTTGGTAGAGCGCAACCTTGCCAAGGTTGAGGTCGCGAGTTCGAGACTCGTCTCCCGCTCCAGTTTCCAAAGGGAGGCGATGGAGCTTCCCTTTTTCGTTTGAGGCCGGCGCGATCTTCGGCGGTTCGAAGACGAATCCCGGCGGGGTGGCAGAGTGGTTATGCAGCGGCCTGCAAAGCCGTGGACGCCGGTTCGATTCCGACCCCCGCCTCCAAATTGCTCGGCTTAACCTGAGCCGACGCTTGACAAGGCGTCGAACGCCTCTCGCCCCGGTGGTGAAACCGGTAGACACAGCGGACTTAAAATCCGCCGCTATCCCGAAAGGGGGCGTGCCGGTTCGAGTCCGGCCCGGGGCACCAGTCCACCTAGATCAAAGAGCAAGCATTACAATCGCGCGTTTGTTTCTGACAACCCGTCTGGCTCGTTCTGTATCGCGCGCGCCGGCCGTCCCCCTGCCCGGAGCGCGCTTCAACCATGGTTCTCTATGCCTGCACGATCTTCATCAGTGCCTTTGTCTTGTTCATGGTCCAGCCGATCATGGCCAAGCAGATCCTGCCGTGGTTCGGCGGCTCTGCAGCCGTCTGGACGACCTGTATGGTCTTCTTCCAGGTTGTTTTACTGGTGGGATATGCCTACGCCGATGCGAGCATCCGGTGGTTGAGGCCGCGGGCCCAGGCCTATCTGCATATCGCGCTGCTGCTGATCAGCCTTGTGATTCTCCCCATCGTGCCCAGCTCGGCCTGGAAGCCGGGGGGCGATGAGGACCCTACCTGGCTGATCCTGGGCCTCCTGATTGCCACCATCGGTCTGCCCTACCTCCTGCTGTCGACCACGGGCCCGCTGGTTCAGGCATGGTTCGCGAGAAGCTTTCCCGCCGGTACGGTCTATCGCCTCTTTGCCTTATCCAACCTGGGATCGCTGATCGCTCTGATCGGCTACCCCTTCCTCGTCGAGCCCTGGATCACCACGCGCATGCAGACCTGGCTCTGGAGTGGAGCCTACCTGGCCTTCGTGATCTGCTGCTCTGCCGCGGCGGTCTACTCATTGAGAGGAGGGGGGGCGCAAGCGCTGGCCGATTCGTCGATCCGTCCGGATGTGCTCGCAGGGCGTGATGAACCACCGCCCGGTTGGACCGAGTTGGGAACCTGGCTGACCTTATCCGCCCTGGGTTCGGGGCTGCTGCTTGCGGTGTCCAACCACATCACGCAGAACATTGCATCCGTCCCGTTCCTGTGGCTCTTGCCGCTGACGCTCTACCTCCTCACGTTCATCCTCTGCTTTGAAGGCCGCGGATGGTACTCACGGCGGTTTTTCCTGGGGCCCGTTGCAGTCGCGCTGCTCGCCATGTCCTGGGGCCTCTATGCGGATGGTCAGGTGCTTGAGGTCCTGGTGGAAATTCCGCTGTACTCCGCCGGATTGTTCGTCTGTTGCATGTTCCTGCATGGAGAGCTTGCGCGTATGCGGCCGGCGCCTCGGTACCTCACCCGCTTTTACCTGATGGTGTCCTTGGGCGGAGCGCTGGGCGGCCTGCTGGTCGGCATCGTTGCGCCCAAGGTGTTCGAGGGCTATTGGGAGATTGGCATCGGTTTGGTGCTTACGGCACTGGTCGGTGTCTTGGTGCTGCGTGATCTGTCGCGCGCTGCGCAGGGGGTCGCCCTGGTCGTGACCGTGCTGTGTGGTGTGTTTGTTCATCGGTACATTGAGTCGGGCACCGAGGACCTCCTGCATCGAAGCCGCAATTTCTACGGCGTCCTCTCAATAAAGGACTCGGGTCCGGCCACAGATCCGGAGGCGACCCGTAATCTGACCCACGGGCAGATTCTCCACGGCAGGCAGTATCTGTCCCCTCAGCGACTGGCCGAGCCAACGACTTACTATGGGCCGCGCAGCGGTATTGGGATGGCCCTGCAGATCGTGGGAGAGTCAGGGCCGGTCAGTGCCGGCGTGATCGGCCTGGGCACCGGAACCATGGCCGCGTGGGGGAGAGCCGGCGACCGCTATCGCTTCTATGACATCGATCCGGAAGTGATCGCTGTGGCCAAGGAGCGGTTCACGTACCTTCGCGACAGCAAGGCGCGTATCGAGACCGTGGTCGGCGATGCGCGGCTTCAGTTGGAGCGTGAACCGGTGCAACGCTTCAACATCCTGGCGATCGATGCTTTCTCGAGCGATTCGATTCCTGTCCATCTGGTGACCCGCGAAGCACTGGCGGTGTACCTGCGTCATATTGATGATCGAGGCATCATTGCGTTTCACGTGACCAATCGTTTCCTGGACCTGCCCCCCGTGGTGGCCGATCTGGCCAAAGAGTCCGGCCTGACCGCAGTCTTGGTGCATCACGACCCCGGGCCGAATGAGCCGGCCGCCATCAACCGATCGACCTGGATGTTGCTGAGCAGGGACAAGTCGTTGGCGAGCCATCCGCTACTCAAGGGCGTGCAACGTCCGGTGAATCCGATCCCGGGGCTTCGCACCTGGACCGACGATTTCAGCAGCCTCTTCCAGATCCTCAAGTAGATTCGAGCAGGGACCCGTATTCCAGGATGAATCAACGGAGATCAGCCATGCCGTCGCCGCCCCTCATCGACGGTTCGAAGCCGCGTAATTGTTCCGCGTCGGGATCGGTTCGGCACCCCGGCCGCCGACTGATGCTGTCGCTGTGTCTGGTGGTTCCCTCCGTCATCGCCGCCGGTTGCACGAGCACCAACTTTGGAGACGAACAATTCCACTTGAGGTGGGCAACCCCTGGCAAGGACGTGATGTGGATTCCCACGCGGGAGCACGTCGCGGTGGCCATGCTCGAAGCGGCCGCTGTGGGCCCTCAAGACCTTGTTTACGATCTAGGGTCAGGCGATGGCGTGATTCCGATCGTGGCGGCTCGACGTTTCGAGGCTCAAGCAGTCGGGATCGAGTACAACCCGAAACTGGTCGCGCTTTCGCAGCGCAACGCCGAGCAGGCCGGGGTTGCGGGTCGGGTCCGGCTCAAGCAAGGAGACATCTTTGCCGAGGACTTCTCCGATGCGACCGTGGTCACGCTCTATTTAGGCGAGCAGTTGAATCTCAGGCTCGAGCCCCGTTTGAGAGCCCTGCGCGCTGGTACTCGGATCGTATCCAATACATTCAATCTGGGCGCGTGGCAGCCGGATCGAACCATTGAACTGGCCGAGCATGGCCGAGCCTATCTTTGGATTGTGCCCGCCCAGATCCAAGGGAGATGGCGATTTACCGGGCTTCCGGGTCAGCCGCCGATCGAGCTCTCGATCGGCCAGCGAGGTCAGTTCTTCGACCTCGGGCTGGGCAGGGCATGGCAGCGCATTTCCAGCGAGGGCCGCCTCACGGGTGACCGGGCGGATTTCACCTTCCCGGGTTCCGATCTGAGGATCGTCGGACGCTTTTCTGAGGATCGGTTTTCCGGGACGCTCGCGTCTCAGCCGAGTGTCACGGTCTCAGGCGAACTGATCAAGTAGCCAGGCGCCTGGGTCCTGGGCAAGCAGGCTCTGCCGCGGGCCGCACAACGGAGAGTCGTCGATTCAAAGCAGTGGAGCCAGCGCGGGCCAAACCCGCTCCAGCATCAAAGGCTGAGCCGACTCGTTGGGATGAATTCGGTCTGACTGAAAGTATTCGAAACGTTCGCCGATGTCCTCTAGAAAAAACGGAACCAAGTTGCTTCCGGTGTCACGAGCAACCTCAACGAACATCCGGGCGAAGCCCTCGCCGTAGCTGGTACCGTAATTGGGCGGCATGCGCATTCCAAGCATGAGCACTTGGGCGCCGATCTCCTTGGACCGCGACGCCATGTTCGAAAGATTGGCACGGGTCGCTGCGAGGTCAAGCCCGCGCAGGGCGTCATTCCCACCCAACTCAATAATCACGATTGACGGTCGCTGCCGTTTCAGAAGCCCTTCGATGCGGTTGGCGCCGCCAGCGCTGGTTTCGCCGCTGATGCTTGCGTTGACAATGCGGTATCGATGGCCCCTTTCTTCGAGCCTTCTCTGAAGCAACTGAACCCATCCAGTTCCGCGGGAGAGGCCGTATTCCGCCGAAAGACTATCCCCGACGACCAGCAGGACCGGGCGAGGATCGTTGACCGAAGCTGAACGAGCGTTGCCCGAAGGCGCTGAAGTCCCCGGAGAAGATGGGGTCTGGGCCAGAACCGGCATTACACTTGCAGCCGCGAGCAAAGACAGCGGTCGAAGCCAGCGTCGCCGCGCCCGCACGCTCGAGCCCTTTGGCTGTCGCAGGAATTGGATCATCATGTCCGCCATTATCGTTGAGGGACTGACTCAGAAGGTGCGAGACGCCCAGGGTTGGTTGACCATTCTGGACCGGGTCAGCTTCCGGATTGAGGCTGGTGAAACAGCGGCGATCGTTGGAGCTTCAGGCTCAGGTAAATCGACGCTGCTCGGTTTGCTCGCTGGCCTGGATCGTCCAAGCAGCGGGCACATCAGCATTTTTGGCCAAGCTCTTGAGCCGATGGATGAGGATGCCCGCGCGGCTTGGCGTGCCACCCATTTGGGTTTCGTTTTTCAGTCATTTCAGCTGCTGCCCCAAATGACCGCGCTCGAGAATGTGATGCTGCCCCTTGAGTTGGCAGGTCGGCGTGATGCGGTGGGTGTTGCTCGTCAGTTGCTTGAACGGGTTGGGCTGGGCGAGCGGATCAATCACTATCCGCGAACGCTGTCGGGAGGAGAGCAGCAACGTGTGGCCCTCGCACGAGCGTTCGCTCCCCGGCCTGCGCTCCTGCTTGCAGACGAGCCGACCGGCAGCCTTGATGCGGTCACAGGTGAGCGGGTGGCCGACCTCATGTTCGAACTGAATCGCGAATCCGGATCGACCCTTGTGCTGGTCACGCACGATGAGGCCCTTGCCTCACGATGTGGCTTGAAACTGCGGGTTCACGCAGGTCGTCTTGACTCTGTCGAAAGGCGTGAAGCTCCGCTCGCCACCGTTTGAGTTCGCTGATTGAAAGCGCTCATTTGAGATTCAGCTCGCGCCACCGCGCAAGGCTCTCGAGGGTCGCGGAATCGAGCCCTTCCATTGAGGCGTCCCCGCCAGGGCCCTCCGGATCGAGCAGGCATTCAAAGCGCTCGGCCAGCCTTTTGCCCAGCTCAACTCCCCATTGATCGAAGGGATTGATGCCCCACAGCCACCCAAGGGTGACCGTTTTGTGTTCGTAAAGCGCAACCAGCGCGCCGAAGTGAGCCGGGTCCAATGCCTGAAGATGGATCAGGCTCACCGGACGGTTACCCGGGTGCTGACGCTCCGGCCTGTTGTCCTGATGTCCAAAAGACAGAGCCCGAGCCTGTGCCAATGCATTGGCGACGAGCGCGCGATCCCGTTGCCAGGCATCCGGCTGCTCGCCCTGTCGTTCCACCAGAATAAATTCGATGGAATGTCCGATGGGTCCTTGATGCAAGGCCTGAAAGAAGGAATGCTGGCTCTCCGTGCCTGGTTCGCCCCAGATGACGGGCATGGCCGCATGGTGGGCAGGGCCGGAACTGTCCCATCGCACCGTCTTTCCGTTGCTTTCCATCTGCAATTGCTGAAGGTGCGCGGGCAGGCGACGCAGGCGATCGCTGTAGGGAATGACGACCTCGGTGGCATGATCCAGGAGTCGTGCATTCCACGCGCTGACGAGCGCCAGCATCATGGGCGCGTTCTGCATCACCGGCGCCGAGCGGAAATGATCGTCCATGGCCCGGGCTCCTGCGAGCATCGTGTCGAATTGAGCCGGCCCTATGCTGATCATCAACGGCAGACCCACCGCGCCCCACATCGAATAGCGGCCCCCAACCCATTCCGGGCACTCGAACACATGATCGGGATCGATCCCGAACTCGCAGGCTGCACTGACATTGGAGCTCACGGCCAGCACGTGATGAGCGAGCGCGCCTGGGGCGACGCCTGACGCGATCAGCCAATCGCGGGCTGCCTGCGCGTTACGCGCTGTTTCGGGGGTGCGCCAGGACTTGGAGGCAATGATGAAGAGCGTGGTGAGCGGGTTCAACTCCGCGCTGATGCGGTGCCAAGTCTGCGGATCGATGTTGCCGAGAAAATGAATGCGAATGCGGGGGTGGGCTATCGACCCCAAGGCATCGCAGGCGCACTGAGGGCCCAGCTGTGACCCGCCAATTCCGACATGGACCACGTCGCTGATGGGGCGACCACTCGAGCCTCGCCATTGGCCGTTGCGCACGGACTCCGACACGGCGCGCATCCGCGCCAGCGTCGATTGAACCTGCGGGTTCACGTCGTTCCTGGAGGCTGGGAAGGGTACACCCGGCGAGGCTCGCAGGGCGCAGTGAAGGGCTGCGCGCCGCTCGCTCGGATTCACCTCAAGCCCAGCGAACATGGCATCCCGCCAGGCTTCAATCATCGCGCTCTGCGCCAGTTGCGCAAATGCGGGGAGTGCCCGAAGGGGCAGGCGCTGACGGGTGAGGTCGAGCTGCAGGCCAGCCGCATCCAGCCGAAGACGGAGCGCGCGCGCCGGCCCCTCATCGTCCAGCAACTGCGCGATGGAATGCTCGCGTGCTGCGGCGACCTCACGGTCAAGGGACTGCCAGGCTTCGCGCAGGCGCTCTGGATCGGGGGAGGGCAACGAGAAAATCATGCGCCGGAGTCCTGATTGAGAGTGAACCGGATCCAGTCGGGGAGCTCGGAGGCCCCCAAACCCAACTGCCCTCCAGCCTGTGATCGCTGAGACCAGAGTTCGGCCGCCGCCCCGTGGGCCCAAGCGCCCAGTTGAAGGGCATCCCAGGGCGGGAGTCCTTGAGCGAGCAGGCCTCCGATCACGCCGGCGAGTACATCGCCGGTGCCCGCGGTTGCGAGGGCTGGGCTTCCACGGGCTACGATCGACCAGCGCCCGTCGGGCGTTGCGCACACACTGCCTGAGCCCTTCAGTACCACATGGGCGCGCCACATCCGAGCAAGGTGCAGCGCCGCATTGATTCGGTTGGACTGCACCTCCGCCACTCCCGTACCGAGCAAGCGGGCGGCCTCGAGGGGATGCGGCGTCATCAGGAGTCCATGTATCCGCGCCTCCGTCGGCTTGGGCCGCCGCGACAGCAGAGTCAGTGCATCCGCGTCAAGAACGACGGGGCAGGCGGCTCGGATCGCCCGGTCCACAGCCTCTTCAGCCGCATGCGATTGTCCAAGGCCGCACCCCACGACGCAGGCGGTCGGTGGCAGTCCAGAGGGATCTGGTCTTGCACTCATCAACTCCGGATGTTCAGCCAGTGACACCTCCATACCGTCGACTGCTTCAATAAACACCTTGCCTGCACCGGCCCTCTGAGCGCCTAGGCCCGCCAACAGGGCCGCCCCTCGCATGCCCGCGGCACCGCCCGTGACCCGCACCGAGCCGTGACGGCCCTTGTGGCTGTCGCGGGAACGGGTCAAGGCGGCGACCCATCGCTCCGACATGCCCATCACGAGTTGACCATCCGCCTCGGAGTGATCGATCCCGAGAGCATCGACATGAACCTCGCCCACGTAATCGACCGCTGCGCCGGTATGTAGACCGGGTTTGTCTGCGATCAGGGTCAAGGTCTCGCGACAGCGCACTGCTACCCCACTGGACCCTCCGACCACCGCGCCGGTGTCTGCGTCGATGCCAGAGGGCACATCGACCCCGATGACGCAGGCACCGGCCTCGTTCAGGGCCAGGATGCAGTCTCGGGCGAGCCCGGTAATCGGGCGCCTGAGTCCGATTCCAAAGAGCCCATCCAGAAAAAGAGCATCGCGAACGGTCGCCGCCCGGATCATGTCGGGGGACCGAGTGACCGTGTCCGCCGCATGAGCGCGAAAGGCATGGATCGGGAAATGATCGGACCGTGCCTGCCGCAAGACCGTTTCAGCGTCGGGCGGCCGAACTGTATCTGGGTCAAGCACCCAGGCCTCTGCAGCGAATCCACGTTCGCGCAGCATCATTGCTGCAAGCAGCGCATCGCCCCCGTTGTTGCCGGGGCCCACCAGCGCAATGATCGGCGCCTCGGGCGAGCGTCGAATGGCCCTGAAAGCGACCCGCTGGGCCAGGGCACGCGCTGCTGCGCCCATGAGCTCCCCCGGTCTTAGCGAGCGCTGTGTCCGCGCCTCGATTTCCCGGATGCGTGCGATCGAGCAGAGCGCGCGGCCCATATGCCCCCCTGGTCACGCCCGAGGGCGGCCGAGAATTCTGCGTGCCCGGCTCGGATCAAGACTAGTATTGATTGATGTCATCCTGCGCGAGCTTGTGCTGATCGCTCTTGCGGCGAAATACCGCTCGGAAGATGAGAAACGCCACCGCTGAGGCCACCGCAAACACGATGACATCACGGCTGAGCGACCATCCGTCTGCGAAGAACTGGATTGCTGCGACCGCGACCATACCTACCGCCATGCCCAGCAGGCCAAAGGACAGGGTTAAAAGCTCGGCAATGGCGAGCAGTACTCCGACGATGAGGGAGATCTGCCAGGCGTCCATGCTCAGAGCTTTCCAGCCCAGCGGCCCAGCGCGCCGTTGAGACCGTCCAGAACGTCGGTCGGCACCAGTACGATCTTGGAATTGGACCCCTTCGATAGCTCCTGGACGGCCTGTGCCTGGAGCTTGCGGATTTCGAAGTCTACTGCGCTGGAACCCCCTCCGGAGATCGCCTGAGCAACCACGCTGACAGCGTAGGCCTCCGCTTCGGCGGTAAGCTTTTTGGCCTCGGCCTGCCGTTGCGCTGCATAGAGCTGGGCATCGGCATCGAGCTCGGTGGCCTGCTTCTTACCCTCGGCTTCGCGAACCAGCGCCCGACGGTTACGCTCGGCATTGAGCTGCAATTGCATGGCCTGACGCGTGTCCTGATCGACATCGACCTCGAGGATCTCCACGCGTGTGAGTACGATGC
>JBIKVK010000190.1:0-6562 GCA_044356835.1 Burkholderiaceae bacterium
AGCGTCAATATCGCCACGCGAAAGCTGTTCGGCGTGGCGAGCACCCCCGCAGCCCTCCTCGCATTGGGTGAGGACGGACTGAGCGAACACATCAGAACCATCGGCCTCTACCGCTCGAAAGCGCGCCATCTGATCGAAACCTGCCGCCTGCTCCTGGAGCGGCATCACGGCGAGGTACCGCGGGATCGGGAGTCCCTCGAGGCCCTTCCCGGAGTCGGGCGCAAGACCGCCAATGTGGTGCTCAATACCGCGTTCGGCGAACCGACCATGGCGGTCGACACCCATATTTTCAGAGTCGCGAACCGCACGCGCCTCGCTGCGGGTCGGACGCCGCTCGAGGTGGAGTTGCGGCTGCTCAAGCGGGTGCCTAAAGAGTATCTCCAGGATGCCCATCATTGGCTGATCCTGCACGGGCGTTATGTGTGCAAAGCCCGAAAACCCGAGTGTTGGCGCTGCCTGATCGCCGACTTGTGCCCATACCGGCCCAAGACCCCGCAACCCGATTCGCTGCACTAGAGGCCCCATGTTCAATCCCTCGCAGCAGGACGTACGGCGCTTTTTCTGTGCAGTCCATGCCAAGCGAAAGCAGGGCCTCCCACTGTCGCCCCTCGAAGACCTCGCCGCCTCCTGGCTCATCGAACACCCTGAATTCGATGAGGTGCTTGGCGACGAACAGAGCGCGCTGGAGCGGCGATTCGACGGCAGCGACGGGCGCACCAACCCGTTCCTTCATCTGTCGATGCATCTTGCGATCAGCGAGCAGGTATCGATCGATCAACCTCCAGGCATTGGTCATCATTTCGACCGGCTGATGGTCCGTTTCGGCTCCCGTCATGAGGCTGCTCATCAGGTGATGGAGTGTCTGGGCGAAATCCTGTGGAACGCCGAACGCAGCGGCGGCGCACCGGACGGCGAGGCCTATCTGGAGTGCTTGGCGCGCCGCTCGAGTCCGGTCGCTCCCGGTCGCTGAACTCGCTTATTCGGTCGCAGCATCGGCTTTCCTGCTAGGCTTTTAAGGCCATGCTGGAAAAACTGCTGCCGCGCGAGGATCGCTTTTTCGATCTCTTCAACCGACACGCCGAAGAGATCGTTGCGGGCGCCAAGGCGCTGGCCGATCTGATGACGGGCTATCGCGAGATCGAATCGCGACCGCAACACATCGCCGAAATCGAACGTGCCGAGAAGGCAGCTGACCGGGTCACGCACGAAACTCTGAAGCTGCTGCACGGCACCTTCATCACGCCGCTCGATCGCGATGACATTCACAAGCTGATCACGACCATGGATGACATCCTTGACCTGATCCAGGATGTCGCAGAGTCGGCGACGCTTTACGACCTTCAGCGCATCACCCCCGAAGCTCAACAACTCGCCGAGATCGCGGGAATGTGCTGCCAGCGCGTGCGCTCCGCTGTGCAGATGCTCTCCGGCATCGAGCAGCAGGCCGAGGCTATTTTGCGTACCTGCCAGGAAATCGATCAGCTCGAGTCAGACGCCGATCGCGTCATGCGCTCGGGGATGTCGCGTCTGTTTCGCGACGAGAGCGACGTACGACAGCTGATCAAGCTCAAGGCCATCTATGAGCTCCTCGAAGAGGTCACGGACCGCTGCGAGGATCTCGCCAACCTGATCGAGGGCGTCGTCCTCGAAAACGCCTGAGCGCTCGCGGGCACCCGGATGGAATCACTGCAGATCGGCCTGGGGACCCTGATGCTGATGCTGCTCCTCGCGATCCTGATCAGCTTTGTGGGCGCCTGGCAGGACGCTGATAGCGCAATTTCCAACGCCATCTCTACGGGTGCGATGCGGCCCGGGCGAGCCGTGCTGTTCGCGGCCACCTGCAACACGCTGGGTCCGCTTATTTTTGCTCCGGCGGTCGCTCACCTGATCGCGTCCGGACTGGTGGATCCCTCTCTCATGACGCCTTCGATCCTGATGGTCGCCCTGGTGACCACGCTCGCCTTCGCGGCCCTGGGCCACCGGATTGGCCTATCGCTCAATACGATGCATACCGTGCTGGGGGCGATGCTCGGCGCCAGCGTCGCCGCGCAGGGCTTCTCAGGCCTGGAGTGGTTCGGCGCCTTGGTCACGCTCGCCGCCCTCGCCCTGGCGCCGATTGCGGCCTGGATCTGCGCAACCTTGCTCTGGATCCTGATCGCGCGCGCGCTCCAGGGCCGTGCGCCAATACCCATGGAACGCGCGTTCCGTAAAACGCAATGGCTCGCTTGCGGCCTCTTCAATCTCGGCCGTGGCCACCTGCTCGCGCAAACTGGACTTGGATTGATCTGGCTCGCCCTGATCGTCGCAGGGCTGGTTCAGGCTTCGAAGGTTGAGCCTCCGCTGGCACTCGCAGGCCTGCTGGGACTGACGGTCGGCGCAGGCACGATCGCAGGAGGACTCGCGATGATCAGGTCGCGGCGCATCTGGGTCGCCCGTCTGCGCCCGGCCCAGGCCTGTACGGCCGATGGCGCTGCAGCACTGATTCTTGCCACGGCATCACAGTGGGGCGTACCGGTGGCAAGTCCGCATACCCAGATGGCCGCAACCATAGGAGCCTCGCAACCGGGTCGACTGTCCCTGCGCCGCTGGAGGGTCGACGCGCGGACGGTCGCTGCAGCCCTTTTTTCACTTCCGGGAGCAGCCCTGGCTGGCGCCCTGCTCTGGCAGGGCGCGCAGATATGGGCGCAATGAGGCCCGCCGAATCGACGCCCTCAGGTGCCCGTGGCGCGCCGCCAGGCGTCCAGGATCTCGCCTCCCGGTGCCGCCCAGACACCGCGGTGTCGCATGATGTGGGCCAGGGCATCCTCGAGCGCGGAAATCCTGTACGGTTGCCCGATCACCCAGGGGTGAAGCGACAGCGCGAAAATGCGACCCTGCGAATCGCTTGACTCTCGGTACAGAACTTCAAACTGATCGACCAGCGCATCGCGAAAATCATCCTCGGTGTGATGGTTCTGCACCAGGATGGTCGCATCGTCCAGATCGATGGGATGAGGCATGCTGACAAGCCCGCGACCAGGTCGCACGCCGGTGGCAGAACCCTGCCCCGGGGGATGCTGGTAATGCGAAGGCGTCGCCTCCAGCTGCCCTGAGACCGTACGAACCGGATAGGGCATGTCGTCATTGACCCAATCACAGACGTAGTCGACCCCGGCCTCGGCCAGCAAATCGGGCGTTGCATGCGACTGTGACTTTGCGGGCGAAAGCCAGCCGCGAACCGGCTGACCGCTTGCGGTCCTGAGGATCTCGAGCGTTTGGGCAATCAGTGCGCGCTCATCGTCGACCGCGAGCCCGCCATGATGCAGGTGGTCCATGTCCAGGCCATTCGCGATGATTTCCCAGCCTCGGTCAGTGCAGTCGCGAATCAGCGAGGGGTAGCGACGTGCGACGGCGGCATTGCAGGCGGCCGAGGCGCGGATGCCGTGACGGGCCAGGGCATCGAACACCCGGTAGATGCCGACACGATTGCCGTAATCGCGCAGGGTGTAGTGACGCAGATCCGGGTAAGAGGTCTGCATGGCGCCCATCGGCTTGAAGGGCTGGCCCTTCATGTTCAGGGGAAACCATTCCAACGCAACCGTCACCCAGACCGCAACCCGGGCACCCTGGGGCCAGGTCACACCGGGCCGACGCACGAGCATGGACCAGTCCCAACGGTCATGATCCATGCCGTAGCCCCGGAAGGGGTAGTCGAGCGGACCCACTGTCTGGCTCATGGCGCCTCCCCGATCGGCTCGCCCGCAGCCGCAAATGCATCGTAGTAGTGTTCGTTGAAGTACTGGGCAATCTCCCGGCCCGTCGCAAGCCAAACGCCTTCATGTCCGGCGATATAGGCGAGCGCCTCCTCAAAAGCGGCGATCCGGTAGGGCTGACCGACCAAATAGGGATGCAGGGGGATGCACATCACCGTGCCTGACTGCTCTCCCTCCCGGTAGAGCCGGTCGAACTGACGCTTGATGATGTCGCCGTAACGACGCGGCGACACGAGATTGACGTTGTAGACGATGACATCGTTCATCTCGAGCGAGTAGGGCACGCTCACGAGCCGCCCTTTGCGCACCTTGACCGGACCCGGTTGATCATCGTGGAACAGATCGCAGACGTAGGTGAGCCCCATCTCAGCGACCAGATCCATGGTCCGCTCGGTGTAGGTGAGCGCAGGCGCAAGCCACCCATCGAGCTTCTGCCCGGTGTGCTTGCGAATGGTGTCGATGGAATCCTGGATGACCGCGCGCTCCTCGTCCTCGTTCAGTCCGAACAGGTAGCGGGTGTTGTAGGTGCCGTGCGAGTAGAACTCCCATCCCGCTTGGGCGCAGGTCTGGATGATCTCCGGGTGGTGCTCGCACATCGCCACGTTGAGCGAGACGCTGCCGCGCACGCCGCAACGCTCCATCGCCTCGAACATGCGCCAGAAGCCCGCCCGGTTGCCATAGTCCCGGTAGGTGTAATTGAGCACATCGGGCGCGGGCCGACCCCAGGCCGGTCGCGACGGATTGCGGGGCGGATTGAGCTCATAGAACTCGATATTGGGCGCCACCCAGAACGCCACCCGGGCACCATTGGGCCAGCGTATCGCCGGGCGCCGCGTCCAGGGCAGGTGGTCGTAGAACCCCGGGTCTCTGACACTCATGCGCCCGCCCCCTTGGGAAGTCCGCGCAGGTGAGCGAGCACCTCGGCGACCGGTATGACGTCGGCGTACTTGAGCGACATGTCATAGAGGTTCGCAAAGTGCGGGCTCTCGTGCTTGTCGGCCACGCACTCGATCGGGACGATCGTCCTGAAACTGCGTTGCAGGCTGTCGACCACGGTGGCCCGCACGCATCCGGAGGTCGAGCCTCCCGTCACGATGACGGTGTCGATCCCGTGGAAGGTAAAAATGGAACCGAGGTTGGTCTCGAAAAAGCACGAGGCCATGCGCTTGTTGATGACGATGTCGCGCTTGTGATCGATACGGGCGCGGTCGTCGAACTCGGCGCGCCGGCTGCCGACCTTGATGTTTTGCAGGGAATCCGGCGTGTTGGAGCGCGTGCCCCAGACACCACAATCCTCTCCCGATTCCATGTAGGCGACGTAGGTCCAGACCACCGGAAGGCTGCGGGCCCGGAACTCGTCGGCCAGCTGGTTGATGTACTCGACCTGCTTGGGGTCGGTCTCGTAGGCGGTGACGAACTCGCCCACCGACGTGTAGGCCTTCTGCACATCAACGTTGATCAGCGCGGGCTTGCGGCCGAAACCGAAGCGTTTACGGGTCGGATTGGCCCGAATTTCCTCGAACAGCTGCCGGGCAGACTTGTTGGACAGTTCCATGAGATGCGACTCGATTGGCAGGGATGGACGAATGCGAGCCGCGCCTCGGAGCGCCGGTCGCTCGCATTCACGGAGCGCAAACGATAGAGCATTTCGCGCGATCTTGCATCGCGGACGGTCACGCCGTGGCATAGTGAAGCGTCCTGCAGCGCCCGATGAGTCTGAACCATGTCCCAAGCAGCCGACCCGGTAGATCAGCCCACACCCCTTTGGCTGGAACTCCCGCCGAGCTCAAGTTCGGGTCCGCGCCGGCTGATCATCTTTCTTCACGGAGCCGGCTCCAGTCCTGAAGCCTTGGCGCCTGCCGCCGTTGCATGGATGCTCAAATTCCCGGGCGCAACCGGCGCGATCATGCAGGGGCTGCGGGCCTGCCCGCAGGGCGGGTCCGACTGGTACCAGACCGCCCGAGACCGCGAAGAAACCCTGCGCGGCTTGCGAGCCGCCGGGGCGGAACTCGCGCACCGCATCGCCAGCCTGCAGCAGGACCATGGACTGGACGGATCAAGCACGATCCTGGTGGGATTTGCGCAAGGCGCGACGCTGGCACTGGAGGTGGCTCGCCGGTATGGCGAACGGGTAGCCATCGTCGTTGCGAGCAGTGGCCGGATGATGCCGCTACTCGCCGGGGATGAAACCCTCCGCCCGACCATCCATCTGATCCATGGCCTGCTCGACACGGTGACCCCGGTCGCCCACGCCCAGCAAGCGTATGGGCGCCTCAAGGCGTCAGGAGCCTCAGTGACCCTGGACCTCATCGAAGATCTCGGCCACAGCATCAGCCAGGACGTGATCATCGTCGGCACGACCCGGGCACTGCAAACCATCTTCAGGGGGCGGGGCATTAAAATGCAGCGCAACATCCGGGCAGCCGATTCCTCGGGGCTGTCCATGACGGCAACCGTTCAACATCAGGGAGCACAGCAATGAGCCGTGAAGTGTGGGTTGTGAGCGCAGTGCGGACCGCCATCGGAACTTTTGGGGGCAGCCTCAAGGACCAGACGCCGACGCAGCTTGCCGCGGCAGTTCTTCGGGAAGCCTGCCGGCGCGCCGCAGTCGGCCAAGACGATGTCCAGCACGTCGTGTTCGGCCACGTGATCAATACCGAAGCGCGCGACCTGTACCTCTCGCGGGTGGCGACCATCGAGGGAGGTCTGTCGATCCATACCCCGGCACTGACCCTGAACCGCCTGTGCGGATCGGGTCTGCAGGCCGTGGTCAGCGCGGCGCAGACCATCCTGCTGGGTGATGCAGAGGT
>JBIKVK010000191.1:0-6530 GCA_044356835.1 Burkholderiaceae bacterium
TGCGTTCCCAGCCGGGCGGGCAGCATTGCCTGAAGCCGGCCGGGTCGGCATGGCCTGCGGAATCGCGGCCTGAGGACGAGGAGCGCTCACCGGCTCAGGCACAGCCGAAGTGGCCGGCCTCGCCGCCGCGGCGGGCGCCGGGGTGCGGGCCGCCTCCGAGGCGCGCGTCGACACGGTCGATCGGTCAACCACCGGAGCGGGCGGGCGCGAGCCACAGGCGGCCAGCAGCGCAGTCATCCCCGCCACACAAGTGCAGCGGGCGAGCCATCCGAGGGTGTAAGGTTTTATGTCCATCTTCGGCATCCTGACGCGCAATTCATGATCATGCGAGACCATCGCGCAGAGGGACGAATCGTACCGCATCAAGTACCTGAAGCGACCATTGGGAGGGGCCATTGCGTCTGACACGGTGCAAGGCCTGACCCGATGAGGTCACCATGGGCGCAAGCAATCGCCCCCCCTGGGACAGTTGTTCGAGCCAGGCCCGGGGAATCTCATCGCCGGCGGCTGCCGAGATGACCACGTCGAAAGGCGCCTGCCCCGGCAACCCGTCCGTTCCGTCGCCATACACGAGCCGCAGATTGCCCAGTCTGAGCGAACGAAGATTCGACCGCGCCTGCTCGTGAAGACCGCGGATCCGCTCGATCGAAATGACCTCACCGAACACGTGAGCCAAAACAGCCGCCTGGTATCCGCAGCCGGTGCCGATCTCGAGCACCTTGCACTGGCCCCGCTGCGCCGGGTCTAGCTCGGCCGCTAAGAGCTCGATCATGCGGGCCACGGTGTAAGGCCGGGAAATGGTCTGCGAATGCCCGATGGGTAGGGCGACATCCTCGTAGGCCCGTCCGGACAGCCCAGCTTCGACAAACAAGTGTCTGGGAACGGCACGCATTGCGGCCAGAACCCCGGGATCGGACACGCCTGAACGCTCAAGCCCGTCGACCATGGCCGCGAGAGCACGATCGGACGCCCACCCTGGTCCAGAAGCCGACGGCGCCGGAGTCGGGACCGGGCCGGGAACTGGGCTCGCTGGGCGAGCCTGCTCAACCTGTGCTGGTCCCTCTTCGACGTGGCGCGCCTTGCGTGGTCTACGCAGCGAGGGCTGAGAGACTTTTGCGGGCACCCGTGGGTTGTTGTCTGCGACATCGATCGCAGCACGGTCCATCCAACGAGGTATCCTTGACATGGGAAAGGTCAGTTATTTTGACCCGCTTGGGCCAGGGTGCTCCGCGGACCGCTTCAGTCCGCGGAGAGCCAGCGACGAACCGTATCGAGCTGCCCACGCCCGGTGAGATCGATTTCGAGCGGAGTCACGGACACGTATCCGTGTTCGATCGCATGAAAATCGGTACCCTCACCGGCATCCCGCACCGACCCCACCGGCCCGATCCAGTAGATCGTGTCACCCCGAGGGTTGGCCGATCGAATCACGCCTTCGGTGGGGTGACGTTTTCCCAGCCTGGTGACCCGGGTGCCGCGCAAACCGTCTGGAACAACATCCGGAATGTTGACATTCAGGAGGAATGGGTCGCGAAGGCCCTGACTGAGAACCCTTTCGAGAATGTCGCGTACCGCCCGCTCGGCGGTGTCGAGGTGGCCGAAGCCTCGACGGGCGATCGAAAACGCGATGGCCGGAACGCCCAGCAGAAAACCTTCCATCGCAGCCGCGACGGTCCCGGAGTAAATCGTGTC
Source organism: Burkholderiaceae bacterium (assembly GCA_044356835.1). GTDB lineage: Bacteria > Pseudomonadota > Gammaproteobacteria > Burkholderiales > Burkholderiaceae_E > SYIM01. Next base: position 1,693 of record JBIKVK010000191.1, read on the forward strand.
ATCCCCCATGTTGGGGCCATCGTTGATTCCGGAAATCACAAGATCGGGGCGGGACTCCATGAGGCCGGTGACCCCGACGTGAACACAATCGGTCGGCGTGCCATTGACGTACAGAAACCCCGAGGAAGCAGTCCGGACCGACAAAGGCCGATCCAAAGTGAGCGAGTTCGATGAGCCGCTTCGATCACGCTCGGGCGCGATGACCGTCACCTCGCCGAAGTGCCGGGCCACTCGGGCCAGCGCGTCGATGCCCGGGGAAAAATAACCGTCGTCGTTGCTGACCAGTATTTTCATCGCTTCATTCTAGCGAATGCACCGTCATGTTAGGATTTTCCGATGTCAGAGCGCGACTATCATCGCTTCGATACCCTGGCGATCCACGCCGGAGCCGCGCCCGATCGGGATCACGGCGCTCGGGCCACTCCGATCTACCTGAGCGCGGCGTTTTCCTTCCGGGACAGTGACCAAGCGGCCGCCCTGTTCAACATGGAACAGGCCGGTCATGTCTATTCCCGCATCAGCAACCCGACCGTTGCCGTGCTCGAGGAGCGCATGGCAGCCCTCGAGTCCGGGGTGGGCGCCATCGCAACCGCGAGCGGTCAGGCCGCGCTTCACCTGGCGGTCGCAACCATCGCAGGCGCCGGAGCCCATATCGTCGCTTCCAGAGCGCTCTACGGCGGCTCGCACAATTTGCTGCATTACACGCTCAAACGATTCGGCATCGAGACAACATTCGTCGACCCGCGTCAGCCCGACGCCTGGCGCGCTGCCCTCAGGCCCGAAACGCGATTGTTTTTTGCAGAGACCCTGGGCAACCCTGGGCTCGACGTTCTCGACATCCCCTCGGTGTCCAGCATTGCCCATGAGGCGGGTGTGCCCTTGCTGGTGGACTCGACCTTCACCACGCCTTGGCTGATCCGGCCATTCGACCATGGCGCCGATCTGGTGTTCCATTCAGCCACCAAGTTCCTGTGCGGGCACGGCACCGTGATCGGCGGTGTTCTGATCGACTCCGGACGATTCGACTGGCAAGCATCGGGGCGTTTCCCGGAACTGACCGAACCCTATGAGGGCTTCCACGGCATGGTGTTTGCCGAAGAATCGACGGTCGCGCCCTTTCTGTTGCGCGCGCGGCGGGAGGGCTTGCGGGACTTCGGGGCCTGCATGAGTCCGTTCAATGCGTTTCAGATTCTTCAGGGTATCGAGACCCTGCCCGTACGGATGAAGCGGCATGTCGAAAATGCCCGGGCAGTCGCGCATTTCCTCAATTCGCACCCCATGGTACGTTCAGTTGCCTACCCCGATCTCGACACACATCCCGATCACCGACTCGCGCAACGTCTGTTGCCGCGGGGCTGTGGTGCGGTCTTCAGTTTCGAACTGAAAGCCGACCGGGCCGGCGGTCGACGCTTCGTTGAAGCGCTGCGCATCTTTTCGCATCTGGCCAACGTCGGTGATGCGCGCTCGCTGGTCATCCACCCCGCCACCACCACCCACTTCAGGATGGACTCCGCAGCGCTCGCCAGCGCGGGGATCGGCGAGGGCACCCTGCGGCTTTCGATCGGGCTGGAAGACCCGGACGACTTGATCGCCGACCTCAAGTCGGCGTTCCGGGCCGCCGAGAAAAGAGGCTGAGGGCCATGCTGCTCGAGGTCGCCGGTCGATCGGTCTACGGCTACACGGGCGGAAGGCCTGTTCAGGCGGCCGCCACCGGCGTGATCTTCATACACGGCGCTCAACACGATCACAGCGTCTGGATCCTCCAGTCACGTTATCTCGCCCACCACGGGCATGCCGTGCTGGCCCTTGACCTCCCGGGCCATGGTCGCAGTTCCGGTCCCGCGCTGAGCTCGGTGGAGGCGCTGGCCGACTGGGTGCTCGAAACGATCGCGGCTGCGGGATTCAAGACCTGTCATCTGGTCGGGCACAGCATGGGATCGCTGGTCGCTCTTGAGGCCGCAGCCCGAGGGGGCGATCGCATCGCCAGCCTGTCCCTGCTCGGCGCCGCAGCCCCGATGAGGGTTTCGCAGGCGCTCCTCGACGCTGCGCGCGATGACGAAGCGCGTGCCTTCGACATGATCAATGCCTGGTCGCATTCGGGTATCACCCCCCGGCCGGGCTGCCCCGGACCGGGTTTCTCGATCTTCAATCAGAACCGCAGGCTGATGGAACGCCAGGTGCAGGGCGTCCTGCTGAATGATTTTTCCGCCTGCAACGCCTATGAAGGGGCGCTCGCTGCAGCCTCGGCGGTTCGCTGCCCAACGCTGTTGGTGAGCGGACAGCGCGATCTCATGACGCCGCCCAAGGCGGCGGCGGCCTTGATTTCGGCGTTGCAGACCGCCGCCGGTCCCGCGGGCCTCGCGCCACCCGTGGTGGTGCACATTCCGGACTGCGGCCACGCCATGATGGCCGAGAAGCCTCTCGAAATCCTGCACGCCCTCAAGAACTTCTTGGCTCGGGCCACCGCCCCGGTTTGAACACTCGAGTCGCTCCGCACGGACGAGCTCTCGCCCGCGCGAGGAACGACCTTAGCGCTCATTGGCCCGATCGGTCTGCCCTGACACCAGCCCCAGAACGAGGGGTTGATCGAGCAAACCTGAGGGCACATGGGCTCGGGGCACAGGCATCGGATTGACTTCGCTGGACCACCAAATTCGATCGAACAGACGCCTGAGCGTGAGCTGGCCGGGGTCCGAACGCCAGGCCCAGCGCTCGAGCCACAGATCGGCCGTACCACGCCCCAGGCGCTGCGCTCCACCGGGTCGGGAGAAGCCGTTGAGTTCTGCCAGCGGCAAAAACCGCACGATGTAGCCGGTCTCCTCGAGCAGAATGCCGATCGAGTCGAGACGGTCCGAATCATCGGCGAGCCAAGCCCGCAACTGCGCGGCCGGCAGGGCGGCATCGACCCGGCCCCCCGTCACGCTCAGCATCGCATCAAGCGCAAATCGCGCATCGGCGAAGATCTGTCCGGGCACATTGTCCACCCCTTGTCGTCGCGGTTCACGCCAATGCCTCAGATTGGCTGCAACCACCGCCCCCAGCAGGAACGCAATCCACAACGCGAAGAGCCAGATCAAAACCAGCGGCAGCGCCGCAAACGTCCCGTAGACCACCTCGTAGGTCGGCAGTTGCTTCACGTAGGCGGTCAGAGAACGCTGCAAGGCTGCGATCAAAGCCACCGAGAGCAATGCGCCGGCGAGCGCATGGACCGGGTTCACCCGGGTTGCGGGTAGGGTCATGAACAGCAACCAGACGACCGCCCCTCCGGTCAGCCAGGGCACCATGTCAAGCCAGGCACTGCGCAGGGCAGGTGCGTCAATCTCGAGCAACGCACTATCGATCAGGTCGGTGCTCAGCGCGACACTCCCCGCCAGGAGCAGTGGACCTAGGGTCAGCAATACCCAGTAGAGCCCGAGTCGACCTGCGAACGAACGACGGCTGCGCGCGCGCCAAATCATGTTCATGGTGCGCTCGATCACCCGAAGCGCGGCGATTGCGGTCAGGAAAAAGGCAATCGCACTGATGGAAGAGAGGCTGGTCGCCCTCGCCGCGAACTCGTTGAGTCTCTCAATGACGATCTGGTTGAACGCTTCCGGAAACAAATTTCGATACAGAAAGGACTGCAGGTCGTCGCGCAGCCGCTCAAAGATCGGCAGCGCAGCCAGCACTGCCAGCGAGATCGACAGGACCGGTACTGCGGCAAGGAGGGACAGAAACGCCAGACTCGCCGCCGCCTGCTGCAGGCGAAGCCGCCGCACCTGAACGAACATCTCAAGCACCAGGTCTCGGAGCGCCCGGGCCGTCGAGGGCTCCCGCCGCCTATAATCATCAGGACCATGAACGAACGCACGCTGCGTCGACTGATTGTCGGCTTGTTTGTCGCCCTGATCGCTTTGGGTGTCGTGTGGGAGCTGTGGCTCGCCCCTTTGCGCCCCGGGGCCTGGCTCCTCAGCCTCAAGGTGCTGCCTCTGCTGCTGGCTCTGCCGGCCCTGCTGCGAGGCCATGTTCGGACTTACCAGTGGTGGTCGATGATCGTGATGATCTACCTCATGGAGGGGCTGGTGAGGGGGGCGAGCGACAGCGGCGCGAGCGTGCCCCTTGCCTGGATCGAAGCCATCCTCGCCGCCGCGGCGTTTGGCGCGATCCTGCTCTACGTCCGAAACCGGCGTATCGAATCGACCGAGCCCCGCTGATTCCTGGTCACGCATGTGAGCGTGCCGGATCCTGAAGGCGCTCGCCCGCCGGATCAAAAAACTGAGCGCCTCTCATGGGCTCGAGGGCGATATCCAGCAGGGACGCACCATGGCGATCGAGCATCCGGGCATCGCTCAGCGTGCGGCGCCATTGACGCGCCCCCGGCAGGCCGTTGAAGAGGCCCAGCAGGTGCCGCAAAACAGCTCGCGCAGGAACCCCTTCGTTGACGCATCGAACCGCGAAGTCTCGCACGGCCTCGGCAGCCTCGACCCGGCTTTCGACCGGATCGACCTCAGAGAAATAAAGACTGTCGACCTGGCTCAGCAGCCAGGGCGAATCGCAGGCCGCGCGCCCGATCATGACCCCGTCCAACCCACCCAGCTCGCTCATCGCTGCAGCGTGCTCGCGCAGTCCTCCGTTGATCACGATGGTGAGCGTCGGGAAGTCGCGCTTGAGCTGATGAACCACGGCATAGCGCAGCGGCGGGATTTCGCGGTTCTCGCGCGGGCTGAGGCCCTTCAACCACGCGTTTCGCGCGTGCACGATGAACACACGGCACCCAGCTTCCGAGACGCGCCCGACAAAATCACGCACAAAACCGTAGGTTTCGATCTGATCGAGCCCAATGCGATGTTTCACAGTGA
>JBIKVK010000192.1:0-6526 GCA_044356835.1 Burkholderiaceae bacterium
CGCATCAAACCTAACGGCCACAAGGAGGTGGTCGCCCACCTGGGCGGCGGCCCCAATGGGGCCGCCATCGGTCCTGACGGGCGATGCTACGTGGCCAACAATGGAGGGTTCCGATGGCGGCAACGTGAAGATGGCGCCTGGGTCAACGCGGGCGCAGCCGAAGACTACGTCACCGGCCGGATTGAACGGGTTGATCTTGAGAATGGTCGCACCGAAGTCCTCTATGACCGGTGCGGTGACCAGCCGATCCGGGGTCCGAACGATCTCGTGTTCGATGCCCACGGAGGCTTCTATTTCAGCGACCCCGGCAAGACACGAGCCCGGGATTCGGACCGTGGCACCGTGTACTACGCCAAGGCTGATGGATCGATGATCAAGGCATTGATCTTCCCGATCAGTCGCCCCAACGGCATGGGCCTGTCTCCGGATGGCCGGACCCTGTATGTTGCCGAGACCGAAACCGCCCGTCTCTGGGCCTTCGAGCTCGCAGCGCCGGGCGAACTCGGCGGACCGGGCGAGCCGACGCACCGCTCGCCCCACGGTGGACGGCTGATCCATCAAAGCCCAGTGTATGCCCGCTTCGACTCGCTGGCCGTCGAGGCCAGCGGTCGGATCTGCGTAGGAACCCTGGACCGCGGTGGCGTGAGCGTGTGTGAGCCCGACGGATCGGCCGCGCAGTTTATCGCCGTCCCTGGAGACACCCATATCACCAACTTGTGTTTTGGCGGGACCGGACTGCGCACGGCTTATCTGACCCAGTCGTACGCGGGGCGACTCGTCGCCCTGCCTTGGCCAAGGCCCGGCCTGCCCTTGAATTGCGTCTGAATCAAATACTGGAGCGGATCATGAATCGACGACGGATCCTGCTGGCCGGCTCAGCCGCGCTTGGCTTGCCCGCCTCCCGCGCCCTCGCGCAAAACCAAACTGGTGACGGCCGTCTGATCACCCTGGTGGTTCCCTTCGCCCCAGGCGGAGCGACCGATGCCATCGGTCGTCTGATCGGTCGCCAGGTAGGCGAGATCCTCGGCCAGCCGGTCGTCGTCGAAAACCGGCCGGGCGCCGGCGGCACGATCGGGATCGCACACGTTGCGCGCTCTGCGCCCCAGTCGCGCACGCTGGTTCTGGTGAATGCCCTGCAGCACACCTCCAGCGCCTCGCTCTATCCGGACCTCAAGTACGATGTCCTCAACAGCTTCACCCCCATCGCGACGATCGGCTCGTTACGCTACATCCTGGTGGTTCACCCGGGCTTTCCGGCAAGCCGAGCGGATGAATTCGTGGCTGAGGTACGCCGAAATCCTGGCCGATACGCCTACGCCAGCGCCGGAGTGGGCAGCGCCCCCCATCTGGTGATGGCCTACTTCGCAAGCCTCTACGGCCTCGACATGCTGCACGTGCCCTATAAGGGCAGCGGGCCAGCGATGACCGACCTCGCGGGCAATTCCGTGCAAGCCGCGATGGACAACGTCGCTGCCATTCCCCTAGTCAAGGCGGGGCGACTCAAGGCACTCGGGATTTCGGGCGAGCAGCGCATGGCCGGGCTGCCCGAGATTGCGACCTTCGCGCAATCGGGTGCCCCAGGTTTCAGCGTGGCGGGCACCTGGGGCTTTCTTGGGCCGGCCGGCATGCCCGCCGACGCGGTGAACGCGATCGCGGGTGCTGTCCGGCAGACCCTGGGGTCAGCGTCGGTTGCCGAGCAATTGGTCGCCCAGGGCATCTCCCCGGGCTTTGACAGCGGCGTGGCCTTTGCCCGAATCCTTGCGCAGGAGCACTCGCGCTGGCGGGATCTGATCGGAAAGCTTGCGATCCGGCTCTGAACCGGGCGCCGGCAGCACGCGCCGGAAACAGCGCGTCCCGGGTTCGACCCTGCCGTTCCTCGGGCCTCAAGGCTTTCCCCGCCGATGCCGGGCGGCGCGGCCCTTGCCCGCCATCTGGGCCGCTGTTAACCTCTGTCGCTGTTTCAACACCGAACTCCGAAGTCGACCGAACACCGGAGTCGGGCCAATCAATCGGCATATGGAGACACCACGATGTTGCGATCTGCTGTTTTGCTGAGCGCTCTGGTAGCGCTTTCCCCCCTGGCGCAGGCCCAGACCCGCGCTCCGGTCAAGATCGGTTTCGTGAGCACGCTGTCGGGGCCTCCGGGCTATCTCGGCCAGGACATCCGTGACGCATTCATGCTCGCCGTCGAGCAAGGCGGCGGCACACTGGGGGGCGTACCCGTACAGGTACTGATCGAAGACGACGGACTGAAACCGGGTCAGGGCAAACAGATCGTCGATCGCTTCATCAAGACCGAGCGGGTCAAGATCGTCACTGGCGTGGTGTTTTCCAATGTCTCGGTCGCGATCGTTCCCGATGTCGTCGACTCCGGTGCGTTGTTCCTCAGCCCCAATGCCGGCCCGTCGAACTTCGCCGGCCGCGAGTGCCATCGCAACTACTTCGTCTATTCGTGGCAGAACGATGCCTTGCACGAGAGCGCCGGGGCACTGGCCAACAAGCTCGGTTTCAAGAACGCATTCGCGCTCGCCGCCAACTACCAGGCGGGCAAAGACGCCGTCGCCGGCTTCAAGCGCATGTTCAAGGGTTCGATCGTCCAGGAGGTGTACACCCGGATGGATCAGACCGATTTCTCAGCCGAGATGGCACGGATCCGGGCCGCCAAGCCTGATGTGGTCTATCAATTTCACCCGGGCGGCGTAGGCATCGCCTTCCTCAAGCAGTATGCACAAGCCGGCCTGATGGGCAGCATTCCCATGGTGGGTGCCGAGCCGACCCTCGATATGACGACCCTGCTCGCGGTCGGAGATACCGCCCTGGGACTGGACATCGGCGCCAAGTGGAACGTCGACTTCAACAATCCCGAGAGCAAGGCGTTCGTCGCCGCTTTCCAGGCCAAGTACAAGCGGGTACCGACCGTATATGCCGGTCAGGGCTGGGATACGGCCCAGGCGCTGGCCGCCGCGCTCAAGGTAGTCGGCAGCGATGACGTCGACAAGCTTCGTACTGAATTGCGCAAGGCCGACTTCAAGTCCATCCGCGGTCCGTTCAAGTTCGGCCCCAACCAGCATCCAGTCCAGGACTGGTTCCACATCAAGCCGGTCAAGAATGCCGACGGCAGCCTTGCGCTGCGTACCGTCGACAAGATTCTCGATCAACACGGTGACGCGTTCTCCAAAGACTGCAAGCTCTGATCGTGCCGTGAGGGCGCGCGATGGAGCGCGCCCTCGCCTTCGCGCCGATCCACTCGTCCTCCACAGATGCTCAACCTGGTCGTCGAGCAGACCGTCAACGGGCTGCAGCTCGGGGTCATGCTCTTTCTGCTGGCCGCGGGCCTGACCCTGATCTTCGGGATCATGGGCGTCATCAATATCGCCCATGGTTCGCTGTATATGGTTGGAGCCTTCCTCACTGCGGCCACCTTGGCCCGGACGGGCTCCTTCATGCTGGCCGCGATCGCCGGGCTCGCCTCGGCGGCCCTGGTCGGCATTTTGATGGAACTCGGGGTGATGCGACGGCTCTACAGTCGTGACCACCTTGATCAGGTGCTCGCCACGTTCGGCCTCTCGCTGTGCATGAATGAATTGTTCTCGATGATCTTCGGCCAACGGCCGCTCTATGTCGAGATTCCTCCGCTCTTCGCTGGATCGGTCGAACTGGTTCCAGGCGTGCCTTACCCTGTCTATCGACTGGCGATCATCGTCTTGGGGCTGGCGGTCGCGCTCGGGCTCTACCTTCTGATTGCACACACCCGCATCGGCATGCTGGTGCGAGCCGGTTCGACCCATCGAGAGATTGTCCGGGCCCTCGGCGTCGACATCCGCCTCCTCTACACCGCCGTCTTCGGTCTGGGCGCGTTGCTCGCGGGTCTTGCCGGCATGATGGCCGGACCGGTCTACACGGTCCAGGTCGGCATGGGAGAGCAGATCCTGATCATGACCTTCGTGGTGGTGGTGATCGGCGGTCTGGGCTCGGTCAGAGGGGCCTTCCTGGCCTCGATGCTGGTGGGTCTCATCGACACGGCGCTGAGGGCGCTGGTACCGCCCTGGCTCAAGACCTTCATGGAAGCCTCGGCTGCCGATGCCCTGGGTAGCGGCCTGTCTTCGCTGGGCATCTATCTGCTGATGGCGCTCGTCCTGCTGATCCGGCCCAAAGGCCTGCTGCCCGCCCATGGCTGAGCCTCCCACCATGTCCGAACGGCCCGCCTGGCCCCTGCTGGCGCTCGGTCTGATCGCCCTCGCGGTGCTCCTGACACTGCCCGCATTGGCCCAGTGGTCGGGCGATCCTGCCTGGATTTCGCTCTTCACCCGGATGCTGATCTACGCCCTCGCGGCCGTCAGTCTCAACCTGGTGCTGGGCTACGGTGGCATGGCCTGTTTCGGACATGCCGCCTTTTTCGGCATAGGCGGCTACACCGTTGCCGTGCTCTTCAAGCACTTCCAGTTGGGCGAACCCCTCTGGGGATTGATCCCGGGGACGACCAGCCTGCTGATCACTCTGCCCGCGGCGATGCTCGCGGGAGGGCTCCTGGCATTGGTCATCGGTGCGCTTTCGCTTCGTACGACCGGCGTCCAGTTCCTGATGATCACGCTCGCCTTCGCGCAAATGCTGTTCTTCCTTTTTTCATCGCTTTCCCTCTACGGCGGCAGCGATGGCATGACCGTGCGACGACGTAACGAGCTGCCCGGACTGGATCTGCGCGACGACACGGTCTTCTACTATCTGGTCCTTGCCATCGTGGCCTTCGTGATCTGGATCAGTCGCCGTATCGTCCGTTCCCCCTTCGGCCTGACCTTGGGCGGCATCCGCCAAAACGAACGCCGCATTCTCGCCCTCGGGCTGAACCCATACCGCTACAAGTTGATCGCGTTCGTGATCGGGGGCATGGGGGGGGCTCTCGCAGGCGCGTTGATGGTCAACCAGGGACGTTTCGTGACCCCCGACATGTTGTACTGGACCAAATCGGGCGAATTCATGGTCATGGTCATTCTGGGCGGATCGGCCACACTGTTCGGGCCCGTGATCGGGGCCTTCACGCTGACCGGACTCGAGGATTTGTTGGGACGGATTCCAGGCTGGAGCGAGCACAGGATGTTCGGGATCGGCCTTCTGCTGATCCTGGTCGTGTTGTTTGCTCGGGGCGGCTTGTACGGCTGGGTGGAGCGGCTGGGATCACGGCGGACTGCTGCAGCTCCAGCGACCAACGGAGCAGCAGAACCGGCTCGCACGGATGCCTCACGCGGAGCAGGGTCTTGACCGCGCCCCGGCTTCAGACCCGGTCGCTGGTGAAGCGCTTTGGGGGACTGCTCGCGACCGACCATGTCTCGATCGAGGTCCAGCCGGCGGAAATTCACGCCTTGATCGGGCCCAACGGGGCGGGCAAGACGACGCTGATCGGACAACTGACCGGCGAACTTCGCTCGGATTCGGGCCAGGTGCTGCTTGACGGCGAGGACATCAGCTCGCTCACTACCGGAGCACGGGTCCGCAGGGGCATCGCGCGGACATTCCAGATCACGCAACTGCTCCCCGAGTACAACGTCGTCGATCACATGATGCTGAGTCTGCTCGCTCAGCGTCGGCAGAGCGGTCGTCTGCTCGGCAGCCGCGCGCTTGAGCGTGAGGTCCGTCGCCTCGCCTTCGAACGTCTCGAGGCTGCAGACATCGCAGCGTTGGCCTCGGTCCGGATCGCAGAATTGTCCCATGGTCAGCGCAAGCAGCTGGAACTCACGATCGCACTGGCGCTGGAACCCCGTTTGCTGCTGCTCGACGAGCCGATGGCCGGGCTCGGGCCGGCCGAGAGCGTGGCGATGACCGAACGTCTTTTGCGGCTGCGCGGCTCGCTGCCCATGCTCCTCATCGAGCACGACATGGATGCGGTCTTCGCGCTCGCCGACCGGGTCAGCGTGCTGGTCTCGGGTGCCTGCATCGCAAGCGGTCCTGCAGAGCAGATCCGCAATGATGCCCTGGTGCGACAGGCCTATCTCGGAGACGGCGATGACTGACGGCCTGACGCGTGCCCGCGACCCGGGTGTTTGCCATGCTTGAGATCCTCGGGCTCAAGGCGGGCTATGGGCCCACGCCGGTGCTTTTTGATGTCAATCTGTCCGTGGGAGCGGGCGAGGTCGTTTCCTTGCTGGGTCGCAACGGCATGGGCAAGACCACCACGCTGCGCAGCCTGATGGGCCTGGTGCAGGCCAGCGGTGGAGATATCGTCTTCCAAGGTCAACGCCTGAACGGTCGAACGCCGGAATCGATCGCCCGCCTGGGCATCGGCCTCGTCCCCGAGGGGCGGCAGGTGTTCCCAACGCTTACTGTGCGCGAAAACCTGATTGCAACGTCGCGCCGGGGTCCCTGGACACTCGCGCGCGTGTCCGCCCTGTTTCCCATTCTGGAGGCGCGCAGCGGGCAGTCGGCAGCGACACTCTCAGGGGGCGAACAGCAAATGCTCGCCATCGGCCGGGCCTTGATGACCAACCCCCGACTGTTGGTGCTTGACGAGGCGACCGAAGGTCTCGCTCCGATG
>JBIKVK010000026.1:0-21598 GCA_044356835.1 Burkholderiaceae bacterium
GACCTACCCCTGGGACAACCTCAACGAGCTGGCCAAGATCGGTGTGCTGGGCATGTCCATCCCCGAGGAATACGGCGGATCCAACCTTCGTGTCTTCGAGACTGCGCTGATCATTGAAGAGGTGGCTAAGAACTGCTACGCCACGGCCATGGCGCTTATGGGCATGGTGGGGGTGCAGGTTCGGGTGATCAGCACCTATGCGCCTGAAACAATGAAGCGGGACATCCTTCCAAAAGTCTGTTCCGGCGAGGCGCATCTGGCGGTGTGCATGACCGAGCCTCACGCGGGGACCGACGTGCCGAACTACAAGACCAACACCCGGATCTATGCCGATCGTGCCGTGGTCAATGGCGTAAAGACACTGATCAGCCGCGCCAACGAGGCGGAGTGGTTCGTTGTCTTCACAAGGATCGATGACTCGCCTGGGCGCGACGGCATCGGCTGCGTCCTGGTCAACCGCAATTACCCGGGCTTCGAGGTCACGGCTCGATACCACACCATGGGTGGAGAGTATCTCGCCGAGATTCAGTTCCGTGATGTCGAGGTGCCGCTTGAGAATGTGATCCTCAAGCAGGGCGGCTTCAAGAAGCTGCTGTCGGCGTTCAACACGCAGCGCTGCCTGAACCCGAGCGTGTCGCTCGGTCTGGCCGAGGGTGCCTTCGAGGAGGCCATCTCCTATGTGCGTGAGCGCAAGATCCGGGGGAATTCAGTGGCCGAATTCCAAGGGATCCAATGGAAGCTCGCTGAAATGTATCGCGACATCGAAGCCGGGCGGGCCCTGCTGTATCGTGCCTGCCTGTCGGCCAATCCCTTTCCGGATCCGCACGAAGCTGCGATCGCCAAGATGTTTGTCAACGAGATGGCGATCCGCGTCACGAGCGAAGCCCTGCAAGTCCACGGAGGCTATGGCTTTACCGACGACTACCCGATCTCGAGGATGTACCGCGGAGTGCGCTACGGTACCTTGGGGGGCGGGGCCACCGAAGCGCTGAAAGATCTGGTCGGGCGCATGCTCGTCAATGATTTCGACTCGGTCGACGGCTTCCTGGGCATGGGCACCTTCTGATCATGAACGAGACTGCCGCAACTGCTCAGCTGCCGCAGCAGTACCCGCTGCACGGGGTCACTGTCCTCGACCTATCCCATGTCTACAACGGGCCTTATGCGGCCTTCCTGATGGCGATGGCGGGTGCCCGGGTCATCAAGGTCGAGCCCTTTCAGGGGGAGCACCTGCGTAGCCGTGGTGACCTGGGCGGCGCGGCCTTGCCCTTTGCGATGCTCAACGCCAACAAGGAGCCGGTGACGCTGAATCTGAAGAGCGAGCGTGGGCGCGAGCTGCTGCGCGCGATGGTCGCCCGCTCGGACATCCTGCTCGAGAACTTCGCGCCCGGGGTCATGGACAGGCTGGGCGTCGGCGCGGCGGCGCTGCAGGCGGTCAACCCCCGGTTGATCTACGGCTCGAGCTCCGGTTACGGCAAGACTGGTCCCTATCGTGATTATCCGGCCATGGATCTGGTCATGCAGGCCATGTCGGGCGTGATCGACTCGACCGGCCATCCGGATCAACCGCCGGTCAAGGCGGGCCCCGCGCTGTGCGACTTCATGGCAGGCATCCATCTGTACGGAGCCGTGATGACCGCCCTCTATGAGCGAGAACGGACTGGCCGGGGCCGTGTCGTCGAGGTGTCGATGCAGGATGCGGTCTATGCGTCTCTGGCGTCCAACCTGGGCATGTTGCACGCCCGCGGTGACGCGGCCCCTGCGCGAACCGGCAATCGCCACGGCGGCCTCGGTATTTCGCCCTACAACGCCTACCGGACCCGTGACGGTTTTGTGGTGCTCAACTGCCCTGGGGACCACCATTTCCGGGCGGTGCTCGAGGTGATGGGCCGGCCAGACCTCAAGGACGATCCGCGCTTTATCTCCCGTACTTCGCGGGTTCAAAACTTCGCAGACGTGGATGCCTTGATCGAGGCTTGGACCATCACCGTGTCCAAGCACGAGGTGGCGCGGCTGATGCTGGAGGCCAAGGTGCCCTGCGCTCCGGTGAGGACACTCGCCGAGGTGATGGCCGATGAGAACATGCACGCCCGCGGCAGCCTGCAATGGGTGGATCACCCGGAACTCGGCCGGGTGGTGCTGCAGAATTCGCCGCTGATTTTTGAAGGGCTCGAGCGTCACCCGATCGTGCCGAGCCTTCCGCTGGGCGCCTGCAATGACAGCGTCTTTGGGGACTGGCTTGGGCTTTCGGCCGAAGAATTGGCCGGCTTGCGGGCCGAGGGCGTGATCGGATCCTAGTGCCTGACCGTTAGGCGCTGCGCGGATCGGGAGCATTTGATCAGGGAGAGCACAACATGCGGATGACCGCCGCGGTGATGTATCAGCAGGGCCTGCCTTTGCCATTTGCTCAAAGCAAGCCTTTTGTGATCCAAGAGGTCGAGCTCGAAGGTCCGGGGCCCGGCGAAGTGCTTGTCGAAGTCCGAGGCGCAGGCTTGTGCCACTCCGATCTTTCGGTGCTCGAAGGCATGCGCAAGCGCCCGTTGCCCGTGGTGGGCGGCCACGAGGGAGCGGGGATTGTCCGTGAGGTCGGTGCGGGCGTGACCGGGCTCGCCCCCGGAGATCATGTTGCGATGGCTGCTGTGGCGGGCTGTGGCGCCTGCCGCGTCTGCCGAGCGGGGCGACCTGGCCTGTGCAAGGTGGTGACTGGGGCCCGTAACGAGGGCATGCTCGCGACAGGTCAGCGCCGGCTGCGATTACCCGACGGCGGGAGACTGAACCACTACAGCGGCGTTTCGGTGTATGCCCAGTACTCGGTTGTCACGCCTGCCTCGCTCATCAAGATCGATCGCTCGGTACCCCTCGACATCGCGGCGCTCTTTGGCTGCGCGGTGGTGACCGGGGCGGGCGCAGTGTTCAACAGCGCCCGCGTCCGACCCGGCTCGTCGGTGGCTGTGATCGGCCTGGGCGGGGTGGGCCTGACCTCCGTCATGGCGGCCCGTGAAGCGGGTGCTGCCCTGATCATTGGCGTGGATGTCTTGCCCTCAAAATTCGATCTCGCTCGCGCCTGCGGCGCCACGCACTGCATCAATCCGCTCGAGCCCGATGCCCTTGAGCAGTTGCTCGATCTCACCGAGGGGGGCGTCGATTACTGCTTTGAAGTCTCGGGCAACTTGACGGCTCTGGGCACGGCCGAAAAAATCACGGTGCGCGGCGGTGAAGTGGTGGGCGTAGGGGTTGGGCGCTCGGACGCCACATTCTCGGTCAACCATCTGCCTTGGGTCTGCGATGAGCGGGTATACCGCGGATCCTTCATGGGCGGCGGGGTGCCCCAGCAGGATGTTCCCCGCTATGTCGACCTGTTTCTGAACGGTCGTCTACCCGTTGATCGGCTGCGCAGTGAACACATCCGTTTCGATCAGCTCAATAGCGGATTCGATCGCCTGCATGCGGGATCCGTGATTCGTCAGATTTTGCTCCCTCACGGCACGGTGTAAGGCCTTTTTTTCGGGACAATGCCCAGGATTGCTGATCGTCGCGTTTTCCGGGGCGGTGCAGGATCCGGCCACGGTCAGTCACTTCGCCAGCCAGGGGATGATCGCAGCCTCGACGAGCGCAGATGCGCTGGCAGAGTTCGTCCGCGACCAGATCCAGCTGTGGGGCCATCTCGTGAAGGAGACGGGCCTCTCGCCCCAGTAACGCCGCTCGCGCGGGGCTTCGCTCCCCAGGGACCCATCCCTGATCCGGTCGAACTGCCGCCCCAAGCTGCATCCCGAGTCCCGAGTACGGACTGATCGGAGCTTCGAGATCGCGCAGGTGCGGAGATCGCGCAGGTGCGCGCGTCGTCCGCAGGACAATGGGCCGAGCCTGAAGGACCGTTTCGGTTCATCCGCACGGTGGGCGGAGCGCCGCATTGGTGCGTGTCCGGGCTGTTTGGAGGGGCAAAACGCACCGTGAAGGGTCATTTTTGCCGACGCGGTTCGCGGAGCGCGGTGCCCGTCAGACGGCGCGGTCTGTCGCCCAAGGGCGGCATGCTAATTGCATTCAAGCCTGTATACAAGAATGTATGCGTCATCTGGCCCCTTCGATCCATCTCCAAAAAAGGATTCCGCCATGAATCGTCGTGAAGTCCTGAAAACCGCAGCCGGCACGAGCCTGGGTCTTGCCGCCCTCCCGTTCCTCAAGTCGCCCGCATTTGCGCAGGCAGGCAGCACTATGGTGGCCGTGGTTGGCTACACGTTCAACAGCCTCGATATCCACCGACCCGGTACCAATCGCCCCAGCTATCAAATCGCAGTCAATGTGTACGACCGCTTGGTCACGTTTGGCACCCGTAAGTTGGCCGACGGATCGCTCGCCTACGACTACGAGAAGGTGATCCCTGAACTCGCAGAGAAATGGACGGTGTCCGCCGATGGCAAAAGCCTGACCTTCTCGCTCAAGGCCAATGCAAGATTCTGGGACGGTTCGCCGGTCACGGCCCATGATGTGAAGTGGTCGTTTGACCGGGCGCTGGCGCTGGGCGGTTTTCCCCAGACCCAAATGGCGGCCGGCGGTTTCAAGCGGCCAGAGCAGTTTGTGGTCGTCGATGACCGAACGATCAGGATCGACCTCGATCACCCCTCCAAGCTCGCTTTGCCGAATCTCACCGTGCCGGTGGCGGTGATCATCAATTCCAAGGTGGCCCGTGCTAACGCGACCGCAGCCGATCCGTGGGCGGCCGAGTATTTGCACAAGACACCCCAGGGAAGCGGCGCCTACAAGGTCGAGCGCTGGGAACAGGGCCAGCAGTTGGTCTACGTCCGCAACGACGATTGGGTCGGAGGGCCGCTTCCGGCCTTGCGTCGAATCGTTGTGCGGGAGGTCCCCGCCCTTGCCACGCGTCGTGCGCTGATCGAGCGGGGCGATGTGCAGTTGTCCTTTCAGATTCCGAACAAGGATGCGAAGGAGCTCGCCGCCGGTAAAAAGGCCAAAGTGGTGGGTTCGCCCATTGATAACTGTCTCTATGTGGCCTGCCTCAATATGGACTTTGAGCCGTTCAAGGACAGCAACGTCCGCAAGGCGGTTGCGATGGCGATTCCGTATGAGCAGATCTTCGACCAGGCCGCATTCGGCCGGGGGGTCCCCATGTGGGGGGCCAAATCGGCGAAACCGGTCGACCCGGTCTGGCCTCAGCCTTTCCCCTACCGAACCGATCTGGATCAGGCTCGCGCGCTGTTGGCAAAGAGCGCCCATGCCAAGGGCTTCGAGGTGCCTTTGTCGTTTGATCTGGGGGAGGCGGACTGGTGCGAGCCCACCGCCTTGCTGATCCAGGAGAGCCTCGGGAAAATCGGCATCAAGGTCACGCTGGACAAGATCCCTGGTGCGAGCTGGCGTACCCGGGCATTGATCGAAAAGAAGCTCCCGTTCCTGCTCGAAAACTTCGGTGGATGGCTGAATACCCCCTGCTACTACTTTTACTGGGCCTACATCAAGGGTGCTCTCTTCAACGCGTCCAATTATGACGATCCGACCGTGAAGCGTCTGATCGACGAGACGCTGCACATGGAGACCTCCAATCCGGGCTATCGACCCCGCATCCTGCAACTGATTGAGAAAGCGTTTGAGGATCTGCCGAGGATTCCGCTCTGGCAGCCCACGCTCGAGTCTGCAATGTCACCCAAGCTCGAGGGGTATACGTTCTGGTATCACCGCCAGATGGACGCCCGGTCGATGAAGCTGTGATGCGTACAGTGTCTGCATTCCGGGTTCGAAAGTAGTCATGGCAGTTCCCCTGATTGTCATTGGTCGGGTCCTTCAGGCCGTGCCCACGATCATCGGCATCATCGTGGTCACGTTCCTGATGACCCGGGCCTTGCCGGGCGACCCGGCGGCGTTTTTCGCCGGGCCTGCCGCCACCGAAGCCTCCATTGCCCAGATTCGCGCCCAGCTCGGGCTGGACCAGCCCTTGTGGGTGCAGTTCCTGCGTTATGTCCAGGCGCTGGTGCAAGGGGATCTGGGCCGATCGATTTCCACCGGGCAGGCGGTCAGCTTCGATCTGGCGAGTCGGCTGCCAGCGTCTCTCGAGTTGACCCTCGTGGCTCTGATGCTGTCGGTCAGCGTCGCCGTGCCCCTGGGCGTTTTGGCGGCTGTGCGTCAGGACAGCTGGGTGGATCAGCTGTGCCGGTTGGTCGTGACCGCCGGTGTGAGTCTGCCCACCTTCTTCACGGGACTGGTGCTCGTGTACGTCTTCTACTATCTCCTGGGATGGGCTCCGATGCCGGTGGGGCGGCTTGACCTCATTGCGATCGCGCCGCCACGGGTCACCGGGTTCATGTTGATCGACGCGCCGCTCGCCGGCGATTTTCCGACCGCCTGGTCCGCGCTCAAACAACTCATCCTGCCCGCGGCCTCCCTGGCGCTGTTTACCTTGGCCCCGATCGCCCGCATGACCCGCGCAGCGATGGTGCAGGCCCTCGCCTCCGAGTACTTGCGCACCGCCCGCGCCTGCGGTCTACCGGGCCGGACGATCCTTTTTACCTACGCGTTTCGCAACGCCCAGCTGCCCGTGGTGACCACCCTCGGCATGGTGTTCTCCTTCTCGCTCGGGGCCAATGTGCTTGTTGAAAAGGTATTCAGCTGGCCCGGCATTGGCTCCTATGCGGTCGAGGCTCTGGTGAGCTCGGACTATGCGGCGGTTCAAGGCTTCGTGCTCGCCATGGCGGTGCTCTTTGTCGCGCTGAATCTGATCATCGATATCGCGTACACCTTGATCGATCCCCGGGTGCGCATCGATGGCTGATCCAACTCCGACCCAGCCCGGCCTGTGGGCGCAATTGCGCTACGTGATGTCGGCCAACCCCGTGACGGCGTTCGCTTTTACCTTGTTTGCCGGGCTCGTGACGATAGGGGTGTTTGGACCGATGCTGGTGCCGTATGACCCGCTTGCGAGTACCGCTACCGGGGCCCTGCAACCGCCCAGTGCCCGCCACTGGTTCGGCACCGACCAGGTCGGTCGAGACGTGTTTTCCAGAGTTGTCGTTGCCACCCGGCTCGATCTGCTGATTTCGGTCTGTGCGGTCGCGCTGTCTTTCGTCGTGGGCACGCTCCTCGGGGCCGCAGGCGGATTCTGGGGTGGATGGTTTGACCGCACCCTTGGCCGCCTGCTCGACACCATCATGGCCTTCCCGCTCTTCGTGCTCGCGATGGGTATCGTCGCAGCCTCGGGCAACACGATTGAAAACGTTGTGATCGCCACTGCGATCATCAATCTTCCGTTTTATGCGCGCGTTGCGCGCGCCGAGGTTGCGGTGCGACGTCAGGCGGGATGGGTGCTTGCGGCGCGACTGTCCGGTCAGGCGCCTGCGCGCATCCTGTATGCCCGCGTCGTGCCCAACATTTTGCCGCCCATGATGGTCCAGATCTCGCTCAACATGGGGTGGGCTGTTTTGAATGCCGCTGGGCTCTCATTCATCGGACTGGGAATCAGGCCGCCCACTCCGGAGTGGGGGATCATGGTCGCCGAGGGCGCGAGTTACGTGGTCTCGGGAGAATGGTGGCTCGCGCTCTTTCCGGGTCTTGCGCTGATGACCGCGGTCTTTACCTTCAATCTGATGGGCGATGGCTTGCGCGACCTCGTCGACCCGCAGCGGCGGACCTGAACATGAGCATCCAGACCACGCCGTTTCTCGAGATTGATCGACTCTCGGTGTCCTTCCGCACTCGTCGTGGTCCCGTCGAGGCTGTTCGTGATGTGTCCTTCAGGCTGGACAAGGGCAGGACCCTGGGCATCGTTGGGGAGTCGGGTTCGGGCAAGTCGGTCACGTCCTATGCGCTGATGCGAATTTTGGATCGCGCAGGACGCATCAGCTCGGGCTCGATCCGGTTTGAGGGCTTGGAGCTCAGCAAGGTCCCGGAACCGGTGATGAAGACCTTGCGGGGCCGGGAGATCTCGATGATCTTCCAGAACCCGCGCGCAGCGCTCAACCCAATACGCCGCGTGGGCGATCAGATCGCAGATGTCTTGGTCTCGCATGCCCAGGCGACTCGCCAGACGGCCCGCCTTCGAGCGATCGAGATGCTGCGCAAGGTGAAGATCCGCGACCCCGAGGACCGTGTCAACGCTTATCCTTTCGAGCTCTCGGGCGGTATGTGCCAGCGGATCGTCATTGCAATGGCGCTCGCGTGCCGGCCGAAGCTGCTGATTGCCGATGAGCCCACGACGGGTCTTGATGTCACCACGCAGCGGGCTGTGATGGACCTGATCCGTGATCTGACCCGATCGGAATCGATGTCCACGCTGCTGATCACTCATGATCTCGGCCTTGCCGGCGAATACTGTGACGACATCATCGTGATGGAACAAGGCAGGGTCGTTGAGTCGGGCAATCCCCAATCGCTCTTCCTTCATCCCGCTGATCCCTACACCCGTCGCCTTGTGAGCGCGACGCCCCACCATGCGCACGACGTCAGGGCGCTGCTGCCCCGACCACTGGCCGGCGCAGAGGCAGACGGCCCCAAGGCGCAGGAGCCCGATGCTCGGTCTTGCCCGACCGCTCCGGTCCATCGCGCGGGAGCGGCGGCTGCGCCGCTTCTCGACGTGATCGAGCTCGAGAAGACTTTTCCGCGAAAGCGCAGCTTCCTCCAGTGGCTGCGCAGGGAGCAGCCCGACCCGTTTCGCGCGGTAGCAGGGATCTCGTTTCGGATCAATCCGGGCGAAAGTGTCGGTTTGGTGGGGGAATCGGGTTGTGGCAAGTCCACAACCTCTTCGATGATCGTTCGGCTGATCGACTGCGGCGCAGGGAGCATCCGATTCAAAGGGCAGGACATCAGCCTGGTGCGTGCGAGCGAATTTGCCTCTTCTGCGCTCAGGTCGAAGCTTCAAATGGTCTTTCAGGACCCCACCGACAGCCTTGATCCCCGACTGACAGCGGCGCGTTCGATTGCCGATCCGATCGCCGGCCTGCTCGGTGTGCGCGATGAAGCCGAGATCAGGGCCCGAGTCGAACGATTGGCCGCCCAGGTGGGCTTGCCCGTCCACCTGTTGGATCGGCTGCCGCACCAACTCTCAGGCGGTCAGAAGGCGCGGGTCGGGATTGCCCGAGCGCTCGCGAGTGAACCCGAGTTGCTGATTCTCGATGAGCCGACGGCGGCACTCGATGTCTCGGTTCAGGCGATCGTCCTCAATCTGCTCGCCGATCTGCGTCGGGATCTGGGCATGGCCTATCTTTTCGTCAGCCATGATCTGGAGGTCGTTCGGCTGATGTGCGAGCGGGTCATCGTGATGCGCGCAGGGGAGATCGTCGAGACCGGTTTGACCAAAACGGTGTTGTCGGACCCTCGTCACGAATACACCCGAACGCTGATTGAGGCCGCTCCGAAACCCCCGGGCGCAACCAGGGCGAGTGAACGGGACCGGCAACCCTTGAGGCTGGCATGAACGAACAACGACCCTTGACTCTCCGACAATATCGCGACGCATATTCGCGAGGAGTGCAGCCGCGTGACCTCCTCTTTCGTCGATGGCGTGAGTTGATGGAGCTTGGTTGTGGTCCAATGGGTGACCGAGCCTTCATTCAAATCGCCGATTTCGATCAGCTCGAGTGCCAGATCGCTCTGCTTGAGGCCGGATCGATGGAGCAGATGCCATTGTTCGGCATCCCGTTCGTTGTCAAAGACAACATCGATATCCGTGGCTGGCGGACGACTGCGGCCTTGCCTTCGCGCGATCGTATCGCTGAACAAACCGCTCACGCCGTGCATTTGCTTCAGCGTGCCGGCGCGGTGGTCCTCGCCAAGACCAACCTGGATCAGTTCGCAACCGGATTGGTGGGCACGCGCTCGCCGTTTGGATGGGTTCCAAATCCTTTTTCGCCGGACCATATCAGCGGGGGCTCGAGTTCAGGATCAGCGTCTGCTGTTGCGCGCGGACTGGTCTGCTTTTCGCTGGGGACCGATACCGCCGGATCCGGGCGTGTCCCTGCGGCTTTTTGCAACCTCTTCGGGCTCAAGCCGACTCCGGGTCTGGTCAGCACTGCGGGTGTACTGCCCGCCTGCGCGTCTTTGGACTGTGTGTCGGTCTTTACGCTCACCGCAGAGGACGCTGCGATCATCCTTCCCGTCTTGGCCGACCCCGCTGCCCGTCCCGCGGATGAAATTCGTTTCCACGATCCGGTGCCCGAGCGACTTGCATTTCCACCGGTGGTTCGAGTCGGGGTGGCGGCGCAGCCCGACCTGGACGAGCGGGATGGATTCAGTGCCTATGACGAGGCGATCGCGCGCCTGCGCGAGCTTGGACATACGATCATTCCGGTCGATCTTGAACCGCTCGATCGCGCCGCCGCTCTTCTTTATGACGGCCCTTGGGTCGCCGAGCGCTACGCGGTGGCCGGCGCGTCGATCGAGGCTGGCGCGCCGGGCCTGGACCCGACGGTGGCCCGCGTCATCTCCAAGGCGCAGGGCTTGACTGCAACGCAGGCTTTCGAGGGTCTCTACGCGCTCAAGTCTGCTGAGGCGCAGGCTCGTGCACTGTGGGGCCAGGTGGACGTTTTGATGTTGCCGACTGCGCCCGGGCTGCCCCGGCATGCGGATGTCCTTGCAGATCCAGTGGGCTGCAACGCCCGTTTGGGGCGTTATACGAATGCGGTCAATCTTCTGGGCTGGTCAGCGATGGCCGTACCTGCAAGTCTCAGACCGAGTGGTCTTCCCTTTGGTGTGACCTTTATTGGCCCCGGTGGTGCGGATGCCGCCCTGGTCGAGCTGGCGTGCCGCTGGGACAGCGGGCTGTCCTTGCCCTTGGGCGCTCATCTGGCCGCGCGAGCCGAAACGCCCCGCCATGGGTTCGCTACGCCGCCGCTTCGTTTGGCAGCAGAGGCGATCGTGCCGGTGGCGGTGGTCGGGGCTCACCTCAGGGGGATGCCCCTGCACGGTCAAGTCCTCGCGGCCGGGGCGCGTCTGCTCGCATTGACCCGGACCGCGCCCTGTTATCGGCTGTTCGCCCTGTCGGGTGGGCCGCCACATCGTCCCGGTCTCATGCGCGTGGTCCCGGGAACACCTTCGAAGACACGCCTCGCGGAGCTCGCAGAAGACAGAGCCGGGCTCCAAACCTCTCCTATTAGGGAGAACGGTGCGGCGATTGAAGTCGAGGTCTATGCGTTCCCCGCCCACGCGATCGGATCATTCCTGGCGCAGATTGCGCCGCCCCTCGGCCTTGGGCGGATCGAACTTGAAAATGGCCAGTGGGTCCAGGGGTTCATCTGTGAGCCCTGGGGGCTCACAGATGCTCTCGACATCACCTCGAGCGGAGGCTGGCGTTATTATTGCGAAGGTGTTTTGAACGGAGCCAAAGTGGGTTCCGGTCTCTTGCCGTCCGGGTCCGCTTAACCCAGTGCTTCGCCCAGCGAGCCATCAATACCTCGATTTCGAAATATGGCCGTCCCGCTCCTAATGCCCGCTGCCGGCGAGACACTCGCCGAACAGGCGTACCGATGCCTTAAGCAAAAGTTGTTCGACTTCGAGCTCCTACCCGGCGATCGATTGTCCGAGACCGAACTCGCGGATTCGCTGGGGCTCAGCCGAACCCCGCTCCGTCAGGCACTGCAGCGCTTGCAACACGAGGGCCTGGTCGAGGCCATGCCCAAGTTGGGTTGGATGGTGCCGCCATTACAGTTCGATCGAATCGATGCGCAGTACGATTTTCGTATCTTGATCGAGTGCTTCGCAGTGCGGGCCTGCTGTGCGATGACGGGCCCACGGCCGGCGCTCGGATTGCTTGCGGCGGTCTGGCAAGTCGATGCTGACCGACGGCTCAATGATGCGGCCGAGGTGGGCGTACTCGATGAACGATTCCATCAAAGTATCGTCGAACTGGCAGGCAACCCCGAGATCGTTCGCACTCACCGTGAGATCACCGATCGAATCCGCATCGTGCGTCGACTCGATTTCACCAAAGACCACCGCATCGACGCGACCTATGACGAACATGCCGCCGTCATCCGTGCGCTCAAGGCCCGTCGTGCTCAGGAGGCCGAGCGACTGCTGACTGCGCATATCGAGCAAAGCAAGATCGAAGTACGCAAGATCACGCTCGATGCGCTGTATCGTGCGAGGGCGATCCGCTGAGTTCCTCCACTTGAGGACGTGGCGGGCGCCGGACCGGGTGGCTACTTGATCCCCGCTGCTATCATCGCGGCTTTCCCTCTCACGGAGCCAGATCGTGCAGGTCGTCTGTCTTGATCTCGAAGGTGTGTTGGTCCCCGAAATCTGGATCGAGTTTTCCCGAAGGACCGGTATTGCCGAGCTGTCCCGAACGACGCGCGACGAGCCCGATTACGACAAGCTGATGCGATTCCGGCTCGATCTGCTCGATCGTCACGGCCTCAGGCTTGGAGACATTCAGCGGGTCATCGAGAGCATGGGTCCGATGGAAGGAGCCCGTGCGTTTCTGGATGGCTTGCGTGAGCGTTTTCAGGTGTTCATCCTGTCCGATACCTTCTATGAATTTGCCAGCCCGCTGATGCGCCAGCTGGGCTGGCCGTCGCTGCTCTGTCACCGGCTTGATGTCGATGCCCAGGGCGTGGTGCGTGGCTGGAAACTGCGCATGCCCGATCAGAAGCGTGCTGCAGTCAATGCGTTCAAGTCGCTCAACTATCAGGTGATGGCGGCCGGAGATTCGTACAACGATACGGCGATGCTGGGCGCCGCTGATGCGGGCTTTTTCTTCCATCCGCCCGAATCCATCGCCCGTCAATTTCCGCAGTTCCCAGTCACCTGGTCTTATGCGGAACTGCGGGGCCAAATTGACCAGGCCGCAGACCGTCTGGCCGGTCGCTGATCCGGACGATCCTCCGACCTCGGCGGTCCGGTGCCCGCGGCGGGCCTCAGTCCCGCCGCAAGAGGCTCCGGGCACGATCCCTTTGGGCGTCGATTTTGAGATGGCCCGGCCCGTGATCCGAAGCCTCGGTGGCTCGTGCAGCGGCCGCGGCCAGGCGACTGCGACGCTGAACCGTCCACCAGATGAGCCCACCCAGGCCCAGCAGGGCAAACGGGCCGGCCCACAGCGCGAGCGTATTGCCCTGGATGGGCGGACGGTACAGGACGAAATCTCCGTAGCGAGCGACCATGTAGTCGCGGATCTCCCGATCGCTCTGACCGCCGGCGATCATCGACTCGACCTGACGTCTCAGGTCGACAGCGAGTTCGGCGTTGGAATCGGCCAGCGTCTGATTCTGGCACACCAGGCAGCGCAATTCTTCCGAGAGTTTTTTCAGGCGCTGGGCATCGGCCGAGTCGCTCATGGCGGGGGCTCCCGTTTCATCGGCCTTGATACTTTCGAATCATCGGCATGAGCTCGTCCCGGATGATCTCGGGCGTGAATGGGCCGATCTGCTTGTATCGAATCACCCCCTGACGGTCGATCAGGAAGGTCTCGGGCGCGCCGTACACGCCCCAATCGATTGCCGCCTTGCCGTCCCGGTCGGTCACAATGACCGAATAGGGGTTGCCGTATTTGCGCAGCCAGGCGCGCGAGTTGTCAGGCACGTCTTTCCAGGCCAATCCGACGATGGGGATGATCTTGGACTCGGCGAGTTCGTTGAGGAGCGGGTGCTCGACCACGCAGGCTGCGCACCAGGAGCCCCACACGTTCAGCAGCCAGACCTGGCCTCGCAGGGACTCCGGTGCCCATGACCCGGGCTGCTCGAGCTGAGGGAGAGAAAATGTGGGCGCGTTTTTGCCGATGAGGGGAGAGGGCACCTGGCGCGGATCGCGATCGAGTCCCTTCAGCAGGAACCAGCCGATCCCCGCGAAGATCGCAACCGGGATGAGAAAACGCAGCGTCTTGAGCATGGTGCCGATCAGCTCGCCGTGCCTCGCGCGATGCTGCCCTGAGGCGCGACGACGCGGCCCTCATCCTGAGCGAGACGACGACGGTAGCGTCGATCGGCAATCGCAACAAAGCCGCCCAGCGCCATCAGCACACAGCCCAACCAGATCCAGTTGACCAGCGGCTTGACATGAACGCGGACCGCCCAGTTGTCGCCGCCCAGGGGCTCACCCATCGAAATATAGATATCTCGAAGCAGGCTGCGCCGGATCGCGGCCTCGGTCATCGGCTGATTCTGGGCCCGGTAGATCCGCTTTTCAGGGGACAGCACGAAACGCGGGGCGGCATCGAGCGGATCACCGACGCGTCGGACTTCGAAGCGGCCGCGCGTGGCATCGTAGTTTGGCCCCTTGATCGTGTGCAACTGCCTGAAGTCGAATCGCCAGCCATCCAGCTCGAGATGCTGGCCGGGCGCCATGCGCAGTTCGCGTTCGGTTTCGGTGCTCTTGACCACCGTGACCCCCAGCACGAACACTGCCACGCCCAGATGAGCGAGGTGCATTCCCCAAACGCTGGCGGGATGCAGGCCGGCTCGCCGTGGAGAAAGCCTGCCATCCGGTCCGCGCAGCATTTCGAGCGCGGACAGGGCGACGCCGGCCGTGATCCACAGACCGAAGGCCAGCCCGATGGCCGCGACCGGTCGAAAGCCCGGTCCCGTCAACGGCTGAAGCAGTGCCGCTGCGACCGCAACCGCGAATGCCCAGCGCAGCCGCTTGGTCAGGTCGGGTACGGCGGCGGACTTCCAGCGCGCCAGCGGACCGACCACCATCAGAAACAGGGCCGGCGCCATCAGCGGAAAGAAGACTGCATCGAAGTAGGGCGGACCGACCGAAATCTTGCCCAGATCCAGGGTGTCGAGCACCAGGGGATAGAGCGTGCCCAGCAGCACGGCCGCCATTGCAACGACCAGAACGATATTGTTGGCGAGCAGCATTGATTCGCGCGAAACCAGTCCGAAGCTTGCACCATTGCCGATGGCGGGGGCCCGGAGCGCAAAGAGCAGAAGCGAACCGCCCACAATGATGGCCAGAAAGATCAGGATGAATACTCCACGGGCCGGGTCGGTCGCGAAGGCATGCACGGAGGTGAGCACGCCGGAGCGGACCAGGAAAGTGCCCAGGAGGCTCAGGCTGAACCCGAGAATCGCAAGCAGAACCGTCCAGCTGCGAAAGGTGGCGCGTTTTTCGGTGACGGCCAGCGAGTGGATCAACGCGGTTGCGACCAGCCAGGGCATGAACGAGGCATTCTCGACCGGGTCCCAGAACCACCATCCGCCCCAGCCCAGTTCGTAGTAGGCCCAGAACGACCCCAGAGCGATGCCGAGCGTGAGGAAGGCCCAGGCGACCGTCGTCCATGGCCGTGCCCAACGGGCCCAGGCCGCATCGAATCGACCACCGATCAGACCGGCCACCGCGAAGGCAAAGGCGACCGACAGCCCGACGTAGCCCATATACAGGAGCGGGGGGTGGAAGACCATGCCCGGGTCCTGCAGCAGCGGGTTGAGATCACGACCATTTCCGGGGGCTGGGATCAGGCGCTCGAACGGATTGGAGGTGAAGAGCAGGAACAGGATGAACCCGATCGAAATCACGCCAAGGGTGGACAGGATTCGGACCCGAAGGACCTGCGGCAGCGAGCCTGACCCGATCGCGACCGCCGCGGTCCAGCCGGCCAGCATCAGGACCCACAGCAGCATTGAGCCTTCGTGGGACCCCCAGGTGGCGGCGATCCGATAGGCGATCGGCAAGTCGAGGTTCGAGTGGGTCGCGACGAGTTTCACGGTGAAGTCGTTACCGACGAAGAGCGTGCCCAGGCACATGAACGAAAACAACGAAAGCGCAAAAAACGCAATCGAGGCCGGAGCGGCCATCTCCATGAGGGCGCGTCCTCGCCCGCCGACCATGAAACTGCCGGCCATGGGTACGATCGCAAGCAAAACCGACACGGTCAATGCAAGCGATAAGGAAAAATGTCCGATCTCGGCGATCATCGTGCGGTGTCTCCCGGGAGCGGTGGTGTTGAGTCGACTGGGTTCACGTCAGGATGGCCTCGTGCCTTGCGCTCAAGGCTTGGGAGCCTGACGGAACTGTTCGGGCGCACCGACCGGATGACCGGCTCGCTTGAGCGCCTCGGCCGCCTCGGGCGGCATGTAATTTTCGTCGTGCTTGGCCAGGACCTCGCGAGCGACGAAGGAACCATCCGCCTGCAGCTTGCCCTGAGCGACCACCCCGCGCCCCTCACGAAAGAGATCCGGCAGGATACCGTTGTAGGCGACCGGGATCGTCTTGGCGTTGTCGGTCACTTCAAAGCGAACCAGAGTGCCGGTGGGCTCTCGGCTGACGCTGCCTTCCTTGACCAGACCGCCGATCCGAAAGATCCGTTCGGTAGGTGCTTTCCCCTGGGCGACCTCGGTCGGAGTGAAGAAGAACACCAGGTTGCTCTGGAAGGCATTGAGGACAAGGGTGACTGCCACGCCGATGGCAAGCACTCCCAAGCCGATCCAGGCCAGGCGCCTGTGTCGCGGTTTCATGACGACCACTCCTCCTCGCTGCGGCTCTGGGCTGCGCGTTCAAGGCTACGTCGCTGTCCCCGTTTGAGCACGAAGAGCTCGACCGCAACCGCCAAAGCCAGTGCACCGTACGAGCTCCAGATGTAGAAGCCGTGCTCTCCCATGCTGAGCCATTCGATCATCGAATCAACCCCTCGCTCCGCAGCAGTGACGCGACCCAGTCAGTGTGGGCTTCGCGCTCGATGATGATCTGACGTAAGCGTCGCATCGCCACCCAGATCGAGTAGGCCCAGGCAGCAAACGTCATCAACAGCATGGCGGTGAGCATGGTTTCCGCCATCTTTGGGGCCGCGGTCATCGAGATCGTTGCCCCTTGGTGGAGGGTGTTCCACCAGCGCACCGAAAAATAGATGATGGGGATGTTCACCACACCCACCAGGGACAGCAGTGCACAGGCGCGATCGGCACGACGCGGGTCTTCGATGGCCGAGCGCAGGCCGGCCAGGCCCAGATAGAGGAAGAGCAGGATGAGGGTTGATGTCAGCCGGGCATCCCAAACCCAATAGGTCCCCCAGGTGGGACGGCCCCAGAAGGCTCCGGTCCAGAGCGCGATGAAGGCGAACATGGCACCCGTGGGCACAAGTGCCTGGGCCAGCATGGCCGGCAATCGGGCGTTCAGGGCCAGCGACCAGGCCGACCAGAAGGCGATCACCAGATAGAGCAACATGGCCATCCAGGCCGCCGGCACATGGATGAAGATGATGCGATACGACTCACCTTGTTGGTAATCGGTGGGCGCGACGAAAAATCCGATGTACAGCCCGACGACCGCGAGCGCGAGTGCGATGACCGCACTCACCGTGCCAATCGGGCCGGCCAGTGGATAGAAGCTCGCCGGTGAGGAAAACCTGAAAAAGCGCATCGAGGTGTGGGACCGTGTCATTCGTATGCGATTTTAACCGCCAGCGCAGTGGCCAATGGCCCTGCAACGCAGGCGAGAATCGCGGCGGCACCCAGCAGCGACAAGTGGGCCTCCGCACCCAAGCCGGCCGCGGCCGATTCAACGGCGCCCGCGCCAAAGACCAGCACCGGCACCGCGAGCGGCAGGATCAGCAGTCCCAAGAGAGCCGACCCCCCCCGGGTGCCCAGCGTCAGCGCAGCCGCGATCGCCCCCAGCCAGGCCAGTACCGGTGTGCCCAGTGCCAGGCTGGCCGCAAGGATCAAGATCGACTCGCCGTCCAGGCCAAATTGCACGCCCGACAAGGGCGAGAGCACCACCAGGGGGGCGCAGCTGGTCAGCCAGTGGGCCAGCACCTTGCCGGACACCAGTGCTGCCAGGGGCGCGGGTGCCAACAACAACTGCTCAAGCGTGCCGTCGGCATGATCCAGCGCAAACAATCGTCCCAGTCCGAGCAGGGTGGCGAGCAGGGCAGAAACCCAGGCCACCCCAGGACCGATACGCCGCAACAGTACCGGGTCGGGATCGAGCGCAAGGGGGAACAAGGAGGCCACCAGGATGAAAAAAATCAAGATGACGGCCAAATCGGCCCGGGCACGCAGTGCGAGCTTCAGGTCGCGCCGGCACGCCCAGGCGAGGGCAGAGAGGCTGCCCGATTCGTGTGCGTTGGATGGGGTCTTCATCGCCTTGGTGCAAAGCGGGCCAGCTCGAGCTGATGGGCCGGGGCCTCGCAGTCGATCGACAGGTGGGTGGCGATGAGCGCGCATCCGCCCTGCGCCAGATGTCGATCGAGAAGGGTCCCCAACAATCTCTGCCCCTCGGTATCCAGCGCAGTGCTCGGTTCATCCAGCAACCAGAGCGGCTGGCGCGCCATGGCCAGTCGAGCCAGCGAGAGCCGGTGACGTTGCCCGGCCGAAAGGCGCTGAAAGCTCAAACGGGATTGACGCTCAAGACCGACCTCGCCGAGCGTGGCGCTGATCTCCTCGGCGCCCGGGGTGACGCCGCGATCCAGCTCGATCTGCAGGGCAAGGTTTTCGGCGGCGCTCAGGCTGTCCTTCCAACCCGATGCGTGTCCCTGGTAAAGCAGACGGGCGCGCCACTGCGGAGAGTCGAGGCGTCGCTGCTGGCCTCGCCAAAGGATCTGGCCGCGAGTTGGCCGAAGTAATCCACAGACGGTTCTGAGCAGGGTCGATTTTCCGCAACCGTTCGGGCCGGCAAGCCGCAACCAAGACCCTTCAGAGAGCTCGAAACTCAAGTCCGTGAACAGTGGCCGCACGCCCACCGTACAGGCCAGGTCATCCACCGAGAGCAACACCGGTTTCTGCGCATGTTCGGCCGTCGGGCCGGGCGCGGTCACGGTTGGACCACCTGATCGATCGTGAGCGTGATCGAGCGCGCCCCCGGGCGCACCGGACCCGAGACCGCGAAGAGATCGCCGGATTGACGATTTGCCTGCCCGCTGCGGGACAGCCGGGCCTCAATGACCACTTCGCCGGCCTTGGATAGTGTTCGCGACGGGTCCATGGCCTGGCTGTCGTCGAGCTTGAATTCGACTGGCCAGCGGGGCGACTCGATCCGGATTGCGGCGTACGGAATTCTCGGACCCGACAGGGCACGCGCGGTAATGAACAACACCTTGGATTCAGCCGCCTGGGCAAGCAACGCCGGGGCTATCGCGACCGAGCCCGAAATCGCTGCCTGATCCGACCCCGCGTCGCCCCGAGCGGGCGCAGTGCTCCCCGAGCGGTCAGCGGGCGCAGCCTCGACAGGCGCAGCCGCAGCGCTCGAAGGCGCGGACGCAGCGGTCGGGCCCTCGATCGCGATGCGATCGTCGATGCGCTTCAGAACTTCGCTCATCGCGGCCCGCTGTTCGGCTTGATCCTGGGGCAGCGCGTCGAGCAAGCGGCCGAGCAAGGTGCGAGCTGCGCTCAGATTGCCGATCTGGTACTGCGCGGCTCCCATGAGCGCAATCGCCTTGGCGTCGTCCGGATCGATGCCCATCGCCTGCTCGAGCAGTTTGAGCGGGCGCCCGATGAAACTGCCTTGCGCAAGGATGGCGAGCGATTCGGCGAACTCGGCCAGCATTCTCGCCCCAGGGGGATTGAGCCGAACGGCCCGCTCGAAGGCTTCAGCCGCGCCCGCGTGATCCCCCTTGAATTTGCGGGCGCTGGCCAGGACCAGCCAGGCCTCGCCGTCCTCAGGGTTGCCGCTCACCCGGGTTTCCACCTGAGCGATCAACTGTTCGACCTGCTCGGCGCTGAAGCTGGGGGGCGAGCTGAGGGCCGCGACGGTATCCGGGTCGGTCAGCTCGGGGGCGCCGAGCTGGAGATAGACCAGCCCTGCTGCCGCGGGCAACAGCAGGATGATCAGCGCAGCGATCAGTCGCGAAAGCCCTGTTGCGGGCGCGTGCCCCGCTTCATGGTCCCGCTCGGGCAACTCGCGCGCCATCTGGTCGATCAGTTCTTCAAGCGCGGCTTCGGCGTCGGCTTCGCCCAGGCGGCCCGAGGCGCGCTCGGCTTCGATTTCGCGCTGGCGGTCGCGATACACCGCAATCAGCGGCGAGTGGGCCTGGCCGCCGTCGGACCCGGCTCGGCGAAGAAGAGGCCACAGGAGGGTCGCCAGAACGACCAGCGTGATCAGCGCAGCGGTGGACCAGAAAAGCATCGCGGCTTGGTTGGGCGATGAGCAGGCATCACCCCTAGATGGATGGCAGGGGATTGTCGCACATGGCCGCTTTGAATTTCCCGGTGAGGGGCGGGCTCAGTCCGGGGCACGAACCTGCGCACGCGCGCCGCTGCGCAGCGAGGCGGGCGGGTAGAGCACAACCGTCTGGCCGGGCGTCAGGCCCGATTTCACCCAGGCGTGCCGGGCGTTACGTGCCGCGAGGTCCAGGCTGATCTGGTGCGCCCGGCCGTTTGAAAGGACAAACGCTGACCAGGTCTCGCCTTGTCGAATCAGCGCGCCGCTGGGGATGACCAGGGCATCGTTTTCGGCCAGGGTGATGATGGACGCGTTGACCCGCCAGGCCTCTCCGAGCGGGGCGACGGCCTCGGACTTGAGCTCGAGGATGACCCGAACCCGCTGCTCCTCAACGCCCAAGGCCGAAATCTTGGTCCGCGCCACCGGTTCGAGACGAACCACCTCGGCCGGATGGCGCGGCGCACCCAGATCGAAGGCAAGGCGTGCCTGCTGGCCGGCGTGGATGCTGGCTGCGTCTTGGCTGAGAACGTCCACAATCACTTCGAGCTTGGACGGATCTGCGAGCTCGTAGAGCGGCGCCCCCGCCGGTACGAAGCTCTCGTTCTCCTGGATCACCCGCAAGATCCGACCCGCTTCCGGGGCCTGGATCGGCAGGGCTGCTCCCGGCCCGGCCGAGGGCGGGCCCTTTGGGTTCACCTGGACCAGCGCAGCCCGGGCCGCGGCCAGTTCATGAGCTGCTGCTTCGACCGCCATGTCGGCGGCCCTGACCGCCTGGCGCCGCTCTTCGACCCCCAGCGTGCTGGTCTGCAGCGCTGCCTCCGAGATGAAGCCATTGCCGAAAAGTTCCCGGTTGCGCGCAAGCTCGGCCCGGGCCAGGTTGAGTGCCGCGGCTGCGCGATCGCGGCTTGCCATCGATCCGGCCACAGCGGCCTGGGCCACAGCAGCGCGCTCGGTGAGGCTGCCGAGGGTGCGCCAGTCGATCATCGGAGGTGGTTGAGCGATGATTTCGGCCAGCAATTGGCCGGCCGCCACCGGGTCACCGACCTCGAGCCGGGCTCGGCTCACCTGACCGGCAATCGGCGCGCTGACGACGAATCGATCACGGACGCGCGTGAGACCTTCCTCGTCGATGGTCTGTTCGAAGCGCATTCGCTCGACGTCTTTGGTACGGACCTCAATCGGCTGGGGTCTGATGAGCCAGCCGATGAGGACGAGCATCCCCAGGATCACGCCGAGGGTTGCCACCGTCGTGCGCAGGCGCAGATGAGGCCAGCGGATCATTCCCGCACCTTCAACACAGCGATCAGATCGAGGCGTGCGAGCCTGCGGTGGACCAGCCAGGCACTCAGCAAGCCGGTCAGCAGAGCGGAGCCGATTGCCCACAGATAGGTGCGGGGCCAGATGATGACCGGGATCATGAACTGGCCCTCGCTCATCATCGTCACAAGCAAATGCGCAAGCCCCCAGCCGGCCAGGCAGCCGATGGGCATTGCAAGCAGTGTCTGGGCTGCAAGCTCGCCGAGCAGCAATCGTGACACTTCGTTTTCGGTCATGCCGAGCACCCGCAAGGTGG
>JBIKVK010000194.1:0-6490 GCA_044356835.1 Burkholderiaceae bacterium
TCAGCGGTAACGGCCTTCTGGTTGCCTATACTTCAGGCTACCTGATCGGTCGAGCGATCGCCGATCGCCGGCCTTATCCTCGGTGAGTCCCGATGGCAAGTCAAAATAGCGATCAAGCCCGTCAAGACCCCGGCCCTCTGCACGGCGTGCGGGTGATCGATTTCACTCGCCTGCTGCCCGGACCGGCCTGTACCCAGATCCTGGCCGAGTTCGGAGCGGAGGTCATCCGAGTCGAAGATGCCAGCCGCGACGACGGAGGGGATTTCCTGAGAGTGCCCACCAACGCCGATGAGTCGCGTCGCTCGAGCATCTTTGCGCGAGGGGCGCTCTACGAGGCGGTCAACCGCGGCAAGCGCTCGATCGCGCTGGATTTGAAGAGCAAGGCTGGACAGGACATTGCCCAGGCCCTCGCAGCGCGCAGCCAGGTCCTGGTCGAGGGCTTCAGGCCGGGCGTAATGCACCGCCTCAATCTCGGCTATGAACAGCTGGCCTTGTCTGCGCCCGCGCTGGTCTACTGCTCGATCAGCGGCTACGGTCAGGAGGGCCCCTGGGCCGGATGGGCCGGTCACGATATCAATTATCTGTCGCTGACCGGTGTACTGGATCAGTTTCGTGGACGCAGCGGGCCGCCGGTTCTGCCCAGCGTGCAGTGGGCCGATCTGGCCAGCGGTGCGCTGAACGCAACCATCGGAATTCTCGCTGCCCTGCTTCAGGCCCGGTCGACAGAGCGCGGGCGCCATCTCGACATAGCGATGGCCCAGGGGCTGTACGGCCTGCAAGCTTCGATCAGCGCGCTGCTCGAGGCCTCAGGCCAAGTG
This sequence comes from Burkholderiaceae bacterium, assembly GCA_044356835.1. Lineage (GTDB taxonomy): Bacteria > Pseudomonadota > Gammaproteobacteria > Burkholderiales > Burkholderiaceae_E > SYIM01. Next base: position 819 of record JBIKVK010000194.1, read on the forward strand.
CCCACGCCCGGCTCGGCCATGCTGACCGGCGGCGTCGCGTCCTACCAGGTCTATGCCACGCGCGATGGCCGATATCTGGCCGTGGGTGCCCTCGAGCCGCACTTCTGGGCCCGCTTTTGCGATGTCATCGGCCGCAGCGATCTGCTGAACCAGGGGCTGTGCGACGGTGACGAGGGGCGGCACGCGATCGAAACCGTTTCAAGCATCATCGGCGAGCACCCGCTTGAACATTGGGTGCGGGTCTTCGAGGGCCGGGACTGCTGCGTGACGCCGGTGCTCAGCCTATCCGAGGCCACATCGCACGGACCCTATCCTCGGCATTCCACGCACCTGTTTCCCATCCAATGGGGCACCGTCGAGCTAGGGCCGGCGCCGCAATGCGGAGCCGATGGCCTGGACTTGCTCGCAGAGCTGGGCTACGGCCGCGAGCGAGCCCGCGCGCTCGCCGAAGCGGGGATCATCCGTTGGCCACCCGCGGCGGACCACAAGGCTCCATGAGCAGCCCGTCTTTACCCCAGACGATGCGGGTCATCGAGCGCAACTGGCTGTCCAGCAACATGGTGGTGTTCCTCGATGCCGACGGTGCATCGCTGATTGATACAGGCTATGTGAAACACGCCGGTTTGACCGAGGCTCTGGTCGACCGCGCCATTGGAACGCGGCCGCTCGTCAAGCTGCTCAATACCCATCTGCACTCGGACCACTGTGGGGGGAATGCCCGGCTCACCGGTCGCCATGACTGCGAAGTCTGGGTCCCTGCCGCGTCCTTCGACGCAGCGCTGCGATGGGATGAGGACCAGCTGAGCTTCAAGGCTACCGGCCAACTCTGCGACCGCTTCTCGCCCACCGGGCAACTCTCACCCGGCGACAGCGTTCCACTGGGCTCAATGGAGTGGCGCGTCATGGCGGCTCCAGGCCATGATCCTCAATCGATCATTTTCTTCCAGCCGGAGCATCGCATCCTGATTTCGGCCGACGCGCTATGGGAGGACGGTTTTGGTGTGATCTTCCCTGAACTGGAGGGCGGGAGCGGCTTTGCAGAGCAATCGGCGATCCTCGATCTGATCGAGTCGCTTGACCCTGCCTGGGTGATTCCCGGGCACGGCCCCCCGTTCGATGACCTTGAGGGCGCGCTGAAGCGGGCCCGGTCGCGACTGCATTTTCAGAAGAGCCACCCGGACCGTCACGCAGGCTATGCATTGAAAGTGCTGGTGCGCTACCTGATGCTTGAGCTCGAGGCGGCCCACCTCTCGACCGTCATCGATCGGCTCTCTCAAGGCCGCGTGATCGCGAGCGCAGCAAGGCTGATCGGACGGTCGACCACCGAAGCCATCAACTGGGCGGTCGAACGGCTGATCGATGGAGGTCAGCTGCAGCGTCTGGAAGATGGCAGGCTGCAGTCATCTTCTGACTGACGATTCGTCTAATGCATTAAGCTTCGAATGGCTCATCGCCCTGCTCACCTCTCAGACCAGCCCCGCCAGCCATGAATGATCGACAGTGCCTGACTGCGCAACGTATCACCGAGGTTCACGACAGCTTCCGTCGTCAGGGCCTGATGGGCACCTTGGGCGCCACATTGTCCGAGCTGGAGTGGGGACATGCGACGATCGAAGTGGCACTCAGCGATCGGGTCACTCAACAGCACGGCTTCTTCCACGGCGGAGTGATCGGCGCCATTGCGGACAGCGCCTGCGGTTACGCCGCGCTGTCCACCGTCGCTGAAGGCAAGGCCGGCCTTACGGCCGAATACAAGATCAATCTTCTCAGTCCGGCCGATGGGCAAAGACTCGTAGCCATTGGCCGGGTACTGAAGCCCGGCCGCACCTTGATCGTTTGCCAGGCCGATGTCTTCGTCGAAAAATCCCAATCAAGAAAGCTGTGCGCCGTTGCACTGATGACCCTGTGCGTGGTCGATACGCTAGGCAAGCTTTGACGCATTCCAGTCGGATCAAGGGGGCACGTCCATGGTACTGACCGATGAGCAGATCATGATCCGCGATGCGGTTCGTGCCTACTGTCAGGCCGAGATTGCACCACAGGCGGCCCTATGGGATCGGGAGCGCATCTTCCCCAGGCAGGTGCACCAGGGCCTCGCGGCTCTGGGCTGCTATGGCGTGATGGTCTCCGAGCGCTGGGGCGGCACCGGGCTCGATGCCGTGAGCCTGTCGCTGATCATCGAGGAAATCGCAGCCGCGGATGGCGGCACCAGCACAGCGATCTCGGTCAACAACTGTCCGGTCTGCAGCATCATCGAGAGCTTTGGGTCCGACGACCAAAAGGAGCTCTGGCTCAAGCCGCTGGCCTCGGGAGCCATGCTCGGCGCATTCTGCCTGACCGAACCCCAGGCGGGCTCCAACGCTGCCGAGATCCGATGCTCAGCGCGGATTGAGGGGGCCCATTATGTGTTGAATGGTGTCAAGCAGTTCATCACGAGCGGCAAGAATGCACAGGTCGCCATCGTGATTGCCGTGACCGACCCGCAGGCCCCACCCCGCAGCAGAATGTCTGCGTTCGTTGTGCCCACAACGACCCCAGGCTATATCGTGGCGCGGCTGGAAGACAAGCTCGGGCAACACTCATCCGACACCGCCCAGATCGTTCTTCAAGACTGCCGTATCCCGGCGAGCATGATGATCGGCGGTCCGGGTCAGGGCTATCGTATCGCCCTCGCCGGGCTCGAGGGCGGTCGAATCGGAATCGCTTCACAGTCGATCGGCATGGCGCGGGCTGCGTTCGAGTGCGCCCTGGCCTACGCGCACGAGCGGGAAGCCTTCGGCCAGGCCATATTCCAGCATCAGGCCGTTCAGTTCCGGCTCGCAGAAATGGCCATGCACATCGAATCGGCGCGGCAACTCACCTGGCATGCCGCTGCCCTCAAGGACGCCGGCCAGCCCTGCATGAAGGAAGCGGCGATGGCCAAGCTCCTGGCGAGCGAGATGGCAGAGCGAGTCTGTTCAGACGCCATTCAGATTCTGGGCGGCTACGGCGTAGTACGCGATTATCCGGTCGAGCGGATTTATCGAGATGTTCGGGTGTGCCAGATCTACGAAGGCACCAGCGACATCCAGAAGCTGATCATCGCGCGCGCGCTGTCCGGCGCAGCCCAATCGAAAGCCTCTCAGTCGTAGCTGCGGGCGTCTTCGATCAACTTGCCGTCATCGGGCAGGCCTGCGGCATCGACCACCTCGATCTCACCGCGCAGCCGGGTTTGCTCGCGCAGCACTTCGGCCACACGAGAGGCGAAACCATTATCACCCTGTGCGCCCGGCGCAAGCGCGCAGCGCAGGACCATTCGGTCCTCGCCCAGACGTCCCAACAGCACCAGTCGGCATTTGATGATTTCGGGAAAACGGCGTGCAGCGGCCGCGACCTGGCCGGGGTGAACGAACATGCCGCGAACTTTTGCCGTCTGATCCGCACGCCCGAGCCATCCCTTGATACGCAGATTGGTGCGGCCACAGGCTGAGGGTCGATCGATCGAGGCCGGATCGATTGCAGAGAGGTCGCCTGTTGCGAAGCGGATCATGGGGTATTCGCGACCGAAGTGCGTCACTACCACCTCTCCGGTCTCACCGATCGGCATCGGGCGCGTGCCTCCCGGCTCGACGATCTCGACAATGATTTCTTCATCGATGACCATTCCCTCGGAGGGGTCCTGCGCCTCGTAAGCAATCAGCCCCAGCTCGGCAGTCGCGTAGACCGAACGCACGGTGATCCCACGGTTGCCAAACCAGGCGCGAGTCGACGGAATCAACGCCTCACCCGAGACGACGGCCTTCTTGAGCGAGGAGGTGTCGAGCTGTAGTTCATCAGCTTTTTCGAGAATCAGCTTGAGGAAGCTGGGCGTGCCCGTATAGCCTGCAGGGCGCAGCCGGGCCATGGCCTGCGCCTGAAGCTCGGTCTGACCCACCCCAGCAGGCAAGACCCAGCATCCGAGGGCGTGCAGTCCGCCTTCGAGGATCCAGGCGCCGGGCGAAAGATGGTAGGAAAAGCTGTTGTGAACCAAGTCACCCGCCTGAAAACCGGCAGCTCGAAGGGCTCGGGCCGTGCGATAGACATCGATTTCAAGGCCCTGCGGTTCGTAAATTGGACCAGGAGACTGAAAAATCCGACGCAAGGCCGTAGGCGCTACCGCGAGCATCCCTCCGAGCGGTGGATGACTCGACTGCTGTCCGACCAGATCCGATTTGCGGGTGACGGGAAGCTCCGAGAGTGCATCGAGACTCGCCAGCCCGTCAGACGGCACGCCACTCAGCCGGTCAGCGTAAAACGGCGCATGCTCACGCGCATGAACCAGAGTGCGATTCAGCGAACGCAGAAGATCCGAGGAGCGCTGCTGCGCACTGCGCGTCTCAAGGAGGTCCAGGCCAGCCTGAGCCATCGAACTCAGGCCAGCCAGCGCTTGCGGCGCCGATAGGATTTGACTTCGCGATACGAACTGCGCTCACCCGAGGCCATTCCCAGATAGAACTCCTTGACGTCCTCGTTGTTGCGCAGCTCTTCGGCCGTGCCGTCCATCACGACCCGACCGTTCTCCAAGATATAGCCGTACTGGGCAAAGCGAAGCGCCACCATCGTATTTTGCTCGGCCAGCAGAAAACTGGTGCCTTCCCGGGCATTGAGATCCTGAACGATATGAAACACCTCCTCCACGATCTGCGGCGCGAGCCCCATGGAGGGCTCATCGAGCAGGATGGTGTCGGGGCGCGCCATCAGGGCACGACCGATGGCACACATCTGCTGTTCACCTCCTGAGGTGTAGGCCGCTTGCGAATGCCGGCGCTCCTTCAGACGCGGAAAGTAGCTGTAAACTTTTTCGAGCTCGGCCTGCATGTCAGCACGCGAAGGCTGCCAGGTAAAGGCACCGGCCATGAGGTTTTCCTCGATGGTCAGATGGGCGAAGCAATGTCGCCCCTCCATCACCTGGACCACGCCGCGTCGAACGAGATCTGCGGGCGTGAGGGCCTCCACCCGGTCGCCCTTGAACTCGATCGAACCCTTGGTGACTTCGCCCCGCTCGCCCTTGAGCAGATTGGAGATGGCCCTCAGCGTGGTCGTTTTGCCCGCACCGTTGCCGCCGAGGAGGGCGACGATGCCCCCCTTAGGTAGCGTCAGGGACACCCCCTTCAGCACCAGGATCACATGGTTGTAGATGACCTCGATCCCGTTGACCGACAGGACCGGGGCCGCGTTCAAGGCGGCACCCGGAGCGCCGAGGGGATGGGCGGCAACAGACGACATGGCTCAGACCAAGAGGCTCGACTTCAGGAGTTGCAGTCGGAGGCCGGGCGGCGTTCGATCTTCTTCTCGGTCGCATAGCGATCCGCCGAGGCCCGCACCATGGGTGTGATGATGCTTTCATCGGCCTCGATGTAGTTCGACGACCAGGTGAACTTCGAACCATCCCAAGTATGGATTCGCGCACGGGCCGAGCCCATATGGTCGGAGCAGCTGGTTTTCACCGGGCTGATCACCCCCTCGAAGCCCAAAGCCTTGAGTCGCGCCTCGTTGATGTCGAGATTCTCGTAGCCCCAGCGCGCCCTCTCCGAGGTCATGACCTGACCCTTGCCCCAGCGGTCCTGCGCCCGGAATACGCCCTCGACTGCCAGCATCGCGCCGACAACGCCGCGCATGTACAGCACGTCGCCCACTTCCGCCCGCGGTCCGGT
>JBIKVK010000196.1:0-6475 GCA_044356835.1 Burkholderiaceae bacterium
GGCGGATTGCGTCGAAGCATCTTCGCTCGCCTCCCAAGTGCCAACGGCAGAAACCCCGAAGCGCTGGTAGACATGGCGCATCGGCCACGGCAACAGGAACAGCATCAACTGCCCGGCGACAAGAATCAGTTGCGTCTCGCGATCGACCCGCCCCAAGGTGAGGCCCAGGAGAAGGGCCATGTTCCGAAAGCCGGCCACCAAGGCCACACTGGCTGCGATCCGAGCCGGTTGCAGCAGGCCGAAGACCCACCCGGACAATCCCTGCTGAAGCCCGTTGATGAGGAGAGCCACAACCACCGCATAGACGAGCAAGGCACCGGATTCGAACAGCACGGCCCGCAAGCCATCGGTCACGCCCACGGCCACCACCGACACCATCGCCAGCATGACGACGTCGAGCACGGGGCCTATCCGCAAAACACCCGATAGGGGTACTTTCAACCGAACCAAACCGGCCCCACCCAGCGAAATGCCGACGACGCCCAGGAGGGTCAGCGCCATGGCCGAAGGTTCGATCCCGGGCAGGCCGACCGCAGCCGCAAACAGCGGCGCCGACAGCACCGAGAGCGCAGTGGCAGGCAGGACCGCGAGCGAGAGCAGTTCGGTGTCGGTGCCGAGCAGCAGGCAATACGTGCCCACCGAAATGATCGGCGCAGTCGCAGTGATCAGCATCAGCGCGCTCGCCGCCGACTGCGGCATGGGCACCCAGCGCGTGATCAACAGCGCCAGCGCGGGGATCAGAAGCGTGGTCCAAATGACGATCACGACCGGGAGTGCCGGGCGCCTTAACCATTGAATCAGCAGCCTCTCGTCCAGCCGAAGCGCACTGATAAAGATGGTGGCCATGGACGCATACAAAACCCAAGGCGCGAGCGCGCGGGCGAGATCCTGCCAGATGAGTCCGAGCAGCACACTGCCCGCCATCAGCGACGTCGCCCGTCGATTGAGCCAGCCTGCAAGACCCGCGATCAACGCCGGGCTCCCAAGGTCGTACCGGCCAAAGGCGGGAGATCAGCGGGATCATGAGAGCGCCTCATGCCCGCATCGCAGCGGGCAGCCACAGGACAATCTGGGGCCAGACCGTCAGCAGGGCCACCAGGCCGAGCAGCAAAACGCAGAAAGGCATCGCCGCCCAAGCCACCCTGCCCTGGCGCTCTCCGGTCATATGCTGAATGACGAACAAGTTGAAGCCGACGGGCGGGGTGATGTTGGACAGTTCGATCGTCACAACAATGAACACCCCGAACCAGACCGGATCGAAGCCTGCCGCGACCACCAGCGGGAGCGCTACCGGGAGCGTCATGACCATGGCGGAGAGTCCATCGATGAACATGCCCAGGATTAGATAAACGATCAACAGCATGACGATCAAGAGGTAGGGGGACAGCCCCAGTGACCCGACCCAGGCCGCCGTCGCCGCCGGGATGCCCAGCATTGCCATGGTTTTGGACAGAAAGAGGGCGCCTGCCATGATCAATCCGATCATCGCGCAGGTACGAACCGTGGACAGGAGCGCCGATTTCAGGTTTGCCCAGGTGAGGGTGCGCTGGACGAGTGCAATCAGGAGCGCGCCTCCAACGCCGATGGCCGCGGCCTCTGTGACGCTGGCGAGTCCGCTGTACATCGAGCCAATGACCAGCGAGACGAGGAACACCAGAGGCCCCAGCTCGGCGAGCGCGCGCAGTCTGATGGCCCACGAGACTGATTCACGGACTCCCGGCTGCGCCTTGGGATTGCGCCAGACCGCAAACATGATCCAGCCGATGTACAGGGCCGCAATCAGCAGACCGGGAACAATTCCGGCGATGAAGAGGTCGAGGATCGACACCTCGGCCAGGACACCGTAGACGATCATCGGAATCGACGGCGGGATCATGAGACCAATGGTCCCCGAGCCCGCCAGAGACCCGAGGGACAGGTCGCGGTCGTAGCCGCGTTTGTCGAGCTCAACGAGGGTCATGCGCCCGACCGTCGCCGTGGTCGCAGCCGATGAGCCCGACACCGCGGCGAAGAGCGTGCAGCCGAGCACGTTGACATGCAGGAGCCCTCCTGGCAAACGCTGGACCCAGGGGGCCAGGCCCCTGAAGAGCGATTCGGACAGGCGGGTATGAAAAAGGATATCGCCCATGAGAATGAACAGCGGCAGGGTCACCAGTTCGTCGGCATTGAGGCGCCCCCAGAGGTCGCCGGCGAGCACCCGTTCGATCGGCAGGTCGCGAAACCAGGCGAGCGCAGCAACGCCCGCGCCCATCAGCGCGAAACCGATCCACAGGCTCGACGCCAACAACGCGATAAGGATGACGCCTAGAAAAAGGGGCGCACTCAACATCAGGCATGCCCCTCATGAACGGGCGGAGCAGCTTCCCCCTCAGGCTCGGTCGGCTCGCCCATGAAAAGACGGAGCGCCCGGGCCAACAGAGCCAGCCAAAGGAGGACGGCTGCGAGCGCAAGCAGCGACTGGGGGATCCATAGCGGGGTCTGCATCACATAGTAGGAGACGCTTCCCCTCTGGTAGGACCGGAAGGCGAGGTCGGCGAGACCCATCACCATCAAGGAGGTCACGGACAGCGCAATACCCGTGCAGATCAGGTCGAGAGCCCGGGCGGCCACAGGCGGCAGATAGTCGAGCGCGATACGGACCCGGATGTGCGCGCCGCGGGTCAACGCATATCCTGAGCCGGCAAGCAGCGTCAGCGCGCAGAGATAAGCCCCGTATTCGACCGCCCAGGGCTGGGACCATTCGAAGAATGAGGTTGCAACGGCTTCCACAATCAGCATGACGGCCAGCAGCGCGCAGCAGAGCGCTGCGAACGCGGCGCCCAGCCCGCACATCCGGTCGATCCCACGACACGTGGCAAGGAGTACGTGACGTAGACTCGGTGGTCCTGTTTGAGGCATCTGGGCGCCGCCGCCAATCGATCGAACCGCTACCTGGGCAGCCTTACTGCTTGCCGGTCGCCGTGCGGAACGCGTCCAGCGCTTTCTTGGCTTCCGGGCCGTTGCGGCTCGCGAAATCGTCCCACATCGGCCGGGTGACCTTGCGCATCTCGTCGAGCATCGCTTTGGAGGGCATCTCGACAGTCATGCCATTGGCCAACAATTCCTTCATGCGGGTCTCATGCTCGGCCATCGAAACCTTCCAGTATTCAGGCTCCCGTTCAGCCGCGATTTTTTCGATCGCTGCCCGATCAGCCGCAGAGATTTTCGACCAGGTGCGCTCTCCAATCACCATCAAATTGGAAGCCCACAGGTGGTTGGTTGTATAGGTGTGCTTCAGGAACTGCCAGTATTTCTGCGCTACAGCCGTGGTGCCGGAGGTCATGACTGCGTCCAGGCGCCCCGAAGCAAGGGCCGGGACAATATCCGGGTTGTTCATCTGCTGCGGCACCATGCCGAGCTTGGAGATCATCTCCGCCGTGACCCGGTCGTAGGTCCGCATGCGGGTTCCTTTCAGATCCGCAAAGGTGTTGGCCGGCTTCTTAAGGTAGAAATTCTGGCTCGGCCAGGGCACCGCATACAGCACCCGGTTGCCGCGCTTGGCGAGCGAGTCCACCCACAGCGGACGCACGAAGCTGTGCATCACCTTCAGTTGGGCGTAATCATCGACCAGGAAGGGGAGGCTCTCGATGCCCAGCAATGGAACCTCGCCGACATTTTGGAACCCCGCAAACTCAGCCATCGTGGCGGTGCCATCCTCGATCGCCCGAACCGTCTCATTCGCCTTGATGCCCAAAGACCCGGCCGCATGTACGGTCATCTGGACCCGGTTCGACGTGGCCTCCGCGACGCGCTTGGCAAAGTCCTGGGCATTGGTGGTGTGGAATTCGGTCGGCCCCCAGGGCAGGGCAATGTCGATACGGACCTGGGCCATCGCGATCTGCGCGACTGTTGCGGCCACGAGTCCGGCTAACAGGGGTGCAAGGATTCTCATGGGATCTCCGGTGACAGGTTTGAATTGGACATCCGGCTGACGGATCCGACGAGGCTATCAGAGCGTTACGGCGTTGGTCAATGAATTGTCCGGACAAACCCTGATACGCGCAGAGCGTGGGCACCCTAGATGTGGGAGTGCCGCTCGCCCTGCAGGGGAGGGCCGCCCGGCGACTCGCTGCGCCGAATCGTGACGGCATACGAAAATCGGTCAGCCGGGTGAAGACTGTCGGCGACTTCGATGAGAGTTCCATCCGCGGCGAAATAGGCTCTCACGATCCGAAGCGCCGGGAAACCCTTGCGAACTTTGAGAAGTCGCGCATCCTCACGCCCCAAAGACGCAGCGGTCGCGTTCTGCTCCACCCTGCTTACCTGAAGCCCGTAATGCTGCTCGATCAGCTTGTAGATGGGCTCCGGGAATCGTCCGAGCCTATGGGTCAGGTCCTTGAGCCCAGGATTGAGGTAGACCCGAGTGACGCACACGGGTCGGTCATCGCCCGAGAGATGCCTCACGGCCAACGCAAACGGCCAGGTCTGCCCCGGGGGAATCGGAAGCCCGTTGCGAGCGGCCGAGCGTTGGGTCAACTCTCCTATTCCGAGCACCTCGAGTCTCGTTCCGACCGAGTACTGCAGGAGATCATCAATCGATTCGAGCGTCTGGTGATAAGGCGGTCGGGGATGGCTGGCAATGACCTGAGTGCCCACCCGAGGCCTGCGACTCACCAGACCCTCCGCCGCAAGCCGCCGCAGCGCCTCGCGTACGGTGAAACGGCTCACCCCAAACGACGCGCTCAGGGCCACCTCGGTGGGCAGGATTGAACCCACCGGATGATCACCGCGCACGATCGACGCGATCAGGCTCTGAGCAACCTCCAGGTAGCGCGGATAGGCATCAGGCGGGGGTTTGACAGGGGCCGAGTTTGACACCAAAATTTGTCCGGACAATACCGGCGCCAAATCGAACGACGCCTGAGATCGGGTTGTGACGCGAGGCGCAAATTTAACCGGCAACGCTCGAGTTGCACAAGCGAAAAGCGCCGCCGCAAGGTGTTTTTCCGAGGCGGGGGGCTCGACCCTGAGATGCTCGTCCAATCGCCCATGACCGTCGATCCGGTGATGTGGCTGAAAGTGAATCGATGAAACTCGAAGGCATTCGCGTAATCGACCTGTCGCTTTTCTTGCCCGGTCCGCATCTGACCACGATGATGGCCGACCACGGAGCCGAAATCATCAAGATCGAGCCTCCCGGCGAGGGGGAACCGACCCGACATCTTGGGTTTCGAGCAGGCGGCGAGAGTGTCTGGTGGCGCAACATCGGTCGAGGCAAGAAAAGCGTTGTTCTGGACCTCAAATCGAACGAGGGCCGAGAGGCGCTCTTCGCACTCGCCGAAACCGCGGACGTAATGCTCGAGGCCTTTCGCCCGGGGGTCATGAAGAGGCTGGGGATTGACTACGATGCCGTCCGCGCGCGCAATCCCGGGATCGTTTATGCATCCATTGCCGCGTTCGGGCAGTCGGGCCCGCTGAGTCTGCGGCCCGCCCACGACATTGGCATGGAGGCTTACGCGGGCGTGGTGTCACTCAATCTGGGTCAGGACGGACAACCGACGCACCCGCACATGCCCGTCGCTGACATTACCGGTTCGATGATGGCTCTCGCGGGCATCCTGATGGCTCTGATCCGGCGTCAGTCCACGGGCCTGGGCGATTATCTGGATATCTCGATGCACGATTGCACCTTGTCCTGGCTGCCCAACGCGACCGGGCCCGTGTTCGCAGAGGGGCGTGCACCCCAAGTGCGGGATGAGCGATCCTGGGGAGGCCACTCTTTCTACAACATCTACAAGACCGCCGATCAAAGGCATGTGGTGTTGGCCGGCGTCGAGCATAAATTTGTCCGCAATCTGCTGACCCTTTTTCGACGCGAGGATCTGATTCCCGTGGCGAGCCTGCCGCCCGGGCCAGCCCACGCTCCGGTCAAGGCTTTTCTTCAGTCGGTCTTCCTGACACGCAGCCGCGACGAGTGGACCGACTGGGCCAATGACAAAGATGTCTGTCTCGCGCCTGTCCTCGACCTGCATGAGGCATTCCACCATCCGCAGGTGGCAGCCCGTCAAATGCTGATTCGGGACGGAGAGGGCAATCTTCATATCGGCAACCCGATTCGATTCCGCGAGGAACCAGCCTGCATCAACATGCGCCTGCCGGGTCTGGGAGAGCACACGGCGCAACTGCTGGCCGAGATTGGTACCGGGACCTCGCTGCCTCCCGAGGGCCGCCGTTCATGACGACCAACACCTTGTCCCCCTGCGCAGCGCATCGACCTGGCCCCGCAGCAGACCTCACCGCAGGCCTCATCGGTCTTTTGCTCCGCCCGGTCGGGCCGGACGATCGCCTCCGCGCAGCTCTTCATCTGATGGACTGGCTGGGGTGTGCCGCAGCGGGCTCGATCACGCCGCCGGGACAGGTCTTGAGACGGTTTCTGCCGCAACTGTCGCCCGGTCCATGCCGCAGCATATTCGGTGTGGCCCTGGCCGTGCGCGAT
>JBIKVK010000195.1:0-6475 GCA_044356835.1 Burkholderiaceae bacterium
CCTGCAACATGATCGAGCCCGGCGCTCAGGAGGGTTTCAGCGCGTTTGTGGAAAAGCGCTCCCCCTCCCGACGATCAGACTGAAGCGGCTGCGCTCCCGCGCCCCTCAACCGACATGTTTGGCAAGCAGCGCGAGCGTGCGATCACGGGCCAGACGCGCGCTCGGTTCATGGTAGGAGCCCCGCTGGTTGCAATTGAAGCCGTGACCCGCCGGGTAGACGTGGATGGTCATTCCGGGTTGGGCCTGGCGTACTTTTTCGACATCGCTCATGGGGATCGCGTGGTCGGTTTCGCCGAAGTGCATTTCCACCGGGCATCGGGCTCGCTCGGCCGCGCGGGCGGCGATCCCGCCGCCGTAATAAGGCGCGGAGCAGGCCAGCCCGTCGATCTGCGTGGCCGCAGCCCAGGCGACGGTACCGCCCCAGCAATAGCCGACGATACCGACTTTGCCATTGTTTTTGAGCAGGGCGAGCGCGGCGCGAACATCGAGCAGCGCCTCGTCGATCGATACCTTGCCCATCAGGGCGCGGCCCCGCGCAACATCGTCGGCCGTGTAGCCCAGTTCGACGCCGGCCTCGGTCCGGTCAAAAAACGCGGGTGCAATCGCCGTGTATCCGGCCGACGCGAAGTCTTCGCACACCGATTTGATATGGCTATTCACCCCGAAAATTTCCTGGCAAATGATCAGCCCGCCCCGGCTGGGACCTGAGGGATCGGCGCGCCAGGCTCCGATCGATCGCCCATCGGAGGCGGTGAGGGTGAGGGCTTGTCCCATGATCTTGTCTCCCTGAGATGTGTGGTGAGTCGGAGCGGATTGTCGGGGCCCACCGCCACAATGTCCAGTCCCGGGGGCTCCTCCAGAGGTGCGTGGCATAATCAAGAGCTGTTTTCCAACCATGAGATCGCCTGATGTCTCTTGCGCTCAAAACCCTCTATGACAAGCTTTGGGACGCTCACATCGTCCACGCCGAGGACGATGGCACCACACTGCTCTACGTGGACCGTCACCTGGTTCATGAGGTGACCAGTCCTCAGGCGTTCGAAGGTCTCCGGATCGCCGATCGCAAGCCCTGGCGCATCAGCGCCAATTTGGCCGTGGTCGATCACAACGTGCCGACCACCGATCGCAGTCGCGGCATCGATGATCCAATCGCCCGCCTTCAGGTCGAGACCCTCGACGCCAATGCGCGGGCCCATGGCCTTGCGTATTTCGACATCAACGATCGCCGTCAAGGCATCGTGCATGTGATCGGTCCCGAGCAGGGCGCAACACTGCCGGGAATGACGGTGGTCTGCGGAGACTCTCATACCAGCACCCACGGGGCTTTTGCGTGCCTGGCGTTCGGCATCGGCACCTCAGAGGTCGAGCATGCCCTTGCGACCCAGACCATCGTGGCCAAGAAGGCGAAGAACATGTTGGTGCAGGTCGACGGCTCGCTGCCTCGCGGCGTGACGGCCAAAGACATCGTGCTCGCCGTGATCGGTCGGATCGGTACGGCCGGGGGCACCGGCTATGCGATCGAGTTCGGTGGGTCGGCGATTCGAGCCTTGTCGATGGAGGGCCGCATGACCGTGTGCAACATGGCGATCGAAGCCGGTGCCCGGTCAGGCATGGTGGCGGTCGATGACGTCACCCTCGAATATCTCAAAGGGCGTCCGATGGCCCCCACGGGGGCGGATTGGGACCGCGCCGTTGCCCAGTGGCGGACGCTTCGGACCGATCCCGGGGCCCGTTTCGATGCTGTGATCCAGATCGATGCGTCGTCCATTCGGCCTCAGGTGACCTGGGGAACATCCCCCGAAATGGTAGTTACCATCGATGATCGCGTGCCTGATCCCGATAAAGAAAAGGATCCGGTCCGCAGGGAGGGCATGGCTCGAGCTTTGGCTTACATGGGACTCAAGCCCAACACGCCCATGTCCGAGATCCGTGTCGACCGTGTATTCATCGGGTCGTGCACCAACTCCCGCATCGAAGATCTCCGTCAGGCCGCTGCGGTGGTTCGTGGCCGCCGGGTCGCAGCCAATGTCAAGCAGGCGTTGATCGTCCCCGGATCGGGACTGGTCAAGGCCCAGGCTGAGTCGGAGGGGCTCGACCGGATCTTCAGGGATGCGGGCTTCGAATGGCGGGAGCCAGGGTGCTCCATGTGCCTCGCGATGAATGACGATCGGCTTCAACCGGGCGAGCGCTGCGCGTCGACCTCCAATCGCAATTTCGAGGGCCGCCAGGGCACGGGCGGGCGCACTCATCTCGTCAGTCCGTCCATGGCTGCTGCGGCTGCCGTTGCCGGACACTTCGTCGACGTCTCCGCCCTGCGTTAACACCAAGGGAAGCGCGAACATGCAGAGCATCACCATCCACCGCGGTTTGGTCGCACCCTTGGATCGGGCCAACGTCGATACCGACGCGATCATCCCGAAGCAGTTTCTGAAGTCGATCAAGCGTTCGGGCTTTGGACCCAACCTGTTTGACGAGTGGCGATACCTTGACCACGGTGAGCCGGGCATGGATCACTCCCGACGCCCGCTCAATCCGGATTTTGTGTTGAACCAGGCCCGCTATGGGGGTGCATCCGTTCTGCTGGCCCGCAAGAACTTCGGGTGCGGCTCCTCGCGCGAGCATGCTCCCTGGGCCCTCGAAGACTATGGCTTCAGGGTGCTGATCGCGCCTTCGTTCGCCGACATCTTCTTCAACAATTGTTTCAAGAACGGTGTGTTGCCGATCCGTCTCTCGGAGCCCGATGTCGACTGGCTGTTCCACCAGGTCAACGCGTTCGTCGGGTTCGAACTGGTCATCGATCTGCCCGCGCAGACCGTCAGCACTGCGGACGCATCCCGCAGTTTCGGTTTCGAGATCGATCCGTTTCGCAAGTACTGTCTGGTCAACGGGCTGGACGAGATCGGCCTCACGCTGCGTCATGCTGATCGGATCCGTGAGTTCGAGGCCAAGCGTCTGGCGGAACAACCCTGGCTTGCCCGGTCGCTCGGGACCTGACCCCGGCAGAGCGATCTGACTGAATTCGAAAGGTCGAGCAATGAAGATAGCGGTGTTGGCAGGCGACGGCATCGGGCCGGAAATCACTCGTGAGGCTGAACGAGTCATCGAGGTCCTGGTGCGTGATGGCTTGTCGATCGAGACCGAGCCGGCATTGGTGGGAGGAGCGGCCTTCGATGGCGCCGGTGATCCCCTGCCCGAGGCTACGGTCAGACTATGCGAGCAGTCCGATGCAATCCTGTTTGGGTCGGTAGGTGGTCCTCGATACGACACCTTGCCGCGTCCAATGCGACCCGAGCAGGGCCTGTTGCGGCTGCGCAAGCATTTTGACCTCTTTGCCAATTTGCGCCCGGCGACGGTCTTTCCCGAGCTCGCGCACGCGTCAACACTGCGTCCGGAAATCGTGGCTGGGCTGGACATCCTGATCCTGCGTGAACTGACGGGAGATATTTACTTCGGCCAGCCCCGTGGCATCCGCAAGACCGAGCAGGGCGAGCGCGAGGGCTTTGACACGATGCGCTACACCGAAGGCGAGATCCGCCGGATTGCCCGGGTGGCGTTCGAGACTGCGCGCAAGCGATCGCGCCGCGTCTGCTCGGTGGACAAGGCCAACGTGCTCGAGACCACCCAGTTGTGGCGTGATGTCGTGACCGAAACCCATGTGGACTATCGTGACGTCGAGTTGAGTCACATGTACGTCGACAACGCGGCGATGCAGCTGGTGCGCAACCCCAAGCAGTTCGATGTCATTGTCACGGGCAACATGTTTGGCGACATCTTGTCTGACGAAGCGTCGATGTTGACCGGTTCGATCGGCATGCTGCCGTCGGCGTCCCTGAACTCGCGCAACTTTGGCCTGTACGAGCCGATCCACGGATCGGCCCCGGATATTGCCGGCAAAGGGGTAGCCAATCCGCTCGCGACGATATTGTCTCTTTCGATGCTGCTTCGCTACTCCCTGGCGCAGGTGGCTGCGGCCGATCGGGTCGAGGCTGCGGTCCGCACAGTATTGGCCCAGGGTCTCAGAACAGCAGACATAGCCGAGCCGGGGCGCCAGACGGTGGGCACCCGGGCGATGGGTGATGCGGTGATCGCGGCGCTATCGGCGTGATCAGTCAGCTTAAGTCGGGCGAGTGACCTCTGCCCGGTGAGCAGCGGCCGCCGGGAAAGAGGTTTGCCGGAGAAGACGGATGAAAGTCGGAATCGTCGGTTGGCGCGGAATGGTCGGTTCGGTCCTGATGCAGCGGATGCTCGAGGAGCGGGATTTCGAGCATTTCGAGCCTGTTTTTTTCAGTACCTCCAATGCCGGTGGCGAGTCTCCGCTGGGCTCGGAGCGACTGCAGGATGCGAATTCCTTGGCAGCGCTGGCCCGGATGGATGCGATCCTCACCTGTCAGGGCGGCGACTGGACTCACGATATCCATCCGGCTCTGCGCGCTCAGGGATGGCGGGGTTACTGGATCGATGCCGCGTCGGCGCTGCGCATGAAGGACCATGCCGTCATCATTCTCGATCCTCTGAATCTGCACGTGATTCGCGATGCCTTGGCTCAGGGAACGCGTGATTTCATTGGCGGCAACTGCACGGTCAGCCTGATGATGATGGCTCTCAATGGTTTGCTGCGCGAAAACCTGGTCGAGTGGGCGACCTCAATGACCTATCAGGCCGCCTCTGGTGCGGGCGCTCAGAACATGCGTGAATTGTTGCAGCAGATGGGCGCGCTTCATGCCGCAGTCGCCGAGCCTCTGGCCGATCCTGGTTCGGCCATCCTTGACATCGATCGGCGTGTGACCGAGGCCCTGCGCGGCCAGAGCATTCCGGTGGAGCACTTTGGCGTGCCGCTTGCGGGCAACCTGATTCCCTGGATCGACAAAGATCTGGGCAACGGCATGTCGCGCGAGGAATGGAAGGGCGATGCCGAGCTGAACAAGATCATGGGCCTGCCTGCCTCGGGTGCCGGCCATATTCCCGTCGAGAGCCTGTGCGTCCGGGTGGGCGCCATGCGATGCCACAGTCAGGCCATGACCATCAAACTGCATCGGGATCTGCCGCTGGGCGAAATCGAGCGTTTGATCGCCTCGGGCAATCAGTGGGTTCGACTGATTCCGAACCAGCGCGAGACCAGCATCCGGGATCTCTCGCCCGCCGCAGTATCGGGTAGCCTCCACATTCCGATCGGCCGGGTGCGCAAGCTCTCGGTTGGCGAAGGAATCATCAGTGCCTTTACTGTGGGGGATCAGCTCCTGTGGGGCGCGGCCGAGCCCTTGCGCAGGATGCTGCGTATCCTGCTCGACTGAGCGGGCGATTCTGCGATGCCTCATGCAGACCTGGCCGGCAACTTTCCCTCGAGAGCGGTCCCGGTCGGGTTGCGCATGCGATTCCTTCGCCGGATCGCGCGATGGGCGCTGGGGTGTGTCATCCTGGGCCTCGCGGCGGGCGTGGTCCGAGCCTTTGAAATCGGTCCGATCCAATTGCGCTCTGCGCTCGGACAGCCTTTTGAGGCTGATATCCAGATTCGGGGCGCGGGCGATGAGCCCCTAACGCCATCCGTTCGGCTTGAGGCCGACCCCGGGGATAGTGTGGGCGGGTCGCCGCAGCCTGGCGAACTGAGCGTCGTCGTACTGAATTCATGGTCGCGTGGCGCGCGGGTGCTGCGCGTGCGTTCGCCTGTGCCCGTCACCCGAGCCCGGTTTTCGTTGCGGGTCCGGGTCGATTCGGCCATGGTCACCGAGGCCGTGATCTATGAGATCGCCTTCGGCTCGGCGGCGGCCATGCGTTTCGATGCTTCGATCGAGGGCCGGCGGGTATTCCGCCTGGGTTCGCCTGCCCCGTCAATGTCGACGCCGGATATCCCTTCGACCGGACGTGGCGCGACGCTCCCGCCCCCTGATCCCCTGGCGGAGTTGATCGAGCGAAAAACCGCCTCCTCTGCGGCCGCCGAATCGGTTCGGGAGTCGCTTCGGACAGCCGTCTCGCCGCAGGAGGCCGGTTCCGCTTCGCCGCCCTTGATTCCCGTGCTCCCGGCCGGTGTTTCGACCCTGGGTGGCGGCATGCTCGTCTTGGACCCGGCGCTGTCGGGGACGCGTCGTTGGCCCGATGAGATCGAGGTGAGGGCGGGCGACTCGCTGGGGCAGATTGCTCAGCGTCTGGCTCGCGACGGCGTGTCCGCTGAGCAGATCCAGTGGGCTCTGTTCGATGGTAATCGGCCGCAGTTCGCCGCCGGCAATATCAATCAGCTCAAGGCGGGTGTCCGGCTCAAGGTGCCCGGCTTGGATCGAATCCAGGCTCTGAACCCTCTTGAAGCCCGCGTTGCGCTGAGTCGCGAGGCCGACGCCGCAGAGCGGCTGCTCGCGAGCGCGCCCAAACCTGAGCCCAAACCTGAGCCCAAGCCTGAGCCCAAGCCTGAGCCCAAGCCTGAGCCCAAGCCTGAGCCCAAGCCTGAGCCCAAACCTGAGCCCAAACCTGAGCCTGAGGCGACTCC
>JBIKVK010000027.1:0-21502 GCA_044356835.1 Burkholderiaceae bacterium
CGATTCAAGATGGGCTCGCCAGTGTTCGTCGAGAAAGGTGTAGCCGCGCGCTCCGAGTGCGAAGGCGGCCAGTCGGGCGATGGCTGCAAACCCGTCCATCGTGCCGCCACCCTGCAGGTATTTGGGGATGTGATGGGTGGCAAGCGCTTCATCGGTGGCGATCAGGACGGCCAGCCAGACAGTCTCGCGGTCGTGCACCGAGAGCACCTTGTGGTCCAAAGCGAGCGCCGTGTAGGCCGCGTCGTAGCCGGCCAGCAAGTCCTCGGACAGCGCGGCCATCAAGCCGTGATGCGGGAGCAGGTAGCCTCTTTTGGCACGGATTTTTTCCAGGCGCGCCTCAATGCCGCTTTTCGTTTCGTTTTTGGATGCTCGCTTGGACATTTCGGTTTAACCCCCTTCAAGTTGTGAGGATAATCGTGGATCGTCCCACACGCACTAGAATCCGTCGATCAACAAAACCGACACTGGAGGCTCTCTCATGGCTAAGACGATTTCGATTGACTCTTCGCGCCGCGAGGTGTTGCGCGCAACCTCCGGGCTGGGAGGGATGGCTGCCCTGCAAGGTTTTGGCGCAGTCGTGGGCCTGGGGGTCGCTCCGGCCATGGCGTCAACGCTGCAGCTGAGCAGCTTGCGGTCGACGTCGCGATCCTGGATCTGGGGTGCCGAGGACTTCGCGATCGATGCGAAGTACTTCGAGCGGTCTGGTCTGAAAGTGGCGATGGCTGCGACCGAGCGCGGGGTCAATCATGATGCTCTGGTCGGTGGTGCGGCCGACATATTGCTCGGGGCGCCCCAACAGAACATGCGCGTGCAGATCCTCGGCCAGCCGGTGATCATCGTGGCGGGCATGGTCAACAAGTTCGCAAGCAATATCGTCGTGCGCAAGTCCATCCTCGACAAGCTGGGCGTCGATGAGAAGTCGCCCGTCGAGAAGCGGGGCGCTGCGCTCAAGGGCTTGCGTCTGGGCCACACCGGTCCGGGCAGTGCCCCGGATCAGTTGCTGCGCCATTTCCTGAGAGCCGGCGGGCTGGATCCCAACAAGGACGCGAAACTGGTTCCCGTGCGCGGCGTGCCGGCCATGGTGACGGCGATGGAGAAAGACCAGATCGACGGTTTTTGCCTGTCCTCGCCCACGTCTGACCTCGCGGTCAAGCGGGCGGGCGCAGCGTATCTCTTCAATATGTCGATCAATCCGCCCCCGGGCTTCGAGGACTTCCTCTACATCACCGCGAGCGTGACCGAGGCGACGCTCAAGAAGAAAGAGTCGGAGCTGGTCGCTTACGTGAAGGGCATCGATCTTGCGCTCAAGGCCATCCATAAGGACCCGAATGCCTTCAAGGCAATGGCTCGCGTATGGTTCCAGTCGCTTGACGACGAGATGTTCGAACTCGCCTTCCGGAACAACGTCGGCATCTACATGAAGGACCCGGTACCGACCCGTCACCATTTCGACGTGAACCTCAAGTTCATGAACGAGTCGCTGATCGAAGCCGGACAAAAGCCGGCTCCGGCCGACTACAGCTATGACAAGGCCTTCAATCTGAGCATCGTGAAAAAGGCCTTGGGCTGATGTCGATCGAGATCCGCGGGGTCAGCAAGCTCTTCGTTCGGCGCGGCCGCGAGGTGGTCGCGCTGGACGATTTCTCCCTGTCGATCGGTCCGGGGGAGTTTGTCGCCTTCGTCGGACCCTCGGGCTGTGGCAAATCCACCTTGCTGAACATGGTCGCCGGCATTCTCGAGCCCACGAGTGGGGTCATCGAGCATGAGGGCCGGGTGGTTCAGGGGCCCAATCGGTCGGTCGGCTACATGACCCAGGCGGACAGTCTCCTGCCCTGGCGATCGGCCGAGGAGAATGTCATGCTGCCGCTGCGCTTGCGCGGTCTTTCGCGCGAACAGGCGCGCGAGCGTGCTGCGCAGTTGCTGGCAACAGTCAACCTTTCGGGCTTTCACAAGCACTTCCCCAATGAACTCTCCGGAGGCATGCGCAAGCGTGTGGCGCTCGCTCAGGTCCTGGCCTACGATCCTGGAACCCTTCTGATGGACGAGCCCTTTGGTGCGCTTGATGCGCAGTTGAAGCTGGTCATGCAGAACGAGCTGCTCGCAATCTGGGAACGTACCCGCAAGACGGTGGTGTTTGTCACGCACGATCTCGCCGAGGCGATCGCACTCGCGGATCGGGTCGTTGTGTTTACCGGGCGGCCTGGGCGTATCAAGCTCGAAGAGCGAATCGACCTTGATCGGCCGCGCGATGTATTCCGTGATCGTTTCTCGACCCGTTTCCAGGCGATTTACGAGCGAATCTGGCAGGCGCTCGAGCCCGAGATCAAAAAAGGCGAGGCGCTCTGATTCTGGAGCCCCCTGTCCGCCTGAGGAGAATTCGATGGTGAATGCGTACGATGCGGCCGAGACCATGCCCGACCGGTCCAGCCGGGCGGTGGTTGAAGAGGAACTCAAGGTTGCCCGCGGGCGCCGGATCCAACGGATCGCTCAGGTGGCCGTCGGAGTGCTGTTTCTGGCCTTCTGGGAACTCGCCGCCGGTCCGTTGATCGACCCTTTTTTCGTGAGCGAGCCCTCGGCCGTATTCGCAAAGCTCGTAGACTGGTTCCGCCGCGGCGAGCTCTTTTCCCATTTGGGCATCACCCTCTACGCCACTGTCATCGGATTCGCCATCGGTTCCGTGTCTGGCTTCTCGGTCGGTTTCGTATTTGGTCGCTATGAGCGGATCGGAGCCATTTTCGATCCCTACATCACGGCGATTTACTGCTTGCCCAAGATTGCGCTCGCGCCCCTCTTCATCATGTGGTTTGGCATCGGCATCGAGTCCAAGATCGCGATGAGTGCCGTGATCGTGTTTTTCCTCGTGTTCCTGAATACCTACTCGGGTGTCCGTGATGTGAACCCGATCCACATCCACGCGACCCGCATCATGGGGGCCGGAGAGTGGCAGTTGCTGATCAACGTGATCGGTCCCTCTGCGGCCGCCTGGGTGCTCACCGGTCTCAAGGTGTCGGTGCCCTATGCGCTCATCGGCACCGTGGTGGGTGAGTTCATGTCGTCCAATCGCGGCATGGGCTTCGTGATCGCCCAGTCCTCGGCGCTGTTCGATACGGCGGGGGTATTCGCCGGCCTGGTCATCCTGGCCCTCGTGGGCGGCATCATCAATGAGTTCCTCAAGCGCTTCGAGCGGCATGTGCTGCGCTGGCGTAGTTGAGTCGTGGCGGCCATTCAAGCAGTGAGGGGTTCGGCATGAATGGTGCTCATGAGGCACGTCCGGGTTTCTTGCGCGTGCACCAGTACCATGCGCTTCGTCCTGGGCCCGCCTTGGTCGTGCTCGGGCGTGTCCATGGCAACGAAGTCGCGGGCTCGCTCGCGATCACCCGTCTGATCGATGATCTGGATCAGGGACGGTTGCGACTGACCCGCGGGCGGCTTACGCTCGTGCCCGTGACCAACCCGCTTGCGGCCGATCTCAACACCCGTTCGGGTGATCGCAATCTCAACCGCAATCTCCGGCCGACCGCAGTCCCGCAGGATTTCGAAGACCGGATTGGCAATGTGTTGTGCCCGCTGCTGGCCCAGCACGAAGCGCTGATCGACCTGCATTCCTTCAACAGCGCGGGCGAGCCCTTTGCCTTGATCGGACCCGAGGACAATTCCGGCGATCTCGAACCCTTTTCGCACTCGGCCGACGAGGCCCGACTGGCGCGTCACCTGGGGCCTCTTCGAATCGTCGAGGGTTGGATGTCCGCCTACTCGGACGGGGTGCGCAGGCGCCGCGCGCGCAGCACCGCCCAAGGATTGACGCTGGACACTGATCCCAACTACGGCGTCGGCACGACCGAGTACATGCGTTCGATGGGCGGCTGGGCCGTGACCCTGGAGTGCGGGCAGCATGCCGACCCCAAGGCGCCCGAGGTCGGCTGGCGTGCCGTTTGTCAGGCGCTCTCACTCCTTGAGATGGTCGAGCGCCCTCTGGAGGCTCCTGCCGCTCAGCACGAACTTCTGAAACTCGTCGAAGTGACCGATCGACTGCACCCGGGCGATCAGTTCGTTCGGGAATGGAAGAGTTTCGACCCGCTGCGTGCGGGCGAGCTCATCGGGCGTCGTCACGACGGCTCGGAGGTGACCGCCCCGGCCGACGGCCGCATCGTGTTTCCCAATACCAAGGCCGAGCCGGGTTTTGAGTGGTTCTACTTTGCTCAGCCCAGCGCCCGGCGGTTGGACTGAGCGCGTCCCTGGTAGGGGCCTTCCGCGGGCCCGTCAGCGCCTGAAAAATTGTTCGACCACTTCCAGCGCACCACTCACGGCTGCGTCGTCGAGGTCGAGGTGGGTGACCCAGCGCTGCACCGACGGGCCGCCGTAGGCGATTCGGGTATTGACCCGTACGTCGCGGGACTTCAGCCAGGGGCCCAGTTCGCCCGCGATCGACGCGTCGATCTCGACGAACACGATGTTGCTGTGGGGCGTGCGCGCGCGAATCAGCCCCCCGTGGCGGGCGCCAATTCGCTGAAGACCTTCGGCGAGGGCGCTCGCGCGCCGATGGTCGTCGGCGAGCCGATCGATATGATGATCCAGCGCATAAAGGCCGGCCGCCGCCAGCAGGCCGGCCTGTCGCATGCCCCCGCCCAGCATCTTGCGCCATCTCCGGGCCCGGGCGATGAGGGCGGACGACCCGACCAGGACCGACCCCACCGGCGCGCCCAGACCTTTGGACAAGCAGACGGACACCGTATCGAAATTCGAGGCGATCTCGCGCGCGACCTCGCGTACGCCGGTTGCAGGGCTTCCCCGGCCATCGCCGGTGCGATCGCCCGCCGTACGCCGGCGCGCGATCTCGGTCGCCGCATTGAAAAGTCGAGCACCATCCAGGTGGGTTCGAAGCGTGTAACGTTCGGCCAGTGTCCGCACGTCCCTGAGATAGTCCATGGGCAGCACCGTGCCGCCGGTGGTGTTTTCAAGGCAGATCAGCCGGGTCCGGGCAAAGTGCGCGTCGTCAGGCTTGATGGCGGCCTCGATGGCGGCGAGCGGAATCGTGGCATCGGGCGCGTGCTCCAGGGGCTGGGGCTGAATCGAGCCCAGCACGGCCATTCCACCGGCCTCCCAGCGGTACGTATGCCACTGCTGGCCGACGATCGCCTCGTCGCCCCGCTCGCAGTGGGCCAAAAGCCCGATGAGGTTGGACTGGGTACCGGAGCTTGCGAACACCGCAGCCTCGAAGCCGAGCAGCTGGGCAGCGCGCTGTTCCAGGGCGTTTACGGTCGGATCCTCACCGTAGACGTCGTCTCCGACCTCGGCCTGAACCATGGCTTCGCGCATCGCCGGGGTGGGGCGGGTGACGGTATCGCTTCGAAAATCGCTCATGCCAGTCAGCATAACACTGTGGGTTCCGACTTGAATTTTTCAAAAACGGCCTAATATCGCGCCTCGATCGGCGGCATACAGGCCGCTGGCGATTCTGCCGGGGGATTCATGATCGAGGTTCAAAACCTGTCGCGGCGGTTCGGCGCGAAGCTCGCCGTCGACGACGTGTCATTCAAGGTGGACAAGGGCGAGGTGCTGGGCTTTCTGGGCCCCAACGGGGCGGGCAAGTCCACCACCATGCGGATGATCACGGGCTATCTGGCTCCGACCTCGGGTCGCGCCAAGGTGTGCGGGTTCGACGTCGCAGGCCAGCCGATCGAGGTCAAGCGTCGAATCGGCTACCTGCCGGAGTCGGCGCCGTCCTGGCCCGACATGCGGGTCATCGATTTTCTGCGCTTTGCCGCCCGAGTTCGCGGGCTCGAGGGCGAGGCCCAACGTGATGCGATGCGCCGGGTGGTCGCTCAATGCCATCTGGATCAGGTGCTCGGCCAGCAGATCGAGACCCTGTCCAAGGGCTTCCGTCAGCGCACCTGCCTCGCGCAGGCCCTGATTCACGATCCCGAAGTGCTTGTGCTGGACGAGCCGACCGATGGCCTGGACCCCAACCAGAAGCACGAGATGCGGGCCCTGATCCGCGACATGGCTCGTACTCGGGCAGTGCTCTTCTCGACGCACATTCTCGAGGAGGTGGATGAGGTGTGCACGCGCGCAATCGTCATCGACCGGGGCCGGGTCGTGGCAGATGGCACGCCGGCGCAGCTGCGTTCCCGTGTGCCAAGCGGTCGCCTGGATGATTTCTTCCGTTCGGTGACGCGCTCCGATCTCGAAACCGATGCGCAGGGCGGCGCGCCCGCCGAGTCGAATGCCGACGGTACCCGTGAAGAGAGGATTGCACAATGAGTTCGCCCTTCAGCGCTATCGTGCGGCGTGAGTTCGCCGCATACTGGTCGACGCCGGTGGCCTATGTGTTTCTGGTCGTGTTCCTGCTGCTCGCCGGTTTCTTCACATTCTCATTTGGCGGCTTTTTCGAGCGTGGCGAGGCCTCACTGGCCGCGTTTTTCGCCTGGTTGCCCTGGCTGTTCCTGTTCATCGTGCCGGCCATCGGCATGCGGCTCTGGGCCGATGAGCACCGCCTGGGCACGCTCGAACTGCTCATGACGCTGCCGATCACCCCGTGGCAGGCCATCCTCGGCAAGTTTCTCGCGGCCTGGCTGTTCGTGGCGATCGCGCTCGGTCTGACCTTCCCATTGATCGTCACGGTCAATTGGCTGGGTGATCCGGACAATGGCACCATCCTCGCGGGCTATCTTGGCGCATTGCTGGTGGCCGGTACCTTTCTTGCAATTGCCTCATTCTGCTCGGCTCTGACCCGCAATCAGGCGGTCGCGTTCGTGTTGTCCCTGATCGTGTGCCTGCTGCTGATTCTCGCCGGCGCGCCCGCGGTGGTGGAGCTCCTCGCCCGCTGGGCCGGTCCTCGCTTCATGGAAGTGGTGGCCGCGATGTCGGTGCTCGTCCGCTTCGATGGCTTCCAGCGGGGCATTCTCGATCTGCGCGACGTGTTCTACCTCGTGTCGATCGCGTTGCTGGCCCTCTTTGCAACGGCCTCGGCCATCGCAACCCGTCGGGCTGCTTCGTCGTCGCCGGCGGCGGTACTGATCGTGGCCATCGCGCTGGTCGTGGGCAATTTGTTGCTGGTCCCGGTGGCGCTGCGGATCGATCTCACGCAAGGCCGGGTCAATACGCTCTCGGAGGGGACGCGTGCAGTGCTCTCCAAGCTTGAGGACCCGGTTCGAGTCAGGCTCTATGCGTCGTCGGACGAGACAGTTCCGATTGCACTCAAGGCCTACGCGCGGCGCGTGAACGATCTGCTGTCTGCGATGAAGAGTGCGTCGGGTGGCAAGCTCACCGTCGAGCGTCTCGACCCTCAGCCTGATTCCGACGCCGAGGATACCGCCCAGGTCGATGGCATCGAGGCTCAGCAATTGCCCAACGGCGAGCGTTTTTATCTCGGCGTCACCGTGGGCGAGGGCGAGCGAAAGGTGGTTCTCGCGACGATCGGCGTGGATCGCGAGCGTCTGCTCGAGTATGACCTGGTCCGTGCCGTCAGCCGTGCGACTGCCAAGGCCAAGCCGGTGATTGGCGTGCTGTCCCCGCTGCCGGCCTTCGGCTCGCGCGGCATTCCCCAGATGGGGATGGGGCCCTCCGAGAAGTGGGTGTTCATCAGCGAACTGGAGCGTGACTTCGATGTTCGGCGGATCGCGGCCGATGCCAAGGAGATCGACGCCGAGATCAAGGCGCTTCTGGTGATTCATCCCCGTGGTCTGTCTGAGCCGACGGCCTTTGCGATCGATCAGTTCGTGCTTCGCGGGGGACGGCTGATCGCTTTCGTTGATCCGAAGGGCTACTTCGATCCGATGGCGCCTGCCATGGGAATGCAGGGCGGCACCTCGTCCAGTCTCGAGCCGCTCCTCAAGGCCTGGGGGATCGAGTACAAGGAGGACAAGGTGGTGGCCGACTTGCGCTATCTGTCCGGCGCCGGCCCGCGCGCGATGCCCGCCGTGCTGACCCTCATGGATGAGGCCCTCAGTGCTGACGAGGTGTCCACCCAGGGAGCCGGGCGTCTGCTCTTTGCTTTCGCGGGTGCGTTTTCCGGCACGCCGGTCGACGGACTCAAGCGCAGTGTCCTGATCCGTTCGTCGCCCATCTCGATGCTGGTGGATGGCTCGGCCGCCATCGAGCCGGGCGAGCGCGCCGTGCGCGGTTTCAAGCCGGGCAATGTCGAACAGGCCCTTGCCATCAAGCTCACCGGCCGCTTCCCGACCGCCTTCCCTGAAGGGATCAAGGAGGGACCGGAGAACCGTCTGACCGCCGCGACGGCGGAGGGCGCGGTGGTGCTGATCGGTGACAGCGACTTCGTCCAGGATGGTGCTGCGGTGCAGATCGGCGAGGTGTTTGGCCAGCGGGTGGTGGTGCCGGCCAATGGCAATCTTGCCTTTGCCCAGGCTCTGGTCGAGCAGTTCTCGGGGGCGACCGATCTGGTCAATGCGCGCTCCCGCGCTGTTCTGACCCGGCCCTTCACCCGCATCAACGAGATGGAGGCGCGTGCAGCCCAGGACTACATCGGCCGCATTGGTGAGCTCGAGGAGAATCTGCAGCAGACTCAGCAGAAGCTCCAGGAGCTGCAGCAAAAGCGTGGGCCCAATGCGTCGACGACCCTGCTCTCGCCCGAGCAGCAGACCGAACTGGATCAGTTCAGAAAGCGCTCGGCCGAAATTCGTCGCGAGTTGAAGACGGTCCGCCGCGAACTGCGTTCGGACAGCGAGAGCTTGCAGTTCAACACGCGTCTGATCAACATTGCGCTGATGCCGGTGATCATCGTTGTGGTGGGGCTGATGGTGTTTGCCTCGCGACGCCGGCGCATCGTTGCCATCTGATGGAGCTTGTCCGCCCTGTCGCCGAGGATGATCGACCATGAGCCGCGAGCAAGCCCTACGACATGTCGCAGCGCATTTCGCGAGCGGCGCCTTCATGGCCGATCTGGCCCGCCGGGTCGCGATCCGCACCGAGAGCCAGATTCCGGAATCGCGCAGCCAACTGGGCTTATACCTTCGAGACGAGATCACTCCGTGCCTCGAGAAGCTGGGTTACTCGGTGGCCCTGTTCGACAATCCGGCCGGGGTGGAAGCGCCCTTTCTGGTGGGCCGACGGATCGAGGATCCTGCGCTTCCGACGGTCCTGACCTACGGCCACGGCGACGTGATTCGGGGCCAGGACGAGCAGTGGTCTGCGGGACTGAGCCCCTGGAGGCTGGAGCGCCGAGGCGACCGCTGGTACGGTCGTGGTACTGCCGACAACAAGGGGCAGCATTCGATCAATCTGGCCGCGCTGGCCAGTGTCATCGCGACCCGGGGGCGACTCGGTTTCAATTCGATATTTCTGTTTGACACCGGAGAGGAGCTCGGCTCACCGGGCCTCTTCCAGTTCGCCCAGGCGCAGCGGGAACTGCTCCGCGCTGACGTGCTGATCGGCTCCGACGGCCCCCGGCTCTCTCCGACCCGTCCCACGCTGTTTCTGGGGACGCGCGGGGCGCTCAATTTCGACCTGACCGTCCAGTGCCGCGAGGGTGCGCATCACTCGGGCAACTGGGGTGGACTGCTCGCCAACCCTGCCGTGATTCTCGCCCATGCGATTGCCTCGATCATCGACGCTCGGGGCCATGTGGCGGTGCGGGGCATCCTGCCCGAGGCCATTCCCGATTCCGTGCGTCGAGCGCTCGCCGATATCGAGGTCGACCCGGGCCCGGACGGTCCGACCATCGACACCTGGTGGGGCGAGCGTGGCCTCAGCCCGAGCGAGAAGGTCTTCGGCTGGAACACCTTCGAGGTGCTGGCCATGGGGGCGGGCAACCCCCAGCGCCCGGTCAATGCGGTACCTGCAAGCGCAAGCGCGCACTGCCAGATCAGGTTCACCGCGGATCGGGACCCGCGTCGCTTTGTGGGCGAGATCCGAAAGCACCTGGCCGATCACGGGTTCGATCAGGTCCAGGTGAGCGAGCCCTCGCGTGAGTTGATGGACGCCACCCGGCTCGATCCCGACCATCCCGCGGTGCGCTGGGCGGTTGCATCCATTGAACGATCGATCGGCCAGCGTCCGGCGGTGTTGCCCAACCTCGGCGGGTCACTGCCCAATAACGTCTTCACCGATGTGATCGGGGTGCCCACCCTGTGGGTGCCCCACTCGTACGCCAGCTGTGGTCAACACGCGCCCGACGAACATGCCCTCGAGCCGATCATTGTCGAAGGCTTGGCCGCGATGACGGGCCTTTTCTGGGACATGGGCGAGGCACCGCCCCGCCTGAACTGACCCGACCGCATCAATCCTTCGCTTTCTTTCGGTACTCGAAGGATTTGTTGAAGCGTCCGAGGATATATTCGCCGCAGCTGACTTCCGTGTAGCGGGGCTCGGCGCCCGGAGCGGTCACCGGGATGATGGGTGTGTCGTAATCCGGATCGACGAACACCGCGATCGACAGTCGTTCGCGTCCGGAGCTATTGATGACGCGGTGCGGGTTCGATCGAAACGTGTCGTTGGACCAGCGACCCATCAGGTCGCCCGAGTTGATGACCAAGGTGTCGGGGATCGGGTGGGCCATCACCCATTCGCCGCGACGCGTGGCGACCTGCAGACCGCCCACCGGATCCTGATGCAGCAAGGTGATGACGCCGTAGTCGGTATGCGGGGCTACGCCGTACTGCCGGGCATCCGCATCCACGGGTTGGGGGGGATACCAGACCAGCGTGCCGCGGGAAATCGGCTTGGCGAACTTGCGGGTGAAGGTGTCTTCGGGCGCATCCAGACTGACCGCCAGGGCGCGCAGCAGGCGCCGCGCGCACTCGTGGGCCGCATCCAGGTAGGCATTGAGGACTGGCCGCATCTCCGGCATCCAATCTGGCCAGCGGTTGGGACCCATCATCGGATTGCCGGCCTGATAGTCGGGATCGTCCTCGCCGACGTCGATCCCCCAGATGAAGCTTTCCTTCAGATCGGGCCTCGCTTTTTCGTACATCTTGGCCTCGCCCATCTTCAGGTAGCCCCGATGCCGGTCAATCGGTTCGACGCGAAGCTTTTGCTCCAGGGGCGAGGCAAAAAATCGTCGCGCTGTCGCATCGACCTCCCGGATGAGCGCAGAGGGCACGCCATGACCGCGCACGTAAAAGAAACCGATCCGCTCGGCGGCCTCCCGCATTTGGCGTCCTACCGCGGCCACCTGCGCTCCGCTGCCGCCCAGCAGCGCCTCGACGTCGATCACCGGGATTTCGTCGACCGCGATGTTGCGCGCGGTTTGGGCGCTCACGAGCGGGCCTCCGGATCGTCTTCTTCCTTGTAGTAACCGATCACGTCGCCTTCGGTGGTGACGCCCAGGCCGTTGAGGAGCCGGTTGGAGTAGTTGAAGTAGGCACAGACCTGATTGACCTCGAGAATCTCGCCGTCGTCGCAGCCCGCGGCCCGAAGCGCGTCGATGTCGCTACGCTCCATGCGCGCAACGCCGGTTGTGAGCTTGCCGGCGTAGACCAGCAGCGCCAGTTCCTTGCCCGAGAAAGCCCGCTCGGGCGCGTGCGCGTCCAGCGCCGCACGGATCGCGTCTGAGCGTGCACGGTCGCGAATCAGCCTGCGGGCATTCGCGAAGTGGTGTGTCAGGCTGTAGTCGCAGCGGTTGAGGATGCTCACGTAGGATGAAACCACTTCCAGAAACCAGAAGGGCAGGGTGTTGTCCGGGTTGTGCAGCACGCTGCGGTAGAGGGCCACATGGCCTTCCATCGTGTGCGGGCGAAGGCTGTGGGCGCGCATCACGTTGTCCACGGTTCCGTGGGGCGTGCGCACCTTTTGGTAGGCCGCAGCCAGCGTACCGCTGGCTTCTTCCAGCGGGATCATTCGAATCCAGGCACTCATCCGGTGGGTCCTTGAGCGAAGTTCATAAAGCGGGTCAAACCGACCGCGGCGCAGCCAGTCCCTGAGTCGCCCGGCAGGTCAGTCGGGCAGCGGCATGGCGCGCGGCGTCCGAGAGAACAGCCGGAGCACCATGGGTTCGAAGACCTCGAGGGGCGCGCTCTGGTACGAGCCATCGATCGCATTCTGATCATAGCGCGCGACGAATTCGGCGGCCCATTCGAAGTGCGGGTGCCCACGCCAGCGCTCCCGCGCA
Organism: Burkholderiaceae bacterium; assembly: GCA_044356835.1. GTDB lineage: Bacteria > Pseudomonadota > Gammaproteobacteria > Burkholderiales > Burkholderiaceae_E > SYIM01. The sequence continues at coordinate 12,065 of JBIKVK010000027.1, forward strand.
TTGCGATCGGCTGACGGGTGGGCCAGGGCGTGCACGTCCTGAAAGATGGCGTGCCGGCGTAGCATCCAGTGGTTGCGTTCCGAGACGTACGGGCCGAGCAACGCCGCCGCGAACTCTCCGTGCTGGTGAGGGCAGGTGACAAAGCCGATGTCGTGAAGCAGGCAGACGACGATGTCCTCTTCCGGCAACCCGTCCCGCAAGGCCATCGTCGCAGACTGAAGGCAGTGCTGATAGTTGTTGACGGTGTAGCCGAAGGACGGATCGCTCTTGCTGGCCGACAGCATGCGCAGCACCTGCCGGGCCTGCTCGGTCCGGTAGAACGCATGGCGCTGGGAGTCGAGGATCGCCCAGTCGCCCGGGGTCATGTCCTCGAGGCTGGATCGCTGGATATGCTGCCAGGAGTCGTCGAGCAGCGCGGCGGGCGTGGCGGGGGGCGTTCCGGTGGTCACGATGTGCGGCGGGCAGAGCTGAGCCAATTCAGCGTCGCATCCTGCCAATCTTCGAGCGCCTTCGCAAGGGCCGGCTGCCGATGGGTGTGCTGCAGCCAGTGCTCCAGGGCTTCGGGCAGGCGCAATGCGGACCCCAGATGCTCCAGAATCATCTGCGCGAGCCGCAGGCTCACTGCGAATCCGCAGTCGGCGAGGCTGAGCGAGGAACCCGCCAAAAAGGGGCGTGGCTCGGCCATGCGCGCCAAAACCGAGATCTGCGCGTCCAATGCGGCGCGCCGCTCTTCGAGCAGCGCCGAAGGGTCTGGGTCGCGCACCAGCGGAAAGAGCGCGCGCACCCTGGGCTCCAGGTGCAAGTCGTGCAGCCTTGCCAGCCAGCGGATGCGGGCCCGGTCGCGCGCATCCCCGGGCAGCATCGTAGGCTGGGGCCATCTCTCCTCGAGGTATTCGAGGATCGCTTCGGATTCAGCCAGCAGGAAGCCGTCCTCTTCGATCGCCGGGATCGTTCCGGTGGGCACCCGGGCGCGCCAGTCGGCGGACCGATAGCCGCCCTCGGGCTGCCTTTCTGTGTAGGCAATGCCCTTGAATTCGAGCGCGATGCGGACTTTGGCGGTGTAGCTGGAGAGCGGGTGGCCGTACAGGGTGATCATGGCTTGCTTTCGAGGGCTCGAACGTCTTGCGCGGCCGCCCGAACCGCGGCCTCGATCAGGATCCGGCCCTGCTCGGCACGAGCAAGGGCCGAGTGCGAGCCGATTCTCCCGTCCGGAAACGCCGCCCGATGGCGTTGCGCATCGAAGTGATTGTCGCCCGCATGATCGCGGAGCATGTCGGGTGCCAGCGCAGGCGGCGGGTCTTCAGCCATCGACCGGTTTGCAGCGTCATCGAACAGCCGCGCGCTTTCGGGCCGGGCGGCGAGCACGATGGCGATCTCGCTGGGGGTTGCATGCAGGCCTTCGTGATCGCCCCACCATTGCCGGCGCAGGCGGTCGACTTCGGGATATTCCCACCAGCTGCGCAGTCGGCAGCGCGGCGCTCGGGCGCTCTTTCGGCCGCAGCTCCAATCGAAATAGAAGTCCTGGATCGCGGCCCGGACCGGTGCGATGTTGCCCCCATGGCCGTTCAGGAAGTAGATGGATTCGAAGCCCTGGCTGGCCAGCGATTCCAGGCAGTCGGTGACCAGCGCCATCAAGGTGCTGGCCCGTAGGGCGATCGTGCCCGGAAAGGCCAGATTGAACTGATCGACTGAAAGCGTCAGGGTGGGCGCAATCAGCAGGTCATGCTCCGCACCCAGCTGCGTGGCAATGGTTTCAGCAGTGAAAGCATCGGTGCCTATGAGGCCGAGCGGCCCATGCTGTTCGGTCGATCCCGTCGGGATCACGATCGTGCGCGATCGCTTGAGGTAAGCCTCGATTTCACGCCAACTGGAGTCGGTCAGTCGCATGCGCACCTGCCGGGGTCAGCCCTGGTTTCGATTCAGGCGGGCCTCCAGGCGCCGCACCGCCCAGGAGGTGATCAGGATCAGCACCAGATATTCGAGCACCAACAGGGAATAGATTTCGAGCGGGCGATATTCGGTGACATTGAGCTCGTTCGCGCGGCGCGTCAGTTCCTGCAGGCCCACCACCGACACGAGCGAGCTCATCTTGAGGACGTAGACGAACTGGTTGCCCAGTGCCGGAAGAATGGTGCGGATGGCCTGCGGGAAGATGATGAAGCGGAAGGTGTAGCTGCGGCTCAGGCCCAGTGAGTATGCGGCTTCGCGCTGCCCTTTGGACACCGACTGGATGCCCGCGCGGAAGACCTCGGCCTCGAAGGCCGCATCCGAGAGCGCGAGCGAAATCATTCCGGCCACGAATGCGCCGAACTGCAGGCCGGTGACGACCGGCAATCCGTAGTACACCCAAAGGAGCAGGACCAGCAAGGGGATGGCCCTGAAACATTCGACGTAGACCCGCGAGATCAGGCGCAGGATGCGCGAGCCCGACAGTGCGCTCAGTGCGAGTGTGATCCCGAGGAGCACCGAAATGAGGATCGCGGAGACCGCGAGCGAGACGGTCAGGCCCAGCCCCGCCGCCATGAATTTAAGGTTGCTTTGTCCCTTGGGCGTGGTCGGATCGAAGATGTACCAGCCCCAGCTGTAGTCTGCCGGGGTCGCGGCGCAGCCTGCCAGCAGCAGCGCTGCGCCGGCCAGCAGAAGGATTACTGGCCGCCGAGCCACTTCTGCTCGAGACCCTGGAAGAATCCCTCTGATTTCTTCAGCGCGATCCAGTTGTTCACGAAGGTGACCCAGGTCGCATCACCCTGCGGGAGGGGATAGGCGAAGGGCCGTTTGTTACGCAGCTCGGCCCCCGCCAGCATGGCCAGATTCGGGTAGGTCTTGACCAGCGTTGCGGCCTCGACGTTGCTCGTGACCGTGGCCTGGGCACGGCCCGCAAGCACTTCCTGAAAACCGGTCGCGGGCTTTTCGATGGAGCGCACTGTGGCCTTGGGGAAGTGGGCCCGGGCCTGCTCTTCGAACACCGTTCCCATCAGCACTGCAACGGTCACCCCGGACTGGTTCAGATCCGACCAGCCCTTGAAGCGTTCAACGTCCGCCTTTCGCACCACCGGGACCGTACCGGCCTCGGTGTAGGGATCGGAGAACGCGACGGTCTTGGCCCGGGCAATGCTCAGCGAGGCACCCGAAAAGATGTCGAAACGATTGGCAGTGATGCCCGCCACGATGGTGGCCCACTCGGCCGGCACCCACTCGATCTTGACGCCCATGTCCTTGGCGAGCTGTTCCATTGCTTCGATGTCAAAGCCACGGTAGCTGTTGGTGGCCGGATCGCGCACCGACATCGGATTGAAGTCGCCCGTCGTGCCGACCCGCAGCGTACCCCGCTCGAGGATGGTCTGCAGTCGGGACTTGGTCTGGGCGATCGAGGGTTCGGCGAGGAGGGTAGCGCCCAGGGCGAGCGCACAAGCCATCAGCTTGAGCAGTTTCATCACTGACCTTTCGGGAGATGGTGGGGAAGGAGATTTTCGTTTCGATGGTAGCAGTTTTGATCGTGATCAAGGCTTAAGCCACTTCAGGCCGGTTCGGATCGTCCGCCGGTTTGTCCTTATCATGTGCGCGTTCAAAGGGCTCCGGGACGAGATCGAGCGCGTGCGCCATTCCATTGTTCAGCTGATTCGCCAGGCCGTGTCCGGTCACCGCGGATGGCCTCGCGCATGGCGTCGGGCAAGCCCGCGGTCCTCCTACGATGCCGTGGTGGTCGGTGGGGGCGGGCATGGGCTCGCAAGCGCCTGGCATCTGGCCCAGGATCACGGCCTCAAGGTGGCGGTCCTCGAGCGCGGCTGGATCGGAGGCGGAAATACTGGTCGCAACACCACGGTGATCCGCTCCAACTATTTGCGTGAGCCGGGAATCCGCTTTCAGGACGAGAGTCTCCGCTTGTGGGAGTCCCTCTCCGCCCGGCTCGATTTCAATCTGATGGTCAGTGCCCGGGGCCAGATGGAACTCATCCACACCTGGGGCAAATGGCGCGATTCACGCAGACGCCTGCATGCCATGCGGCTGGCTGGCGCCGACTACGCACTGCTGAACAGGGATGAAGTGTTCGAGCGGATCCCGCTCCTCAACCGGGAGCCCAACCCCCGACTGCCGCTTCTGGGCGGGGCCTGGCAGGGGCGTGCCGGGACGGTCCGGCACGATGCGGTGGCCTGGGGGTATGCGCGCGCTGCGAGCTCGGCCGGAGTCGATATTCTCGAGGAGACTGCGCTCACCGGGATCAGGCTCGAGGCCGGGCGAGTCATCGGCGTCGACACGACGGCCGGGAGCATCGCATGCTCGCGCCTTGCCCTTGCGGCTGCAGGGCAGACCAGCCGGCTTGCGGCGCTGGCTGGACTTCGGCTGCCGCTTGAGACGGTCAATCTTCAGGCTTTCGTGTCCGAGCCCCTCAAGCCCATGCTCGACATCATCGTCACGGCGCCGGCGCTTGCGGTCTATCTCAGTCAGTCGGACAAGGGGGAACTCGTCATCGGCGGCGGGGCTGACGGTCATTCATCGTTCGGGCAGCGGGGTCAGCCATCCGTCCTGATCGACACCGTGTCGGCCTTGGTCGAGTTGTTTCCGCTGCTTGCTCGCGTCAAGCTCCTGCGCCAGTGGTCGGGGGCCATCGATCTGACCCCCGATACCAGCCCGATCGTTTCGGCCACTCGGATCGAGGGCTTGTTCATCAGCGCAGGATGGGGTTCGGGCGGTTTCAAATCCATCCCGGTCGCAGGCCGCAGCTTTGCGCAGCTCATCGCTACGGGCACTGCCGATCCGTTTGCCCGCCCGTTTTCGCTGGACCGTTTCGAGAGCGGACGCCTGCTCTTTGAAACGGCGAGCGCCTCCAACCGGTTCTGAGGCGGACGGCGATGCAGATCCTGTGTCCCTGGTGTGGTGAACGTCCCGACTTTGAATTTCGGAGCGCGGGCGAGGCGTTGGAGCGTCCGGCTTGCCCGGATGATCTCGACGACCTTGCCTGGGCTGACTATCTCTACGCACGAGACAACCGGCCCGGGCTTGTTCGCGAACTCTGGTGGCATGGGGCGGGCTGCCGACAATGGCTGAGGGTGGATCGCGACACGGTGACCCACGAAATTCTTCGCGTCACGGAGGGCTCCGATTGAGTGGCTTTCGTTTGCCCAAAGGCGGGAGCGCCATCGATCGGGCCCGGCCGCTCTCATTCAGTTTTGACGGACGCAATCTCCAGGGCTTTGAGGGAGATACGCTGGCGTCGGCGCTTCTCGGGGCCGGGGTCGACGTCGTCGCCCGCAGTTTCAAGTTTCATCGGCCCCGCGGCATTCGCGCGAGCGGCTGGGAGGACCCCTCGGCCTGGGTTCGAATCGAATCGCCGGTGAACGAGGCCAACGTCCTCGCGACCCGGCTGCCGCTCACCGGAGGTTTGAGGGCTTCGAGCCAGCACTGTTGGCCTTCACTTGGCTTTGACCTGGGTGCGCTGGCCGACCTGGTTCGAGCCTTGCTCCCGGCCGGTTTCTATTACAAGACCTTCAAGTGGCCCGCTCGCGCCTGGCCCCTCTATGAGCATCTGATTCGACGCGCAGCCGGGCTGGGCCGGATGCCGGATCGGATTTCGGCCATTGCGACCGAGCGACGTTACCACCGTGCCGCTGTGCTGGTGGTGGGCGGTGGCATTTCTGGGACTGCTGCGGCCCTGGCGGCCGTGCGTCGCGGCCGGTCGCTGGTCTGGGTCGATGACGGTGACCAGCCCGGGGGGCGTTTACGCGATCAATCAGAGCCGGAGGTCTTGGGGCCCCTGGAGGGGCTTGCCCGGACCGGCGCGATCGACGGTGAGCCTGCCCTTCAGTGGTTGGAACGCGCGACCGCCGAGATTGATGCAAGCCCCAACGTGGTCCGGCTTCGGCGATCCACCGCATTGGGTCTTTACGAACACGGCGAGGTCCTGGTGCTGGAGCGTTCTGCTCTGACCGCCGAGTGTGTCTGGTGGTTGCGCGTCGACCGTATCGTACTGGGCACCGGCGCCTTCGAGTTGCCCTTGCTGTTCGAAGACAACGATCGACCGGGCATCATGCTCGCCGGGGCAGTGGCCCACTATCTGAGCCGGCATGCCGTGGCCTGTGGTCGGCGTGTGCTCCTTGCCGGACCCCGCAATGGCCTGATGCCGCTCGCCGGGGCAATCCGGTCGGCCGGCCTTGAGCTGGTCGGGATTGTTGACAGCACAACGAATTCGGTCGGTGCAGTGCCCCAGGGAGAGATTGCCGGGTCCGCGCCAACGTTCCCGGGGATGCGGGTCGCCCGTGCGATGGGAGGCCGACGCGTCAGCGCCGTCGACCTCGAGCCCCGTCGGGGCTCGCCGGTGGGCCGACGCACCCGGGTTTCGTGCGACCTGCTGGCCGTGCATGGTGGCTGGGCGCCTGCCCTTCAGTTGCTGGCCCATGCGCCGGGAACCCATGCTTCAGACGGGTCGCACGATTGGATCAGGCCGGCGGGCATGGCCGCGGGTGAGTCCGGCGCCAGCGCGTGTCTTCTCAGTGGCTGGCAGGTCGCCTGCGCTCTGCTGGAAGCGATGAGCAGCGAGCGACCGCGCACGTCGGCGTCCGAGGCGCCAGGCACAGGACCGATACGGCCGGCGTACGAACCGCCCTGGGTCGAGTCGCTGGATCGCATCGTATCGATCCCGTCGGCGGCGCGGCGCGTTTTCATTGATCTGGCCGATGACGTCACTGCAGCCGACCTGGCCCTCGCTCACCGTGAGGGCTATGAATCGCCCGAACTCCTCAAGCGCTACACCACCTTGGGGATGGGGCCTGACCAGGGACGCGGCGTGGGTCCGATCGGCCTGGCGATGATGGCCCGGTTGCGTGGCTTGCCCGATTCGAATCTGCCTGCCACGAGGACCCGTCCACCCTGGGTGCCGCTTGCGTTCGGAACCCTCGCCGCCCAGGATCCGGGCCCCCTGATCCGGCCCTATCGCGAAACGCCGCTGACGTCCTGGCATCGTACTGCCGGTGCCGTGCTCTACGAGTCCGGAGCGCATTGGCGGCGGCCTGGCTATTACCCGCGCGCAGGCGAGACCATGGGGCAGGCCATCGCGCGCGAGTGTCGCGCAGTCCGCCAGGCCGTGGGCCTCTACGACAGCTCCCCGCTCGGCAAGTTCGAAATCAGCGGTCCCCATGCGGCCGCGTTTCTTGAGCGGCTGTTACCCTCCCGAATTGCGGCGCTCGCTCCCGGGCGAGGTCGCTACGCGCTCGTGATGCGCGAAGACGGGCGTCTGCTCGATGATGGCGTGCTGTTCCGGCTCGCGCCCGACCGCTTCTGGCTCAGCGCGACCGCAGGCAATACCGATTCGGTTCAGGCCTGGCTCGACTATGCTCGGCAGTGGCTGTTTCGCGATCTCGGCCCGGTCGTGGTCGCGAACGTGTCGGCACAGTGGGCGGCCCTGGTGGTGTGCGGCCCGCGCGCGCGAGACGTGCTGACGCGGCTCGGGACCGATCTACCGCTGGATGGGAGCGATTTCCCGTTCATGTCGCTGCGGCTCGGTCAGGTCGCCGGGGTCCCTGTTCGGGCCTTCCGGGTGAGTTTCACCGGCGAGCTGTCCTACGAGCTCAACGTCCGGCCGCGTGACGCGCTCGCCCTCTGGCAGAACATGGTGGAAGCTGGACGCGACTTTGGCCTTGAGGCCATCGGGTCCGAAGCCAACCACGTGCTGCGGGTCGAGAAGGGATTCATTTCGATCGGACATGAGGCCGACGGAATCGCCAATCCGGATGATCTCGGGCTCGGTTGGGCCGTACATCTGGACAAGGGAGATTTCGTGGGTCGTCGCTCGATTCTGCGTGACCGGGCTCAACGTGCGCCCAGGCCTGAGCTGGTCGGCCTTGAAGTCGAGTTCGGGGCACCGCTTGAGGAGGGGGCCCAGATTGTGGATGCCCAGGTTCGTCTTGGGGGCTCGGCGCTGGGCCCTCAGGTGCCCTCGCTCGGTTTCGTGACCGCAAGCGTGGACAGTCCGACGCTGGGCCGGCCGATCGCCCTGGCCTTGCTCGAAGCCGGACGGTCGCGTATCGGCGAGACTGTGCAAGTGACCGCGGCCCGCGCAGGCGGGCCCGAACGGGGCCATGCCGGGCTGGACCTCCGCCCGGCGCGGGTCGTCGAGCCGGTGTTTTTCGATCCGGAGGGAGTGCGCTTGCGTGGCTGAGCAGATCGTGCAGATCGTGCAGATCGGAGAGCGCCCGGCGGGCGCCCTTCTGAGCGTGATGGCATCGTCCGAGGTCCCATCTGGCGAAGTCGATTCGCGCCTGGATGCGCTCCTTGCGACCGCGCCTGAGCAGGGGCAGAGGCTTCGACTCGGCCCGACCGAATGGATGCTGGTCGTGCCTGTGGGGGCCTCGAGCGACCGTGCTGCGGTCTCGTCCTCGACCGAGGGTCTGACTGCGGCTGAGACCGGCTGGGCCGAGCGGCTGCGGACGCGTCTGGCCGGCCTGACGGTCGACGTTCAAATCGTGACGGACGCCTGGTCGGTGTGGGCGCTGACGGGGCCTTCCTCAGAACTTGCCCGTTTCATCGCATCCGGCACTGCGGTTGATCCCTGGAGCGAGCGCTCGCGCACGCGGGGCGGTGTGCGCTGTCTCCTCGGACCATTCACCGTGCTGCTGAGAGCTCAGGGTGCCGAAGAGCTCGAGGTCTGGGTGGAGCGTTCCTATTCGGATGCGCTGGGGCTTTGGATGCGCCGCCTCGCACTGGGCCGAACGGCCGGCTGTTCGGGCGGGGGGATGGTCTCTCGCGGGGCCGTTTCCGGCACCTGAGCTTCGGCCAGCATGGCGATCAGCCCGGCAAACACCTTGGGCGTGCCGGCAACGATCTGTTCAGAGAACAGGTAGTCTCCATCGGCCTTGAAATTGCCCACGAGCCCGCCTGCTTCGGTGATCAGCAGGCTGCCTGCGGCGGCATCCCAAGGGGCGAGACCGAATTCGAAAAATCCGTCGAGGCGTCCTGCGGCGACATAGGCGAGGTCGAGCGCGGCCGCGCCCGGACGACGCAGCCCGGCCGCGCGCATCATCACCGACCGCATGATGGCGATGTAGTGATCGAGCGATTCGAGACGCCTGAACGGAAAGCCGGTGCCGATCAAGGACTCGTCGATCCGAATCTGGCGCGACACGCGGATGCGTCGATCGTTGAGGTACGCTCCGCGCCCCCGTGTGGCGGTGAACAGTTCATCGCGGGAGGGGTCATACACCACTGCCTGGGTGACCACCCCTTTTTGCATGAGCGCAATCGAAACTGCGTATTGCGGGAAACCGTGGATGAAATTGGTGGTTCCGTCCAGCGGGTCGATGATCCAGACAAAGTCGGCCTGGCGCGGATCGGCATGCTGCGCGTTGGCGGAGTGACCCGACTCCTCGGCGAGGATAGAATGCCCGGGATAAGCGCCGAGCAAGGTTTCGATGATGGCCTCCTCGGAGGCGTGGTCGACCTCGGTCA
>JBIKVK010000028.1:0-21490 GCA_044356835.1 Burkholderiaceae bacterium
ACCCGGAAATGACTCAAAAGCTGATGGCAACGGATTCCCAACTGGTCCTGCCGACCCTGGTGGTCACTCACATGCCGTTCTGGGTCCAGGTGGTGTTCTTCGGTGCCCTCTTGTCGGTGATCATGAGCACGGCCTCAGGTACCCTGCTCGCGCCTTCAGTGACCTTTGCGGAGAACGTGTTGCGCGGCTTCGTGCCCCATATGAGTGATCGGCAACTGCTCCTCAACACGCGGATCACGGTGTTCGTGTTCACCCTGATGGTCACGGTCTACGCGGTACTGACCGAGGCCAGCATCCACACGATGGTCGAAAACGCCTATCGGATCACGCTCGCCGGCGCGTTCGTGCCGCTCGCTGCCGGTTTGTTCTGGCGACGCGCGAGCAATCTGGGCGCTGTGCTCTCGGTGTTCTTTGGCCTGGCGACCTGGTTGCTGCTCGAGCTCTCGGTCGATGAGGAAACCTTGATCGTCGAGCCCCAATTGGTGGGGCTGATCTTCAGCCTGGTGGGCATGATTGTGGGATCGATCCTGCAGCCCAATCCGCACGCCGACCGTCCGCACGGCATGGTCGAGCACCACGGCTCGACGCACCGGGCCGCCTGATCGCGGATCAGCGCGGAGATCAGCGCCTGGATACGGCGCCCGGAGACAGCCGAGCAAAATCGTTCTGATAACCGCGCAACACGCCCACCATGTGCTGTCGTTGTGCCGGGCTTGCGGTGTTGAGCATCAGAGCGGTCAGACGATCGCCATTGCGGTTGTTCTCGGCAATCCGGGCCCGCCGCTCGGGATCGCGGCTCTCGAAGAGGCTCTGGAGATAGTCCCGACTCCATCGCTCGGCTAGCGCCAGGGGCGGTTTCTCGCGCTCGACCCTGCGGACGAGCTCGACAAAATCCCGACCCCGAGCCAGGCGTTCGTCCACCCAGGTGGCCTCGTCGGAAGGAAAGCGTTCCGCGAGCGATCGGATCTCGGCCCGCTGCGCGGGTTCCAATTTGCCAAGCAGGGTTTCCATGCGCTCGGTCCAACGTTGGGCACGCGCCTCGGTGCGAGCGACCGGATCGGCTGAGGCATATTTCGCGCGCAGCTCATCGGCCTCGCGATCCAGACGGCGCGCCAGTCGGTTGATCTGCTGAGGCTCGAGGGACAGGGCCAGCTCGGCCAGCCCCGGGGCCAACCGGTCGGCCAGAGGTGACCAGAAGCCGAGAACATCATCTCGCCAGCGACCGACCTGATCAGGATCGAGGCCTACACGCATCTGGGCGCTGGCCTCATCGAGTTTTGCCGCATACTGCGGCAGCTGCGTTGCCCTGTGCCACTGGTGCAGTTCGTCCAGCCGACGAGACACCGCGCTGCGCTGAGCGTCATTGAGCGCAATGTAGCGCTCGATCCGCCACATCGAAAGCCAAGGCAGCAGTTCATAGCCGAACCGGGTCATCGTGCAGGCCGACAGGCCGAGCAGCACCATGGCGACCACCGACAACCGCTTCCAGAGTCGCATGTTAAGCTTCTCCCATCGCTGGAAACGACTTGCAATTATTTGATTCTAAACATTTTATGAACATCGTGATCCTCGCGGCCGGAATGGGCCGGCGCATGCGTTCGGAACGGCCCAAAGTCTTACACACCCTGGCCGGCCGGCCCATGCTCGCACATGTCATCGAGCATGCGCGCGCTCTGGCCGCTGACGCACGGATCATCGTAGTGTACGGCCACGGCGGTGTCGCGGTACGGCAGACGATCGGTGATGACTCCCTGATCTGGGTCGAGCAAACTCCGCAACTGGGCACCGGGCACGCCGTACAGCAGGCCGTGTCGGCGCTCCATGATGCAGCCCCCACGCTGGTGCTGTACGGCGACGTGCCCCTCACCCGGGTGGCGACCCTCTCCCGCCTGGTCGAGGCCGCCGCCACGGGTGCGCTCGCCCTGCTGACCGTAGAGCTGGAGGACCCCAGCGGCTACGGCCGAATCGTTCGCAATGGCCGCGGTGAGATCGAACGGATCGTCGAGGAGCGCGATGCCGACGCGGCAACCAGGGCGCTGCGCGAGATCAACACGGGCATCCTGGTCGCGCCGACCGTACCCCTGAAACGCTGGCTTGCCGGACTCACCCGCCACAATGCCCAGGGCGAGTACTACCTGACCGACATCGTGGCTGCTGCGGTGTCCGAAGGCATCCCGGTGAACCATGCTCAGCCCGACGACCTCTGGGAAACCCTGGGAGTGAACAGCCGAGCTCAGCTCGCCGCCCTGGAGCGCATCCATCAGCGTGAAATCGCCCAGCAGCTACTCGAGGAAGGCGTCGCGCTCGCCGACCCGTCCCGCCTGGATGTCAGGGGCCAACTGGTCTGCGGTCAGGATGTGAGCATCGACGTGAACTGCGTCTTCGAGGGTGAGGTGGTCCTGGCAGCGGGCGTTGCCATCGGCGCGAACTGCGTGCTCAGGAACGCACGCGTGGGCGCCGGAACCGAGGTCCTGCCCTTCACTCACATCGATGGCGCGACGATTGGCGAAGGGGCGCGCATCGGCCCTTACGCACGGCTTCGTCCCGGCACGGTCCTCGCCGACGCCACCCACGTGGGCAACTTCGTCGAGATGAAGAACACCCAAATGGGGGCCGGCTCCAAAGCCAATCACCTCGCCTATGTGGGCGATGCGATGGTCGGAGCACGGGTGAATATCGGGGCGGGCACCATCACCTGCAACTATGATGGGGTGAACAAGCACGCCACCGTGATCGAGGACGACGCATTCATCGGTAGCGACACCCAGCTCGTCGCTCCGGTGCGGGTGGGGCGCGGTGCGACGCTGGGCGCCGGTACCACGCTCACCCGCGATGCGCCCCCTGGCGAGCTCACGGTTTCGCGGGCCCGTCAGGCCTCTGTACCTGGCTGGTCCCGGCCCAAACGAAAGACCTCATCAGGAGCTTGAGCCGATGTGTGGAATCGTCGCGGCGGTCGCCGGTCGAAATGTGGTCCCGATCCTGATCGAAGGGCTCAAGAAGCTCGAATACCGGGGCTATGACTCGGCCGGAATCGCGGTCCTGAATCCCTCGATCAGCCGGCTTCGGGCCGTCGGTCGGGTCGCCGATCTGGAGGCTCACACCCGCTCGAGCTCGCTCTGCGCCCAAACCGGGATCGCGCACACCCGCTGGGCGACCCATGGCGGGGTCAACGAGACCAATGCCCATCCGCATGCCTCGATCGGGGCTGGGATCGAGGTGTCGGTGGTTCACAACGGCATCATCGAAAACCACGACCGGCTCCGCCAGCATCTGCGCGCGGCGGGTTACCGGTTCGAGTCGCAAACCGACACTGAGGTCATCGCCCATCTGCTGCATCAGGCACTGAGCCGAGGGGCGAGCCTTCTCGAGGCGGTCCAGCAGACCGTGCCGCTGCTTGAAGGTGCCTATGCGATCGCCGCCGTATGCGCGTCCGAACCGGACACCGTCGTCGGCTCACGCCGGGGCTCCCCGCTTCTGGTCGGCATCGGCCACGAGGGCAAGGGGCAGGACGAGAACTTTCTGGCCTCCGACACCTCGGCGCTGCTTCAAGTCACCCGGCATGTCGCCTATCTGGAAGAAGGCGATGTGGTGAGAATCCGCCGCTCGGGCGTCGAGATCTTCGACCGTACCGGCGCACCCGCCAGGCGGCCGGTGATCCTGAGTCAGCTCTCAGCCGACTCGATCGAGCTGGGCCGTTATCGCCACTACATGCAGAAAGAGATCTTCGAGCAACCGGGCGCGATCGCCAACACCCTCGAACGGGTGCTCTCAGGCCCCTCAGCTCTGCCCGAGCTTTTCGGCGAAGCGGCGCCGGAGGTCCTGAGGCGAGCAAAGCAAGTTCTGATTCTCGCCTGCGGCACCAGCTACCATGCGGGCTGCGTGGCACGCTACTGGCTCGAGGCCATTGCGGGAGTGCCCGCCAGTGTCGAGATCGCGAGCGAATACCGGTACCGCATATCGGTGCCTCAGCCCGACACCCTGGTCGTGACGATTTCCCAGTCTGGCGAGACCGCCGACACGCTGGCCGCCCTTCAGCACTCGGCGAGCCTCGGGCTCAGCGACACCCTGACCGTCTGCAATGTCCCGGAATCGGCGCTCATCCGCGCATCGAGGTTGTGCTTCCTGACAAGAGCCGGCCCCGAGATTGGGGTCGCATCGACCAAGGCGTTCACCACGCAGCTCGTAGCGCTGTTCACGCTGGTCATGGTGATGGCGAAGCTGCGCGGACGTCTCGATGCTGCTCGTGAACGCGAGCTCCTTGCTCAGCTGCGCCATCTTCCGGCAGCACTCAATCGGGTGCTTGAATGCGAGCCGGCCGTGAAGCTCTGGGCCGAGCGGTTCGCAGCCCGCGACCATGCCCTCTTCCTGGGTCGGGGCGTCCATTTCCCGATCGCACTCGAAGGCGCGCTCAAACTCAAGGAACTCACCTATATCCACGCCGAGGCGTACGCGGCAGGCGAGCTCAAACACGGGCCTCTCGCCCTGGTCGACGAGCAGATGCCGGTGGTTGCGGTTGCGCCCAATGACCAACTCAGTGAAAAGTTGAAATCCAACCTCCAGGAAGTGCGTGCGCGCGGAGGCGAATTGTTCGTCTTCGCCGATCGGGACACACGGATCGACAGCGGCGATGGCATCGAGGTCATCAATTTGCTCGATCATGCGGGTGCGCTCTCGCCGATCCTGCATGTCGTGCCGCTGCAACTGCTCGCCTATCATGCGGCGCTCGCGAGAGGCACCGATGTCGACAAGCCGCGCAATCTCGCAAAAAGCGTCACCGTGGAATAATTTCCTTTTGACCCTCTTCGGGGTCAAAGCCCAACCGTCTGCATACCTTTGTGTTCAAGTGAAGATCGAGACCAAGGCGCTGTCCTTGGTCTCTCTTGACCCTGCCCATCAAGCGTTAATTGACCGCATCCTGAGGCTTCAGGATGAAGCTCTGAATTGCCGCCAAATCGCCGCCTACCTCAGTGACAAGGGAGTGACTTCTTGGACCGGGAAAGCCGGGGGCCAGGCGTACCAAGGAGGCAACAAACCCGGTTGGTTTGACTCTCGATCAAGCTTGCCTTGTGATTGGCGGCGCCTGTTACACACAGACGCACCGGGACCGACTATGGTCAGACCTATGGAGCAGGTCCAATCCAAGAAACAGTTCGCGGCGCGGCTTCACGAGGCAATGCGCGAGGCCGGATATTCTCCCAAGCCCTCCGTGCTTGAGCGCGAATTCAACCAGCGCTATTGGGGTAAGCCCATGACGCTCCACGGCGTGCGCCGCTGGCTGATGGGTGAGACGCTGCCGTCGCAGGACAAACTGATCGTCCTGGCCGAGTGGCTGGGTGTGCCGCCGCACCTGCTGCGCTTCGGTGAGGAGATCTCGGGCCGGATCACGGAGAGACGCGAGCGCTGGGACGCCGGTATCGGCTACCAGGAGCGGGAATTGTTCGAAGCCTTCCTGAATCTCCCGGTCCCGCAGCGCCGGGTCGTGCGGGAAGTGATCCTCGCCTTTGCCAAAGCCTTCCCCCAGCGCACTCACAGCGAACGGGACTGAGTCGCGGGACAGCCTGGCGTCAAGCTCTGGGGCGCCTGCCCGGATCGGTCCATTCGCAGGCCGAGAGACCCAAAGCGCTCTTGAATCCAGGCATTATTTTCTTTTTATTTTCGGTCACTGGGCTCTCACGTCGAGGCCCCGAGAGCCGACTCGCGCTGGCGAATCTGAGCCTCAAAGCCACGCAGCCGCTTGTAGACCGAAAGCAATTCAACGATGGTTGACCAGCTCGTGACAAGGTACTGGAACGATTCCTGAACCTTGCCAAACGCCCGGATGATCTGCTGCATGGCACCGAGCGTGAGCCCGCCCGCAACAATGGTCGGTCCGAGTGCAATGTAAGGGATCAGGACACTGAATTGCAGGTAGGACCATTTCGCGACATCGAAATAGAGGTAGTGAAAGAAGAGGCGAAAGTAGTTGCGGCGGACATCGGAAAACAGCTCTGCTACCGAAGCCGGCGTGGCGCGCGTCCCATCATCTTCTCCGATCACCAACTCCTTCCGGTACGCAGCCTCGACCCGCTGGTTGTGGAATTCCAACCCGGGCAGTCGAAAGCCGACCGCTGCCATCAGCACCGTGCCCGCGAGCGCGAACAGGATCGCCACATAGACCAGAGATCGCTCCACTTCGCCCAAGAGCGGCAGCGACTTCACTTGGGCCGACAGGTCCCAGAGAATGGGCAGAAAGGCTATCAGCGTCAGAAGACTGCGCATGAAGCTCACCCCCAGCGTTTCGACGATCCGGGCAAAGCGCATGGTGTCTTCCTGAACGCGCTGGGAAGCGCCCTCGATGCCGCGCACCAGGCTCCAATGCGTTATGTAGTAATCGTTCATCGCAGTGCGCCAGCGGAACACGTAATGCTTGATGAACCACTCAAGCACAACGGCGATCAGCACAAAAAGGCCCGCAATCTGGCCAAAGGTGAGCAGATAACCAAAGTATTCGCCGGAGCTGACGCTGCCCGGGCTCGCCAGTGCCTTTTGGATGACGTTGTAGAAGCCCCCAAACCACTCGTTGATCTTGACATCGAGTTCCACCTTGTACCAAGTGGCGATCAGAATCAGGGCGGTGCCGGCAATCGACCAGCCGAACCACTGACGGTTCAGAAAAAACGAGCGAAACATCTGCGCCTCCGGGATGGGGAATCAATCGATGCTGACCAGCACCTTGCCGAGGTTCTTCATGGTCTCGCAGGCTTCATGCGCGGCCGCAATCTCCCTGAGCGGAAAAGTCTTGTCGATGGGATGCTGCAGGCGCCCCGCCGCCAGGGCTTCGGTCACCCATCGTGCTGCGTCCTCATGGGCCGCCTCCGACATCTGGTAGACGAGCACGGCCCGAATCGTCAGGTCCTTCTGCGTCATTTGCCAGAACGGCAGTTGCGGCTGCGGTACGGCATCGGAAGCGTAGGCGGCGATCACGGCCCGGGGTGCAGCCATCTCGAGGTCATCGGCGAGGTTGGCTCCGAACGCGACCTCGATGATGCGGTCGACGCGGGCGGGCCCGCCCAGCGCCTGCGCAACCTGGTCGGGCACGCGTCCGGCCGTGCGGTCGATCACCGTGTCGGCCCCGGCCCTCAGTGCGAGCTCAACCTGCTCGGCCCGGCTGACCGTGGCGATCACTCGGGCTGCACCGCCCAGACGGGCCATCTGAACCGCATAGAAACCCACCGAGCCCGCGCCGCCCTGGACCAGGACCGTGGCCCCGCTCACCGGCCCGTCGGCGAACACGCACCGATGAGCGGTCATGGCTGGAATTCCCATGCAGGCGCCCGCCTCGAAACCGGCCCTATCGGGTAATCGGACCGCCTTTCGGGCCGGCACGGTCGTGTACTGGGCGGCGGTGCCCCCGGGACGATTCCAGGTGGCCTCGTAGACCCACACCCTCTCGCCCATTCGGGCGGGATCGACCCCTTCGCCGACCTGATCGATCACACCCGCACCGTCCTGATGGGGGATGACGATCGGAAAGGGCATGGACAGGCCCCGCAGCCCGCTGCGGTTCTTGGTATCCGAGGGATTGACTGCCGAGACGTGCACCCGCACCCGAACCTCGCCCGGCTGGGCCTGGGGTTCGGGCTGCTCGCCCCATTGGAGGACCTGCGCTGCTGGTCCCTTTCGTTCGTACCACGCCGCCTTCATCTCATTCTCCTTAAAGCCCATTGATCCGCGCCGACCGCGACGACCGATCCGCCGCGCGCTCGAGTCGCTGAAAGTTTACCGGCCAGGCAGCGTTTGCTCAGGGCGCTCACCAAGCTTTACGCTTGCTTACAACCCCGGTGGGCGACCCATTGATTCTGGGGGATAGCATGCACCGCATCGGACCGGCTCGCAGCGGCCTGATCGCCGAACGCTAGACCAGCCGACCAACCTTCCCTTCACTCCAGGAGCACTGCCATGACGAAGCCCCTCATCCCGATTCTCGCTGCCAGCGTGATCGCGCTCAGCCTGCCGCTGGGCGGTCACGCCCAAACCGCCGCGGAGGCGTCCGCCGGCGCAGGCCACAGCCACGGACAAGCCGCCCCGGCCGGCACTCATCGCGGAGCTCATGCCGGTGCTCATGCCGGTGCTCATGCCGGTGCTCATGCCGGTGCTCATGCCGGTGCTCATGCCGGACACAGGCATGGTGCGGCCTCGCCGATGGGCACGGGTTCGGGTCTTGCCGCGCTATCCCTTCAGGCGTGGCTCCACGGGCTGGGCCTGACCGAAGCGCAGCGCGACAAGGTATTCGAAATCGTCCACGCCCAAGCCCCGGGCCTGCGCCAGCAGGCCAAAGCGGTCCGGGCCGCCCGCGGTGAACTGGGCGCGCTCTCCACCGCCGCAACGCTGGACTCCGCGCAGCTCAAGGCGGCGAGCGACAAACTTGCCCGGGCGCTCGCCGACATGAGCGAGTCTCGGGTGCGCACGCGCAACCAGATCTTTCAGATCCTCACCCCGGAGCAGCAAAAGCAGGTCGAGGCCAAACTGGCTCAATACGACCGAAAGCACGGCGGGCACGAGGGACATATGCGTCCCGGTGGCCACCACGGCCATGGCCATGGGATGAGGCCGGGGCACGGCCCGGGGCGCGCCCCGGGGGCCGAGGCCACGCCCGCGCAACAGGGCTGACCCGACCGCAGCAACTAGCCGCGCTTGTCACCGAGCGCGGCGGCGACCCGGCCGAAGAGCGCGTCGGCCTGGTCGCTATCGAGCCAGCGTACGATCGCCACCAATTCCAGCTCGGCATCGATCCAGGTGAATGATGAACCGGCTCCCACAGCGAAGACGCTCGAGGCAGGCGCGCTCGGAAACACCTGGCGGGTGCCATTGAGCCAGACCAGATAACCGTAAAAAGGCGCGATCGGGCAGGGCGTACGCATCCGCTCAAACCATTCCCCGGGAATGATTTGGCGCCCAGCCCAGCGACCCTCATCGAGCATCAGTTGACCGATCAGCGCCTGGTCATCGCTGCTGATCGACACCCCGCCTCCCCAGTGAGACCCCCCCGGCACCGAGGCGAGCCGGCGGCCCGCCAGTTCGACCCAAGCATGGTCGTAGGGCAACCACTTCCAATGGCGGCTCGCGCCGATCGGCCGCATGATGGCCTCATCGAACACCTCGGGCAGCGACTCGCCAAAGCGCAGGAGCAGCGCAAGCGCCAGCTGGTTGATGCGGACGTCGTTGTACTCCCAGAACGACCCCGGCCTCTGGAGCGGGCGCGGATCGCCCTTGCGACCCAAGGGGCCAGGGCCCGGCGGCTGGAAGGCGAGCCGCCGGTATCGATCCACCTGCTCGGGCACGCCCAGACACACCCCCTCCCATTCGCTGGTCTGCTGCAGCAGGTGGGTCCAGGTCACCTGGGCATTGTGTTCGCTGTCAAAGCCAAATCCAGGCGCAACCGAGCGGCAGACCGGTTCGTCGGGATCACGAATCAGGCCGCGTTGATAAGCAATCCCGGCGATCAAGGCCAGATAGGTCTTGGCAACACTGAAGGAAAGGTCTGAGCGACCCGGCTCGCCCCAGCGCGCGAGCTCGCGCCCGCCCTGCAAGATCACCCCGCTCGCCGGCCCCCGGGCCGAGACCGGCCCCAGCAGACGGTTCCAGGGGGCAGGATCGGCACCGTGGATGCCCCAGGCGATTCCGGCGGGATCAGGCTCGCGGGTCCAGCGCGTTTCGTGCAGTAGCGCAAAATGGACCGCCTCCTCGAGGCGCGGATCGGCGATCTGGGCGAACGGGGCTGAGCCGGTCATGGGCGATTTCCTTGGGATCTGTCGGTCGCGGACGGACAACAGGCTAACATTCACCGATGAACACAACCTCTGCGCTCCAGTTCCTATCCCAGCAGGATTTCGAAGCCCTCGACTCGCTGCTCGATGCGGCCAGCCCGGAATCGGCCATGCTGGTCGAAGAGTTCGACGGCTTTTGCGTCGCGGCGGCCACCTCGCCGTTGCCCGTCAGCGAGCAAGCGGTGCTCGACGAAGCGCTCGGCGCATCGTCTGCCGAAGCGCTCGATCGAATCGGAGGCGATGCCCATGGCCGGCTGATCACGCTGCTGACCCGGCACTACCGGGGGGTCCGTCAACGCCTTCACGAGGCGCACGACTTCGAAGCCGTGATCGGCCGCGATGAAACCGGACGTTCGATTGCAGAGCCGTGGGCCGCCGGTTATCTGCGCGGGCTCAACCTGCGTCCCGAGGGCTGGGACCCGATCGAAGACGACGAGGTCTGCGTTGAGGCGCTCGATCTGATTCTGCGATTTGCCGCCGAGTCCAACCCCTCGGAGATCGACGTCGAGCCGATTGCAGAGGAAGAACGCGAGGACCTGATCGATCAGATGATCGAAGGCGTGCTCGAGATCTACACGCGGCTCGCGCCCGCCCGCGAGCAGGCGCTCAAGCCCGCGACCTTTCGAAAGGCCGCGGCAGGCCCCGGGCGAAACGACCCCTGCCACTGCGGCAGCGGCCGCAAGTTCAAGCACTGTCACGGGCGCTAGAGCGGGGGCCGCACACCCAACCCATTCATTGCCTCATCATTGAAGCGAACCCAGAACCCAGAAGGAGAATTGCCCATGACTGCGTCCCCCCGTATCGCTCTGGTCACCGGCGCCGGCACCGGGATCGGGCGTGCCGCGACCCGCGCGCTTGCCGCTGCAGGTTGGCAGGTGGTCATTGCCGGCCGACGCGCCGGCCCGCTGGAAGAAACGATCGCCGCGGTCGGATCTGCTGGCCCTCGGCCGCTCGCGGTGACAGCCGATGTCGGCGACCCCCAGTCGGTTGCAGCGCTTTTCGCGAAAATTGAATCGAGCTTCGGTCGCCTCGATCTTCTGTTCAACAACGCGGGCACGGGGGCTCCTGCGATCCCGCTCGAGGATCTCAGCTACGACCAGTGGATGACGGTCGTCAATGCCAATCTGACCGGCGTTTTCCTGTGCACGCAGCACGCCTTCCGGATCATGAAGTCGCAGACCCCGCGGGGCGGACGAATCATCAACAACGGTTCCATCTCGGCCCATACCCCGCGTCCGCACTCGTCGCCCTACGCGGCCACCAAGCATGCGGTGACCGGTCTCACCAAGGCCTGTGCTCTGGACGGTCGACGCTACGACATCGCCTGCGGGCAAATCGATATCGGCAATGCCGCCACCGACATGACCGAGCGGATGAATTCAGGCGTCATGCAGGCCGATGGCAGCCTGCGGGCCGAACCGACCATGGACGTCCGGCTGATCGGAGATGCGGTCGTTCAGATGGCGAGCCTGCCTCCCGAGGCCAATGTCCTCTTCATGACCGTCATGGCCACCAAGATGCCTTTCGTGGGCCGGGGCTGACCCCGACGTCGGGCTTCGCCCGATCGGCCTCGCGTGATTCTCCGCGCCCGGCCTGCCTCGGCCCCGTCATGGGGCCGTACGGCCGCGTCGGCTATCAGGTCTGGAGGTCGACCTGTTCCATTGCCTCGAGAATTGCCTCGGCGCCCTGGGCCCCGCTCACGGCCAGACGCCGATCGATGATGAAACAGGGCACTCCGCTGATGCCCGCCTCGCGCGCGCGACGATCGGCACTCGAAACCTGCTCGTGCAATTCAGCCTCGGTCAGGGCCCGATCAATGGATGCATCGGAGAGCCCTCCCAGCTGAGCGGTCGCGCGCAGCACCTCGGGATCGGTCAGGTCACGCCCCTGCTGAAAATAAGCCTTGAACAAGGCCTCGGCGAGCGCATCCTGACACCCCTCGCCCGCGGCCACTTCGAGTAAGGCATGCGCGGCCAGCGTGTTGGGCTGTCGTGCAATCGCGGCCATCTCGAGGGTCAGACCCACCGCGCCGGCGGCGCCTTGGACCCGGGCATAGAGCCCACGGGTGTCGTCGGTACCGAATTTCGCCTTCAGATATTCGCTGCGCGACACCCCCTCGCTCGGCAAGTCGGGGTTCAACTGGAAGGGATGCCAGCGAGTGGTGATCGAGACCCCTGGATGGCTCTCACGGTATCGGGCGAGGGCCTGCTCGAGCTGACGTTTGCCCACGAAACACCAGGGGCAAACGACATCGGACACGATATCGATCTGAAGCACGGGAGGAGATGAACTCATGCCTTGGACAACCTGTCGGTGGAAAGTGAGGTCGAGGTCGATGCGCTGCCTGGTCGACAGCGGGCTACGGGACTGGACCGGAACGTTTCGATCATAGCCCACCCTGCAGTCCCGACCCCCGCCGCGGTCAGGCCATGGACAGGCCCCTCTCCGCCCGGCATGTGACAGGGCTAGAATGAAGCCAGGGGCGCGAACGCACTCGAACCGCCCAACTGTTTTCAGCGAAAGCCATCATGACCTCGACCAAGACCGCCGAAGAAGCCCCCCTGGTGTTGATCACCGGCGCAAGCCGCGGCATTGGACTTGCGTGCGCGGTCCGGTTTGCCCAATCCGGGGCCCGGGTGATTGGCGTATCGCGCAGCGCCGCCGGTATGGCCGAGGCCCAGAACGCGCTCAAGGCACAGGGCCTTTCGATGCAGGCGAGCTTTGCCACCGATCTGCGCGATGCCGGCGCTGCAAGCGCGCTGGTCGACGAGATCGAGACCCGGTTCGGCTCGATCACGAGCCTGATCAACTCGGCGGGCGCCGCACGCCGCTTCACGGTCGCCGAGCTCGATGCGCAGGCCCTGCGCGACTCGATGGACGCCAAGTACTTCAGCTATCTCAACGTGCTCGACCCCGTGTTGAAGCGGATGGCGACCCGCCGCGCGGGCAGCGTGGTCAATATCGTCGGACAGGGTGGGCGGCAGGCCCGTGAAACCCATATTGCCGGCGGCGCAGCCAACGCCGCGCTCATGCTCGCCACCGTGGGCTACGCGCGCGGCTATGCTCGGCTGGGCATCCGCATCAATGCCATCAACCCAGGGCTCACGCGCACTGGCCGAGTCGATCAGGGGCTTGCCGCGCAGGCGCGGGCCAGTGGCCGGGATAAGGCCGATTTGCTCGCAGAGGCGGTGGCCGCAATCCCCATGGGCCGGATGGGCGAGCCCGAGGAAGTCGCCGAGGTGGCCTTCTTTCTCGCCTCGCCCGCAGCAAGCTATGTGAGCGGCGCCGTCATCCCGATGGATGGCTGCAGCGCCTCCGTGATCTGACCCCAGCGACCGCCTTGTGGATACCCGGCCCTCCATTGCAGTCGAGCGGCTCAGGCGCAGCCTCGGTGCCGGGGTGGAGCTTGCCGAACTGATCGCATGCTGGCGCTCCGAGCCTGGCTTGGTCGCCGCCCTGCCCGCTCGCTTCGGTGAGGTCCTCGAGCAGATACTGACCCGGCTCGAGTCGGCTGCGGCCTTTGGCGAGGAGAGCTGCTCCTTCAGCGTGGGCGACCTGCGCCAACAACTCTCGGTCTGGCTCGACAAAGCCGAGACGCGACTGCGCTGAGGCGGGTGCGAGCATGAGCGAAGCCGCGCGGGAGGAGCCCAGCCCGGAGGCAACGCCGACCGATACCCCCTACGCCGGGCTGACCCCCCAAACAGTGCTGGATGCGCTCGAGTCCGTGGGATTCCTCGGCGATGGACGACTGATCGCATTGAACAGCTACGAGAACCGGGTGTACCTAGTGCATCTCGAAGACGGTGATTCTGTCATCGCGAAGTTTTATCGCCCGCAGCGCTGGACCGACGCCCAAATTGCCGAGGAACACGAACTGCTCGCCGAACTCGTTGGGGCCGAGGTGCCGGCCGTGGCGCCCGTGCCGCTGGTGGCGGTCCAAGCCCAGGGCGTCCGGCACCTGTCTGCGGCGAGCGTGCTGGCCGGCGGGTGCCTCGCCCGCTGGGACGGGTTCCGCTTCGCGGTGTTCCCGCGGCGCGGCGGACGTGCCCCCGAGCTCGAACAGCCGGACGTGCTCGAATGGATCGGGCGCTTCATTGCACGCATCCACCAGGTGGGCGCTCGGCGCCGCTTCATGCATCGGCCTTCGATCGACCCCGAATCTCTGGGCACGGCCGCACGCGAGGCTGTGGTGGCGAGCGGCCTGCTGCCGCCCGATTGCGAGCGCGCATGGCTAAACGCCGTCGACGCCGTCCTCAAGCCGACCCGGCGGGCCTTTGCGGAGCTCGCTGATGTCGCGCGCCTGAGGCTCCACGGTGACTGCCACCCGGGCAACATCTTGTGGACGGCGCAGGGCCCGCACTTCGTGGACTTCGACGACGCGCGCAATGGTCCGGCGATCCAGGACTTGTGGATGCTCGCAAGCGGCTCAGGCGCTGAGGCCGAACAGTCGCTCGCGCGCTTACTGACGGGATATGAGGCCATTCGGCCCTTCGATCGTCGCGAGTTTGGCCTCATCGAGCCCCTGCGCAGCCTGCGGCTGATCCATTACACCGGCTGGATCGCAAGCCGATGGCATGACCCCGCCTTTCCTGTCGCTTTTCCCTGGTTTGGCAGTTCCCGCTACTGGCACGAGCGAACCGCCGAATTGATCGAACAGCTGCCGCTTCTGGAACCGGGCGTCGATCTCCGCTGAGCGGGTGGCTTCGTGTTGCGACTGCACTAGAATCTTCGATCAAACCAATCGGGGAACAGCATGAGCACGATCAAGACCGTCGGCATCATCGGGGCCGGCACGATGGGAAGCGGCATCGCCCACGCCTGCGCGCTCGCAGGCATCGACGCCGTGATGCAGGACATCAACGAAGCTGCGCTCGAAAAGGGCATGAAAGCGGTCGATGCCTCGCTGTCGCGCCTGGTCAAAAAGGCGAGCCTTGACGAGGTGGCAAAGGCACAGGCGCTCAGACGGGTATGCACGACGGCCCGGGTCGAAGACCTGGCCAGCGCCGATCTGATCATCGAAGCCGCCACCGAGAACGAGGCGCTGAAGCTGCGTATCTTGAGCGGCCTGGAGACGATCGCGCGTCCGGGAACAGTGATTGCCACCAACACGTCGTCGATCTCGATCACACGGCTGGGTGCCTCCCTCAAGGCCCCGGAACGGTTTATAGGGATGCACTTCTTCAACCCGGTGCCGGTCATGGCCCTCGTGGAGGTGATCCGGGGTCTGCGCACCGACGATGCGACCGTCGATGCGGTGACAGACTTTGCAAGAGCCCTGGGCAAGACGCCGATCGGGGTCAAGAACAGCGCCGGGTTCGTGGTGAACCGCATTTTGTGTCCGATGATCAACGAAGCGATTTTCGCGCTGGGCGAGGGCCTGGCGAGCGCCGAGGAAATCGACGCGGGCATGAAACTCGGCTGCAACCATCCGATCGGGCCGCTCGCCTTGTGCGACCTGATCGGACTGGACGTGGAGCTCGCAGTCATGGAAGTGCTCTACTCAAATTTCAACGATCCCAAGTACCGCCCCGCCCCGCTGCTGCGTGAAATGGTCGACGCGGGGCTGCTGGGTCGCAAGACCGGTCGGGGTTTTTACAACTACGCAGGCTGAGCGCATCTACGGCGCGCGCCCGCTTGAGAGCACAACACCATGGAAATCTTCGACTACGACAACATTCTGCTGCTGCCGCGACGCTGCGTGGTCTCGAGCCGCCGCGAGTGCGACCCCTCGGTCGAGCTCGGAGGTCGGCGCTTCCGGATACCGGTCGTACCGGCCAACATGAAGACGGTCGTCACCGACTCCATTTGTGAGCAATTGGCCCGCGGCGGACACTTCTACATCCATCACCGCTTTGATGTGGATACGGTTGCGTTCGCGCGGCGCATGCGCGACCAGGGGCTGTATGTATCCGTCTCTCTGGGGGTGAAGGAGGCCGACCGGGCAGCGGTGCGCGAGCTCGCGGCCGAGGGGCTGGGGGCGGATTACCTGACCCTCGACATCGCCCATGGACATGCCGAATCAGTCCGCGACATGATCGGTTTCATCCGGGAACACCTGCCGGGCAGCTTCATCATCGCGGGCAACGTCGGTACACCCGAAGGCGTGATCGACCTTGAGACATGGGGGGCCGACGCGACCAAAGTCGGGATCGGTCCGGGCAAGGTCTGCATTACGCGCATGAAGACGGGTTTTGGCACAGGGGGCTGGCAGCTTTCAGCCCTCAAGTGGTGTGCGCGGGTGGCCACCCGACCGATCATCGCCGACGGCGGTATCCGCGAGCACGGCGATATCGCCAAGTCCGTGCGCTTTGGTGCGACCATGGTCATGGTCGGCTCGATGTTCGCTGGCCACGAGGAGTCCCCGGGGGCAACCGTCGAGGTCGATGGGCGGCTCTACAAGGAGTACTACGGCTCGGCCTCCGAATTCAACAAGGGCCATCGCAGTTTCGTCGAGGGCAAGCGCATCCTCGAACCGGTCAAGGGCCGCCTGGCCGACACCTTGCGCGAGATGGAAGAAGACCTGCAGAGCTCGATCTCTTACGCGGGGGGTCGGCGACTGGCTGACCTGAAGCGCGTGAACTACGTGATCCTGGGCCACGACAACGATTCGAGCTACCTGATCTGATCACGGGTCCAGAGCCGCGCTGACCCGCGCCGTAGTCATCAACGTCCTGGCGGGGGAGCAGCCGTATCGCCTTCGCCCAAGCGACGCTGCATCAGCACCGTATCAATCCACCGCCCAAATTTCCAGCCGCTTGCATGCAGCACGCCCGAAAAGCGAAAACCGCAGGCGGCATGCAGGCCGATCGATGCGGTGTTGGCGCTGTCGCCAATCACCGCAATCATCTGGCGGGCCCCTGCTTGCTCGGCGCGCTCGATCAGGGCTTGCAGCAGTCGACGGCCGAGTCCCTGGCCGCGTACCGCCTCATCGACATAGATCGAATTTTCAACGCTGAACCGATAGGCCGGACGGGTGCGAAAAAAATTCACATAGGCATAGCCGGACACCTGGCCTGCGTATTCAGCCACCAAGTAAGGGAAACCATTGGTCAGGACATCGGCCCGCCGGCGGGCGATTTCGTCAGCGTCGGGCGGTTCGAGCTCGAACGAGGCGCTGCCGAAGCGAACGTGATGGGCATAGATGGACTGGATTGCCGGAATATCGGTCTGGACACTGTCGCGAATCAGGATGCTTGGGTTCACAACGATCTCGATCAACGGTTCGGGCGCACCCGATGCGGGTTCATGCTGCGCCCGAATCGGGGAGCTGAGCGCGCTCGGCCGATCGCCATTCCAGCAGCTCGGCCGACCGGTTTACCCCGACCTTTGCCGCCAGAGCCCGATCGAGGGGCACGCCAAAGTACTCGCAGACCCGATCCCAGACGGCGAGGCGTTCCTGGGGCTCGAGAATCAGCCAGTCGCTGATCTCATCGAGCGTGCGGGCACAGCCCTCGCAGAGCCCGCTTGCCGGGTCGATGCGGCAGACCGCCACGCAGGGCGAAGGCACTTCAATCGGCGGATCGATACGCTTCATTGCGAACCCCCAGACGATATCGGGCCAGATGGGCCGGCCGGGGTCCCTGCGCCCGCCACCGCAGGGGCGCGTGCATCGGCCGCCGCAGGAGCGCGTGCATCGGCCGCGGTCGAGCCGGCCGAATCGGTCTGCACCGGCCCGATCACGAGGAGCATCGTCGCTTCAGCCACCTGATCGCCGGCCAGGACGGCCAAACGATGCACCTGGCCGGCCTGCGGCGCATGAATCGGGTGCTCCATCTTCATGGCTTCAAGCACCATCAACAGCTGACCCAAACCGACCCGATCGCCCTCGGCCACCTTGAGCTCGATGACCTTGCCGGGCATCGGCGCAGTGAGGGCCAACGAGCCCGCCGAGCCGGCCTGCGCACCGTGGGTCCGACCCGGGGCCTCAAGGGCATATCGATAGTGCCCGCCCGCCTCAAAAAGGTGCAGGGCGTCGTCACGCCAGACCGCGGTGAGGGTGAAGGCCCGGCCGTCGATCCGACCCCTGAGGGAGCCGGCCGGGCCCGCCGCCGATAAGAATTCGACCCTCTGGCCGCCCGTTTCATCAACCACCCGAAAGCGCCCGTCGCCGAGGTATTCGACCGCAAGCTCGAACCCAGGTTGCGGCGCAGTGGCGCCCTCGACCAGACGCAGAGTCTGTCGGGCAACACCATGCAGGCGCCAGCCCGAACCATCGGACCACGGATCAGACCAGGGCCGGGTTTCTTGAGCATCATGTGCAGCCGACCGGCGGCCGAGCAGGGCGCAGGCTGCGATCGCGCGCAGCCTGCGGTCGGCTGAAGTGGCAGCCTCAGGCAAGAGCACCGAGCGCTCCCGTTCGATCAGCCCGGTATCGAGCGGGCCATCGACAAAGGACGGACAGCCCATCAGCCGCAGCAGAAACGCAGCGTTACTGGCCGGGCCCAGCAATTCCACCTGGGCGAGCGCCTGCCGCATCCGGGCGATGGCCTGGGTCCGATGCTCGCCCCAGCAGATCAGCTTGGCGATCATCGGGTCATAGTGCGGGGTGATGGTGTCGCCCGCGCGAACGCCTCCGTCCAGACGCACCGCAGCTCGAGCCCCGTCGCCCGAGGTGAGCGCAAAGTGGCTCGCATCGGGCAGTCGCAAGTGGTCGATCTGGCCAATTGAAGGCAAAAAGCCGCGCTCGGGCTGCTCGGCATACAACCGTACCTCGATGGCGTGGCCAGAGATCGCCAAGGCCTGCTGCGAGCAGGGCAGCCGCTCACCCGCAGCAACACGCAGCTGCCACTCGACCAAATCCTGGCCCGTGATCATTTCGGTCACCGGATGCTCGACCTGGAGACGGGTATTCATCTCCATGAAATAAAAGCGTCCGTCGGGTTCGACGATGAACTCGACCGTGCCGGCGCCCTCATAGCCGACCGCCCGCGCCGCGGCTACCGCTGCCTCGCCCATGGCCGAGCGTCGCGCTTCGGTCATTCCGGGCGCGGGAGCCTCTTCGACCACTTTCTGGTGGCGCCTTTGCACGGAGCAATCGCGCTCAAAGAGATGAAGACACTGACCGTGACGATCGGCAAATACCTGAATCTCGATGTGCCTGGGCCCTTGCAGGTAGCGTTCGATCAGCACCCGGTCATCGCCAAACGCCGACCTGGCCTCGCGCCGGCAGGACCGCAGCGCCTCGTCGAACTGATCGGGCGAGTGCACGATACGCATGCCCTTGCCACCGCCTCCGGCACTTGCCTTGATCAGCACGGGGTAGCCGATGGCATCGGCCTGACCACGGAGGTAGTCCGCCTCCTGCCGTTCGCCGTGATAGCCGGGGACCAGCGGTACGCCCGCGGCCTGCATCAGCTGCTTGGCCGCCGACTTGCTGCCCATCGCCGCGATCGCTTGGGCAGGCGGGCCGACAAATTGCAATCCGGCATCGGCGACCGCCTGTGCGAAGTCTTCATTTTCGGAGAGAAAGCCGTAGCCCGGGTGAATGGCCTGAGCCCGGCGATCGAGCGCCAGCTCGATCAATCGATCGCCTCGAAGATATGACTCGCGGGCCTCTGCGGGACCGATCCGCCAAGCCTCATCACAGGCGGCAACATGTGCAGCATCGCGATCGGCATCGGAGAAGACTGCGATGGTCGCGATCCCCATCCGGCGGGCCGTCGCAGCAATACGGCAGGCGATTTCGCCGCGGTTGGCAATCAGCAGGCGCTCGAACATCACGCCCTCACATCCTGAACACGCCAAACCGCGTCGGTTCGGCGGGCGCGTTGAGGGCGAGCGACAGTCCGAGCGCAAGGACGCGGCGGGTGTCCAGGGGATCGACCACACCATCGTCCCAGAGTCGGGCGCTCGCATAGAAGGGGTGGCCTTGCCGCTCGTACTGGGCTCGAATCGGAGCCCGGAAAGCCTCCTCCTCCTCGGCACTCCAACGACCCCCACGGGCCTCGATCCCATCGCGGCGAACCGTGGCAAGCACCGACGCCGCCTGCTCACCGCCCATGACGCTGATGCGCGCGTTGGGCCACATCCAGAGAAAGCGCGGCGAGTAGGCCCGGCCGCACATGCCATAGTTGCCGGCGCCAAACGAACCCCCGATGATCACGGTGAACTTGGGCACCCGGGCGCAGGCGACCGCGGTGACGAGCTTCGCACCCGCCCGGGCGATGCCTTCGTTTTCGTATTTTCGGCCCACCATGAACCCGGTGATGTTCTGCAGAAAAACGAGCGGAATGTTGCGCTGTACGCAGAGCTCGATGAAATGCGCGCCCTTGGCGGCCGACTCGGCAAACAGAATACCGTTGTTGGCGAGCACACCGACCGGCATCCCGTGGATACGGGCAAAGCCGGTGACCAGCGTCGTGCCATAACGCGCCTTGAACTCGTCGAAATCCGAGCCGTCCACCAGCCGCGCGATCACCTCGCGCACATCAAAGGGCTTTCGGGCATCGGCCGAGACGATTCCGTAGAGTTCAGCGGGGTCGTATTGGGGCTCGATGGACGCACTCGCGTCGATCGGTGCGGGCTTGCTGCGGTTGAGTCGGGCCACGGCCGTGCGGGCGAGCGCAAGGGCATGGCGATCATCGTCGGCAAGATGATCGGCCACGCCGGAGAGCCGGGTGTGCACGTCGCCTCCGCCCAAGTCCTCGGCACTGACTTCCTCACCGGTGGCCGCCTTGACGAGCGGCGGGCCGCCCAGAAAGATCGTGCCCTGATTGCGCACGATGATGGCCTCGTCACTCATCGCCGGCACATAGGCGCCGCCCGCTGTGCACGAACCCATGACCACGGCGATTTGCGCGATGCCTCGAGCCGACAGGTTGGCCTGGTTGTAGAAGATGCGTCCGAAATGATCCCGGTCGGGGAAGACCTCGTCCTGGTTGGGCAGGTTGGCCCCCCCCGAGTCGACCAGGTAGAGGCAAGGCAAATGGTTGTCAGACGCAACTTCCTGAGCCCTGAGATGTTTCTTGACCGTCACCGGATAGTAAGTGCCGCCCTTGACGGTGGCGTCATTACAGACGATCACGCATTCGACGCCATTGACGCGCCCAATACCGGTAATCAGGCCGGCACAGGGTGCCTCGCCGTCATACATCTCCCACGCCGCGAGCGGCGACAGTTCGAGAAAGGGCGTGCCCGGGTCGAGCAAAAGCTCGATCCGGTCGCGCGGCAGCAGCTTGCCCCGGGCAATATGGCGCGCGCGCGCAGCCTCGCCACCGCCTTCGGAGACACGGCCCAGGGACTGTCGGAGCTCGCTCACGAGCGCCCGCATCCACTGGGCGTTGGCCGCAAAGCCAGGGCTTCGCGTGTCGACGCGGCTTTCGATCAAGGCCATGGCCGCGCCTTGCAGACACGTATGTCGACTGCCGGTCCGTCAACTTCACCAGACAATGGTTTCACCCCGGTAATCAAAAAACCCGCCCGAAGGATAGCGCAAGCCATCCGCAAGCACCGAGGTCATGCCGGCGATGCTTGTCTTGATATCGATATCGGCACCCTGCCCACCCATATCGGTGCGGACCCAGCCAGGATGGAGCGCGAGCACGCGTACGCCCTTGGGCGCGGCCTCCAGATGGGCGAGCCGTGCCACCATGTTTTCGGCGGCTTTGGAGACGCGATAGAGGGCGCTCCCGCTGGCAGCCACCGAACCGATGGAACCCATCCGACTGGTAAGAAAAGCGAGCGTG
>JBIKVK010000197.1:0-6416 GCA_044356835.1 Burkholderiaceae bacterium
TGGCTGGGCGCAGAGCGACTCAAGCGCGCGCGAAGGCTCAGCCAAGATGGAACTCGAGAAGATGAACATCGGCGCGTCGATGAAGGTCGGTGTCGGCACCGCGATGATTGCCTACTCGCAGTATGAGGGCAAGAAGTACTCGACGGCAGGTTCCCGCGAAGCCAACGTCATCGGCGTGGCCTACACGCACCCGCTGTCGAAGAATACGATGATCTACACGTCGTATGGCCAGACCGACAACAAGACCGCGACTTCGTCCTACGGTCTTTATGCCGGTGCGCCCAACTTCAGCAACAGCGCTGCGGGTGTGGACCTCACCGGTTTCTCGGCCGGTCTGATCCACAACTTCTGATCTGACGCTGGCCTTGCGCCAGCCCGGATCCTGAAGTGATTCGCGCCCGCCCTGTCACAGGGGCGGGCGTTTTGTTTTTTCAGGTGGCTTGACCTGACTGAGCCTCAGCCCTCAGCCGGAATCGCTGGAGCTTCCCGGTCTCGGTCCGTGGCAGTTGATCGCGAAAGATGATCGACCGGGGGTACTTGTAGGGGGCAATCGCCTGCTTCACATGCTCCTGCAAGGCCTGGGTCAAGGCTGCGGCTCCGCCCGATTGTTCGATCGCGCCGGGGTGCACAACGACATAGGCGCGAACGATCTGGCCGCGCTCTGGGTCAGGCGCACCCACAACACCGCACTCGGCGATGGCCGGGTGTGTCATCAGCGCCGCCTCAACCTCGGGCCCGGCGATGTTGTAGCCCGCCGAGATGATCATGTCGTCTGAGCGAGCCTGATAGAAGAAGTAGCCGTCTTCGTCCATCGAAAAGGTATCGCCAGGCAAGTTCCACCCGTTTTGCACATAGCTCTTTTGTCGCTCGTCCGAGAGATAACGACAGCCGGTGGGGCCGCGGACCGCGAGCCGACCGACGGTATTGGGCGGCAGAGGGTTCATCCGTTCATCCACGATCATGGCTTGGTAGCCGGGCACGACCTTGCCGATCGCGCCTCGCCTCACTTCACGCCCCGCCGACGAGATAAAGATATGAATCATCTCGGTCGAACCGATTCCGTCGATCATTTCGATTCCGGTGGACTGCCTCCAGAGCTGGCGGGTTGCATCGGGCAGGGCCTCGCCCGCCGACACGCAGGCGCGCAGGGACGACAGGTCGAATCGGGAGGCGAGCCCGGCCATTTGCCGATAAAACGTAGGCGCGGTAAACACGATACTTGCGCGATGCCGTTCGATCGCGGCGAGCATTTTTTCGGGTGATAAGGATTCAAGCAGCAGCGTCGATGCCCCCACCCGCATCGGAAAACACAGCACTCCGCCCAAACCAAACGTGAACGCAATGGGCGGAGTGCCGCAGAAAATATCCTCCGGCCGTGGTTTCAAAACATGGCGGGGGAAAAGATCGCACATCGCAATGACATCGCGATGAAAATGCAGGGTGCCCTTGGGCTGTCCGGTGGTGCCCGAAGTAAATGCAATCAGCGCCACGTCATCTGCGGCGGTGGGACAGGCTGGAAATGGTTGGGAGAAATTCCCGATCCATCCCTCGAGGCTGTCGGGTCCCGCCTCCGGATCATTGAAAAAGAGGCGGTTTGAAAACGCCGGAATATCGACCGTGGCGAGCTCGATTTCATCGCGCAGTTTCAGGTCACACAGAACGGCGTTGACCTGCGCCTTGTCTGCAATGGGAATCAGTTCGCTGGCCCGCAGCAAAGGCATGGTCGCGACCGCAATCAAGCCCGCCTTGAGGGTCGCAAGCCAGCAGGCGGCCATCATGGGGTGATTACCTCCCCGTAACAGCACCCGATGGCCCGGCACAAGCTGAAGGCGTGTCGTGAGCACGTGGGCGATCCGATCGACCAGGTCGCGCAGCTCCCGCCAGGTCCAATTTCGATCGGCTCCACGCAACGCAATCGAATCCCCGAAGCCCTTCGGGATCATCGCGTCGAGCAGTTCGACTGCGGCGTTCATGCGCTCCGGATAGCGTGTATCGGGCGAATCGAGCAGGATTGGCCACAGTTCTGCCGGAGGGAGGCGATCGCGCGCGAAGGAATCAATATGGGCGCTTTCGGTCATGCGTCGGCTCCTCCGGAAGGTGAGGCCCCGCGACGGGGCCGTTGTTCGGCCTGGTTTTCAATCAGACCTGCACGCAAGCGCCCCAGGGTGCGGTAGAGCGATTGCTGTTCGTCGGTGGACAGGTGTTCGAAGAGCGAGGCCACCCAATGCTCATGCTGGGCTGCCATGGCTTCGAATCGCTCTCGCCCGGAAGGCGTGAGCCGTAGCAACGTGGCACGTCGGTCATGCTCGACCGGTTGCCGTTGCAGAAGGCCCTCGGCTTCGAGCTGGTCGGCAAGACCTGTGATGCTGCCGCCGGTCACCATCAACCGCCGGGACACTTCATTCATCCGAAGGCCGTCGGGAAACCGGTGCAGTTGGGCCAGCAGATCAAACCGGGGCAGGCTGGCCGCAAACTCCTGACGAAGGCGCTGACCGAGATGGCCTTCGACGCGGTTGGAGCAATTGAGCAGGCGGAGCCAGAGCCGCAACGCGAGGTGATCGGCGCTGGGCGGCCCCTCCGAATCCGTCACGACGGGGCGCGTCGCTCGACGTCGCGCGGGGCTCACAGGGGGGGCATGGGGATCCATGCCGATTAGTTTAGAACTTAATCATTCAAGCTTGAAGCATCCGCCGAACAATCAGCCCGGCCCGCTGCTCAACCAGGGAAACAATCCTGTTGACGATGGAATGATTCGAAAAAGGCGGAGAGGCCTGGAGTCGGCGGGCAACACCGGGAAGGACCTGCGCCATGCGCATCACGCGCCTTCGGGTCTGGGCCTTGGACAACCCGACACCCTCGGCGAATTGATCCCAGTGCCTGGCCTGCACGTCGGTGAACTTGTACTTTTCGCCCAACTTCATTGCCATTTTGGGCGTGAGGTGGTCGTACACCGCGGTGGAAAGGATGTCATACAGCGGCGCCAGCGTAGGCCTGGGCCCCTGATACAGCAGCGAAAAATTCTTGGCGTGAGCGTCATGGTTACCGATCAGGGCGTTGAACACTACGGCATCCAAGAGCCGCAGCACCTGAGGCGCGCTGGGTCGGGTTGCCTTACGCAGCAAAGCAAAGCAGGCCTTCAGATCCGGCCCTCCTTCGTTTTGGTACTTCATCTCGGGAATAACGCCAAGGGCCTGACAGAAGTCCTCCTGATGAATACGCGCCCACTGGCCATCATCGCTTTCCAGACGGTCATAACGGGCGACCAGCAAGAAATGGCGATCGTCAAAGGAGACTATTTGCGCCCGTGCCGCATGCATCCCCAGGGCCTGGGCCAAAGCCAGACAAAATCCCTCGTTGATGACGCTGGACTCGAGCGACGTAATGGCGGGCTTGAGGATGTGCGTGCTGGGTTGTCCACCTTTGGGCAAGCCGACGCGCTCGCCATCGAACACCACGGGCAGTTTGTCTTGAGCGCCGGCCAGTGACAGTCGAACACCATCACGCCCTGCCAGCATCGGGCGGCGGGGCAACTCGTCAAGCACGGCGACCAGTTCCGCCTTGTCAAGCCATTCGACTCCGGGCCGCTCGGCCGTCACCACGGAATGCCCCGTCGGATGGAAGCTGACAGCACCCGCGCATTCACCCCCGATGGCCTCCAGCAGAGCAAAGTCGTTTTGGCTGGACACCTGGCACTGCTGGGCAATCAAACGACGCAGGTGTCCCTCGGGTAACAAGCCGGCGAAGAAGGCGCGACACTGGGGGTCGTCATAGCTTTCGAGCCCGAGCGGCAAAGACTGTGAGAGGGCAACTGAATTCGGCTGATTCAGCCAGTCAGGTCCGTACTGAAAGCCGATTCGCCCGTCCGCCAGCGACAGGGTACCTACCCGTTGGTTGAACAACCAGACACCGATTTCATGCGTCATGGCGACTTCCCTAAGCCTGCGTGGCCTCGGGATCCAACCCCGTAATGACGAGCGCTCCGCCCAAGGCGTCGATGACGCGCAGCACCTGCTCCAGACGCACTGAGGGCTTGCCTGCTTCCAAATCAACGATGAATCGGACGCCCACTCCGGCAGCCAGTGCGAGTTCGGGCTGGGTCAGACCCAGCCGCTTCCTGGCCGATCGGAGAGCAGCGCCCAGAGCTTGGACGGTGGAGATTGTAGTCATAGTGGCCCAGTTTTTTCCCGATCGGGAAATTATGATGCGAACAGGGCTGAGATGGAAGCGGTATTTACCGATCGGGAAATAAGGCAACGAGAGTATGCCTGGCCGACATCGGCGCCGGGATGATCGAGGCTACGCCATGGCCGTGCTGGGGTGGCTCTTTCGACGCTCGCTCGCAACGCCCGAACCAGTGTCGACATGATCGAACGACACTACGCGAGCACACTCACCGGCGAGCGCAACATCGGCATGCTTCAGAGCAAACGCACCCGTGCGCGCCCCTCCCGGTCTGAGGTAGCATGAAGCCCGCACAAGAGGCGCGGGGTAATCGAGCGTCGCGCCCGGCCCCGCTCTGGATCTTCCTCCGATGTTTGGCATTTCTGACTACCCGGCATTCGTTGTCGCGATCATCGTTTTTCTGGCGATCCCGGGTCCGGGCAATTTGGCCCTGATCACATCGACGGGTCAGAGCGGCATCCGCGCTGGGATCGCCTGCGCCCTCGGCCTCATGGCGGGCGACCAGGCCTTGCTCTGGCTGGCCGTGCTGGGAGTGGCCGCGATTCTTTCGGCCACGCCTGCTGCGTTCACCACCATCCAGTGGGCGGGCGCGCTCTATCTTGGCTGGCTGGGTTTCAAAATGCTCACCGCGAAGCCCGGCGATGGGCCGGTCCTCAAAATGCGCGCGAGCCATTATGTTCGGCAGGGGCTTGCCATCACCTTGCTGAACCCCAAAGCAATCGTGTTTTACATGGCCTTCTTCCCCCTCTTCGTGAACCCGGCAACGCATCGGGGCCTGGTCAGCTTTGCGGCCATGGCCGTCACGATCGCGGTAATCACCTTCGCTTACTGCGCAACCCTGGTGGCGATCACCCACTACCTCGCCGAACGGATACGGGGCATGCCGCAGCTGACGGTTTGGCTCGAGCGCCTCGCTGGCCTGATGCTGATCGGTTTTGGCCTCCGTCTCGCGCTTTGAAGACCTCCGGGCCTTCGAACTCTGCTTAACCCTTCCGCCAGGATCATCATGACCCCTAGCCTTCCCCTCTTTCGGAACGCCCTCGGGCGATGCTCTTCTGTCGCGCTTCTGTTCGGTACCCTGCTCGCGCTATTCGGCTGCACCGCACTGCCAACAGGTCTCACGGCGGTGCAGCCCTTCGACATCAGCCGGTATCAGGGCGAATGGTTCGAAATCGCCCGACTGGACCATCGCTTTGAACGGGGTCTTTCAGACGTCAGTGCGGTGTACACCATCCGGCAGGACGGATCGGTGAGCGTGCTGAACAAGGGCTTTGACACCGCGCGCTGCCGCTGGCGCTCGATCGAAGGCAGCGCGCGCTTCATTGCGGACCGGAGCACTGGCAGTCTCGCGGTCAGCTTCTTCGGACCCTTCGCCGGCGGCTACCACGTGATTGAACTCGACCGGGTCGACTACCGTTGGGCGATGGTCTCAGGCCCCACCCGCGGCTATCTGTGGATTCTGGCGCGCAATCGCGCACTCGATACCGAAACGTGGACGCGGCTGACCGCCCGGGCTCGCGAACTCGAGTTTCCAACAGAATCACTCATCCGCGTCGAGCATGGCCGGGCAGAGCAACCCTGCTGAAGTGCTGGCCCGCCCGGGGCACTGAAGCTTTCTTGAGGCCGGGCGCTCGCGGGTTTGCCTCAAGCGGCTCTCAGAGCACGCCTCAAGATTTTGCCGACGTTGGTCTTGGGCAGTTCGTCCCGAAACTCGATCTGGCGCGGCCGCTTGTAACCGGTCAGGCGTTCCGCGCAATAGGCCATGATTGCCTCTTCGGTGAGGGTCGGGTTCTTTCGCACCACAAAGAGCTTGACCGCCTCGCCAGTGCGCTCATCGGGCACACCCACCGCTGCAACTTCGAGTACATCAGCATGCAGGGCCGCGACCTGCTCGACCTCGTTGGGGTAGACCTTGAACCCCGACACCAGAATCATGTCCTTCTTGCGGTCAACGATCCTGACATGGCCCCGCTCATCCATGATGCCAATATCGCCGCTTCGGAAGAACCCATCGTCCGTCATGACCAGGGCGGTTTCGTCGGGGCGCTGCCAGTAACCCTGCATCACCTGCGGCCCCCGGATGGCGATCTCGCCGCGCTCGCCCGATGGGAGCGGGCTCCCGTGGTCATCAACAATCGCAATCTCAGTCGAAGGCAAAGGCAAGCCGATGGTGCCCGAGAACTGGTCGGTGTCGGTCGCATTACAGGTCGCAGAAGGAGAGGTCTCGGATAGAC
>JBIKVK010000030.1:0-21287 GCA_044356835.1 Burkholderiaceae bacterium
TGTGTTGAAGTGGACGAGTTTATATAGGCTTCGAGAGAAGGAGAGCGGAACAGGGTCGAACTCTCAACCTTCGCAGCCGCTGCGGAAATTGCGCGACACACGCAGAATCGGCCGGAGGCCCGCGTGGTGCGGGGCTCGCAGAAACGACAACGCCCAACCGAGAACGGTCAGGCGTTGTGAAGTGGTGGAGCGGAGGAGGATCGAACTCCCGTGGCCTGCCGCATGCAGGCTTCAGGCCGTCCTCGAGTGTCCGCTCGGACCCTCCCGGTCGGGACTTCGAACCCTGATCTCCAAATACAAAAGGCCACTCCGAAGATGGCCTTTTGTATTTGGTGGAGCGGAGGAGGATCGAACTCCCGACCTTCGCATTGCGAACGCGACGCTCTCCCAGCTGAGCTACCGCCCCGAAGCTGTTTATGATAACACGCGTCCCAACCCTCTCCGAACCCTGCCGCTCTGCGGGAGACCCCACTTGGCTACCGTTTCAAGCACCGCCTATGACCTCGCATTCCTGGACCGGGAATACAACCCCCGATCCACGGTCAGCGATGTGCCCCGACTCTTCGAACTCTGGCGCGAACGCGCCCGGGCCGCCCGGGAGGCGAGCCCCCGGATGCAGTCCGACAAGCGCTTCGGAGAAGCCCCG
The DNA here is from genome assembly GCA_044356835.1 of Burkholderiaceae bacterium. Taxonomy (GTDB): domain Bacteria; phylum Pseudomonadota; class Gammaproteobacteria; order Burkholderiales; family Burkholderiaceae_E; genus SYIM01. The sequence goes on from JBIKVK010000030.1 coordinate 647, forward strand.
GCCGCCACACTCGATTTTTTTCCGGCCGGCACGACGGATGCGCCCCTCCTCGTTTTCATCCATGGCGGCTACTGGCGGATGATGGATAAAGCGGATTTTTCCTGGGTCGCGCCGTCCTTCAACGCCGCCCGGGTGGCCGTTGCCGTCCCCAACTATTCGCTCGCACCCGAAGCCCGTCTTGAGACCATCGTTGCCGAGATGCGCCAGTGCCTAGCCTGGCTATGGCGTAACGCAGGCATGCTCGGGTTCGACCGCAAACGCATCGTCGTGGCTGGCCACTCAGCCGGTGGCCACCTGACGGCCATGATGCTCGCGACCGATTGGCCGCGGACGGGCGATCGGTTACCCGCTGATCTCGTAAGGGGCGGCATCGCGATCAGTGGCCTCTTCGATCTTCATCCGGTTGCCCGAGCGCCGTTCCTATCGAAGGATCTCAATCTGGACGAGGCTCGCGCCGCTGCCCTGAGCCCGGTGTTTCTTCATTCCTCGACCGCAGCACCCTTGATCACCGCTGTCGGCGGCGACGAAAGTGGCGAATTCAAGCGCCAGACTGCTCTGATCCGTCAATATTGGCCACGCAATGCGGCCGAAGATGTCGAACTCCCGAGTCGGCACCACTTCAGCGCCTGCGATGCTTTGGCAGAGCCGGGTCATCCGCTCTTCGAGGCAACACTCAAGCTCCTGCATCATCCTCCCGCTGATTGTTGACACGAAGACACGATCGGTCAGAATGCAGGCTGGATCAGACGAGGAGGAGATCGGATGAGCTGGCAGAAAGAAGTCGAAGAAATCGAGCTGCGTAAGCGCTTTGCAGAGGAACTCGGCGGTGCACCGTCGATCGAACGACAGCACGCCCAAGGCCGACTGACCGCGCGCGAGCGTATTGACCGGCTGGCCGACCCCGGTTCGTGGTTTGAAATTGGCTCGCTGACGGGCAAGGCCGAGTACGACGAACACTGGAATCTCAAGAAGGTCCGCCCTGCGAACGCCATCATCGGGACCGCCCGTATCGGTGGTCGCAAGGTCTCGCTCGATATCGACGACTTCACCGTGCGGGGCGGCTCCTCGGATGCGACTGTGTCCGACAAATGGATCTACGCTGAAAACTATGCGCTGGAACACCGCCTGCCGCTGGTTCGCCTAGTCGAGAGCGCAGGCGGCAGTGTCCGTTTGGTCGAACAGATGGGGGGGACCAAGATCCCGGGCTATCCGACTTGGCTGATGGCCGGTCAATTGGGTGTCATCCCTGTGGTCGCGATTGCCTTGGGCCCGTGCGCGGGCCTCGGGGCGGTCAAAGCCGCCTGTGCGCACTTCTCGATCATGGTCAAGGGCACCAGCCAGGTGATGGCCGGCGGCCCACCGGTTGTCGAGCGCGCCGGGATGGGTGACGAACTCGACAAGAATGACCTCGGCGGATCGCATATTCACACCCGGTCCGGCGTCATCGACAACGAGGCCGAGAGCGAAGAGCATGCGTTCGAGCTAGCCCGCAAGTTTCTGTCCTACGTCCCCGACTCGGTCTATGAACTGCCGCCGCGCGTGGCCTGCGACGATCCGGTCGACCGACGCGAGGAGGCGCTGCTCTCGATCATTCCGAGAGAGCGTCGCCAGGTCTACCGCTCGCGCCGGATTCTGGACCTGGTCTTCGACAAGGGCTCGGTGTTCGAAATAGCGCCTATGTTTGGCCGATCACTGGTCACGTGCCTCGCCCGCATCAACGGCCATCCGGTCGGTGTCATGATCAACGATCCCTATCACAACGGTGGCGGTCTCAATCGGCCGGCCGCCGAAAAGATGGAGACCTTTATCGACCTGTGCGACACCTTCCATCTGCCGATCGTCAATCTTGTCGATCAACCGGGGACCGTGGTCGGTATCGAGGGTGAAAAGATGGGCAATGTACGCGGATCGGTTCGCGTCATTTCTGCGATCGAGCAATCCAAGGTGCCGTGGTGTGCGATCGTGATCCGGCGCCTTTATGGCCTGGCGGGAAATGCCTACGCACGCATCCAGGGGGTCAACCTGCACTACGCCTGGCCGTCCGCACGCTGGGGCTCAATCCCGATGCAAGGTGGTATCGAGGCGGCCTACCGTGCCGAGCTTGCTGCGTTACCCGAGGCCGAACGCGCGGAGCGCCTGGCCGCGCTGGAGCGCAAGTACGAGCACCTCGAGTCCCCGTTCCTAACCGCGGAAAAGTTCCGGGTGCCTGATATCATCGATCCCCGCGATACTCGCCGCGTTCTGTGTCACTGGATTGAAGATGCCTGGCGGACGTTGCCCGAGCAGCTTGGACCACGCGGCCGGACGATGCGCAAGTAAGCGCAACGCGTCGAACGTAGCAAGGGGCCCGGGGCATGGACTTCCTTGATCCGCACCATCATCTCTGGGACCTCGAGCGACACCATTACCCCTGGCTCGCGGACGAGGATCACGACCGCGGCTGGGGTGACTGGTCACCGCTTCGCGAAAGCTATCTGCTCGAGCACCTGCTCGATGATGTCCAGTCACTCGAACGCGGGCCGGCGGCCGGTCCGCAAGGCGGTCAGGGCGCCTGGCGGCTGGTCGGGTCGGTACATGTGCAGGCCAATATCGACCCGATCGATCCGGTGCTTGAAACCCGCTGGCTCGAGCGCATTGCAAGTGACACGGCCAACACGCGGGCCCTGCCGAAGGCCATCGTAGCCTGGGCCGATTTCAGCTCGCCTGGGGTCGAGGCCATGCTGGATGCCCATGTCCAAGCCTCGCCTCGCGTGCGTGGCATCCGGCAAGTCTTGAACCGGCACCCCAACCCCATGCTCAACCGGGCAGCCCAGGACTTTCTGTCCGATCCGAGCTGGCGGGGTCGAATCGGTCTGCTCTCACGCTACGCTTTAAGTTTTGACGCGCAGGTCTATTGGCATCAAATGACCTCGCTTGCCAAGCTGGCCGATCGCCACGAGTCAGTGACCTTCATTCTCGATCACGCCGGGATGCCCGCCGAGCGGGATCCCGACGGTTTGACCGGCTGGCGCAAAGGCCTCGTAGAACTCTCGCGCCGTCCCAATGTAGTGATCAAGCTTTCTGGATATGGAATGACCGACCTGAAGTGGACCGTCGACCGTATCAAGCCGTTCGTACTTGAGCCGATCGAACTTTTCGGGGCCGAGCGAGCGATGTTTGCTTCGAACTTTCCGGTGGATCGTTTGATGTCGGACTACGCACGTCTCTGGGGGGCTTTTGACGAGCTCACCTGGGGTGCCTCACCAGCTGAACGCGAGTCCCTTTTTATGGGTACCGCACGCCGCATCTACCGGATTTCGGACTGATCCAATCGTGGCGCAGGACTGGGCGCAAAGAGGCCCGCCGAATGGGCCGGATGGACTGCGCTGCGCCAGAAGAAATGGTCGATTTGCGCTATTGCAGGGCCTGTGCAATCAGCGCCGGAATTTCGTCGAGCAGGGTCGCGACCTTGACGCCGGAGGACTCGAGCATGCGGCGCTTGGCGCTCGCGCTATCGGCTTCGGACTGGATCATCGCAGCGACATGACCGAATGAGGCGCCCCTCGGGTACGCTTCCTGGAAAACTCCCACGACGATCGCAACAACGGGCTTTTTCAATTCTCCGGAACGTACGGCATCCGCCACTTCGGCTTCATGGCGACCGCCTGGTTCGGCATAAATCACCATCGCATCGGTATCGACATCTTGCTCGAAGAGCCGCAATACTTCGACCAGACGCATGCCGACGATCGGATCCCCGCCCATCGAGACTGCGGTCGAGACCCCCAGGCCTGCCTGTTTCAGCGTGTAACTGATTTCAGCGGACATACCGCCCGAACGGGAGCACACGCCAATTCGTCCGGGTGCGTAGATCGCATCGCTGCGGTCGCCGCCGATGCCCCCCATCTTCGACTGCCCAGGCGAAATCAGGCCGTTCGTATTGAAACCCACCAGGTACGCGCCGGCGCGACGAACGCGCGCGACAGAGCGCGCTGCGTCGTGGCGCGGCACGTTTTCAGCAAGCGACAGCATCACCTGAATGCCGGATTCGAGTGCTTCGTCGATCGCTCCGCCAACGCCGCGGGCCGGAACATAGATCGCGCTGGCATTCGCCCCCGTTGCGCGTACAGCGGCCTCGACGGTGTTGAAGATGGGTACGCCTTCAACCACCTCGCCGCCGCGGCCAGGCGTGACACCCGCTACGATCTGGGCCCCATACTCAAGACAAAATTTGATGTCGAAACGGGCCTGAGACCCGGTTGCACCCTGGATCAATACTCGTGTGTTCCGATTGATCAGGATGCTCATTGCGACCCCCCCATCGATGTCGTTCCCGACAGCCCGCGTTCTTTGACCGCTTGGACGATGGCTTCGCAGGCCTGCGCAAGACTCGATCCGTAGGGCAGATAGTTGATTCCAGGAAAGCGCGCTGCCAGCTCGCGTGCCTGTGCCTCATAGGGTCCAAACAGGCGAACGACGATTGGAAAATTTCGTGTGTCGATCTTGCGTTGCTCCAGCACTGTGGCGAGCGCATGCATCATGATGTCGCACCGAGCGAGCTGCAGGAAATTGCAACCCATCAAGAGGCCTCTCACCTGTGGTCGGTCGAGAATCGCCTCGAGCGTAGCGATCTGCTTGTCGGGTGTCGGTGTCGGGCTGAAGTCGGTGTGATTGGCTGGACGGCCGCCATAGTGCAGGATCAGGTCATGCTGATAGAGGCTAGCTCCGCCGCCTGACACCATCAGGCCGATTTCTCCGTCGAGTTCGATGTAGCGGGTTGCGCCTCCCGGGAAGCGCTGGTTCGCCTCGGAAACCCGTCGCTCGCCCGGGGTCAGTGGCCGGCCGCCAGGCCCGGCAGTTTCTTCGGCCTGGACCTGCCAGGCCGCATGACGAAAGAGTGCGTTGTCGTCGATCTCCATCATCGTACCGACGATCGCAAGATCGCCACTCGGCGTCACCGCCAAGGGATTGATTTCGAGCATTTGGGCGTCATGATCCCGAAAAGCCGCATACAGTCTGACCGTTAGCGCTGAAAGACCCGGGATCTGGCTTGAAGGGGCGCCGGCCTGCTCCCAGAGCGCTGCAGCCTGCCAGCTTTGCAAACCCTCGATCGGATCAATGTCACGGCCTGCAAGCGCGCGCGGCTGGCGATGCGCTACTGCCTCGATATCGACGCCGCCCTGAAGGCAAGCGACGACCCGGGGTGCAAGCTCGCCAAACGCGAAAGCGAGATAGTACTCAGTCGAAATATCGACAGCGGCTTCGAGGTACAAGCGCTCAACCCGAACACCATCCAACTGCAGCGACAAGATTCGCTCAGCCTGAGAGCGGATCTCGTCCGCGGTGCAGACGCTGACTGCACCGGCTTTGCCGCGTCGTCCCGCAGCGACAAGTGCCTTGATGGCAATGCGCTGCCCGCCGCCGACCAGTGTGGCTGCCCTCGCCACGGCTTCATCGACTGATTGCGCTACAGCCCCGATCGGGACTGGCAAACCTGCTTGGTGCAGGACCGCCTTTGAATCATGTTCGAGCAGTCGCATCGGTACGCCTCCGTAAGCTGAGATTGTAGCGATGTCAACATCGAGACAAAAGCATGATTAGAGAAGAAAGTGGTTAAGCACCGCGAGCGCTGCGCAGGAGACCAGTCCGAACGCCACGACGAAAGCGATGTTTCGTCCGAGGACAAGGCGTCGTAAAGGGATTCCGAAACCGTTGGCCGTGACGACACACGGTAGTGTCCAGGCCGACGTGGTGCTGTTGATCGACCAGGCAAGCACTACCATTTGGGCGAGAATCGGTGCCGCAATAGGCGCGCCAATCAGGGCAGTGGCGGGGATCAGCATTGCAGCCGTAATCATCGGATGAACGCCCATCGCGCCCAGCAGCGCGATCACGGTCACTTCGGCAATGATCAGCAGTACTGGCCAGTCGATCAGATTCAGCAAAAGTTGGCGTGCGTCTTCGGGTAAGGTCGCCCCCGCAATCGAGCCAGCGAACACCATCGAGCCGGTCATGATCAGCAGTTCGTCGCCCATCCGCCCCGCACCCTCAACGATGCGACTTATCGCTTCGCCGATCTGCCGGGGCGATTGCCAAAGCAGGAAGCTGAAACAGAGGGCTGGAACAACGAATACGATTGACTGCACGCCGCTCCAGCCGGTCAGCGTGCTGCATAGGGCGACGCTTCCAACAAGAATTAGTGTCGGGGGTACAGTCGGTGATAGACGTTTGAGCGCATGCATCAATCCCTGCCAGGTAAGGCCCCGATTGAACATCAGATGGGCAATCACCCCACCGAACACAGCTAGCCCAAGCCCGGTGAGGATCAACTGCCAGGCAGGAACGCCCGGAACCAGTTGGCTGGCGACGGCCGTCGCGACAAAGAACGGCGACCAGACGACTGATATGCCCAGTCCCCTGACCCCGCATTCAGCCAATTCAACGGCTTCTTCGGACTCGAGCTTGGCCGGCAACATGGGACGTTGGATCGACACATAGCCCAGTGTCAGGATCGAGCCCAACAAATGCGCGCCGGCGCTCACCCAGGCCTTCCGCTCCGCGGGCTCCATGGCCGAAATGCGCTCCCGAATCCTTGGAATCGTCGGGCTCGATTCAACCGCAACGCGCACAACGATCAAGGTCGGCAGAAAAGCCGCAATGACCGCGGCCGATGCAAGACTGTTGACGATCGTGTCGGAATTGCCGGCACGTAGTACGACAGCAAGGGTGGCGACAAAGAGCAGAGCGAACAGGACGCGGATATGCCGGCTGGCACGCGGCAACGCCATGACCATCAGCACGACCAACAGCGCGGCACCGATGACGCCAGGGTTCGGTCGACCTGCGAGCAGGTGCAGCAGTGTCACCAGCCAGATGCTGATGAACACCCAGCCTGCGACTACATGAAACGGGGTAACCAGACCGAAAGCCACGGGAACGCCAATACGATTGCCGCATAGATCAGGCCTACGACCATGAAGCCCGGCACCGCCCTGAAGGCGTGGTTGGGCGGCTCCCGAATTACCGCGGCCGCAGTGTAGACCCCGACGCAGACCGGTGGTGTCAGCATGCCCAGACCGACCAGGCCCACCGTGAACACGTAGAAATGCAGGGGATCGATCTTGAGTGCGAGGCAGACTGGATAAAAGACCGGTATCGTCAGATAGAAGACCGGTACGACCTCAAGAAAGGTCCCCAGGATCAGATAGGTGAGACCCGCCAAAAGCATGAAGGACAGGGGCCCCACGTTGTATTCGACAAAGAAGGCAATGATGGCTTGAGGCGTTTTTGTATAGGTGAGGATGATCGAGAAATAAACAGCCATGGCAATGATTGCAAAGATGGCTGTGGTGGTCTCCGCCGTCGCACGAAGCGATCGCACCAGACCCTGCCAGGACAGTTCGCGATAGACGAATCGCCCCAGGATGACTGCATAAATGCTTGCCACCGAGGCGGACTCGGCGGGTGTCATGAATCCGCGGTAAAGCCCACCCAGGATCAAGACAGGTAAGATCAGCGCCGGACCAGCCAGGAGCATCGCACGACTGCGCTCGGACCATTTGGCTTTGGGCGAACGCTCCATCTTGCGGCAATACCACATGGAATAGACCAGCAGCAGCCCCATCAGGACAAACCCTGGAAAAACGCCCGCTGCAAAGGTCTTTGAAACCGGGACGTGGGTGATCGCGCTGAAGATGATCGCGGTATTGCTGGGAGGAATCAGCGCATCGATCAGCGCGGCAGCGGCCGTCAGAACGATGACAAAGGGCTTGGGATAACCCTTCGCAACCATGGGCGGCATCATGACCGACCCGATCGCGACGATCGATGCGAGGATTGATCCGGAGATCGCGCTAAAAATTCCGATGGCAAAGAGCAGAGCAACAGCCATCCCTCCGGGCAGATGGCCGACCATCGCCATGCCCAGATCAACCAGTCGTCGTGCCGAGCCTCCGTGCAACATGACGGCGCCCGCAAAGATGAAAATCGGGATCGCAACCAAGACCTGTTTGGTCATCGCGTCAAATGAGACTTGCATCAGCGTGTGGGCGGGCAAGCCCAGCACGTCGACCGCAATCGCAGCCGAGCCCGCGCCAAAAACCAGAAACAGCGGGATCGACAAGGCCATCGCGACGATGGAAAGCAGGATATATCCGGTCACAGCTGCTCTCCCTTGGCGATCACTCGCGCACCCGCTATTTCACCAATCAGGCTCTCCAGGCAGAAATTCGCTGCGAGCAGGAAGCCGATCGGATAAGACACATACAGATACCAAAGCGGAAACTCGAGCTCGGTCGTCGAAAGCTGCCCAAGCTTGGCGTAGAACATCGTCGTTGTCACACCGAAATAGCCCATGATCAGCGTGGCCGCAAGGCAAGTCACAATCACTGCGATGCGCAGCCCGCGCAGTGACGGGCCGCTCAGAAAGTGCGGCAGCATGTCGACCGCTATATGCGAATCGCGACGCAGCAGGATCCCCAGAACCGGGAATACCATCCAGGGCACCAGTTGCGGAGCGGTTTCTGCGAGGAACGAATAGCCCTCACCGGTGATGGCCCGAACTGCGAAGCTGAGAAACGGCAGAAGCACGACGATTGCTGCAACCAAGCAAGCGAGCGCCAGTAGCAGGCGCTCAAGCAGATCGTTGATACGCCTGTAGTGGTGATACAACCCGGTCAAGGGAGCCTCCAGGTTTGGATGAGCCAGGCCATGCTCAGGCGCAGCGTACCTTGGCTCGTGTCGTACTTCGATGCCGGAGGCGCAGAAAACCGCCCGCGGCGAATCCGCGAACGGCCCGCTCCGAAAACGCGCACCGAGAAGCGTTCAGTTCAAACAGCCCGAGTCCTATTTGCCCGTTGAGGTGAAACGGATTGCCGCGTCGAAGATTTCCTTGGACATCATCTTCGCGAGGCCTGGCTGGGTCTGGTCACGGTCGAGCTTCTCGAAGGCCTCGAGCGCTGCACCTGAGAGGGTCGTGATCTTGCCACCGTGCTTATCGACCATTTCCTTCAGGGCTGCAGCATTGCCGGTCATCGTGCTGTCGGTCGCTTCCTTGCTGATGCGGGCACCGACTTCGAGCATGGTCTTGCGAACGTCCGGAGGCAGGCTCTCGAACCAGGTGGCATTGGCCATCAATTCGGAGTCGGCATAAACCGAGTAGGGCATCTGTGCGAATTTCAGATGGTCCCACCACGAATAGGCCTTGACCGCCGTCGGGACGGTCGACAGCGTGTCGATCATGCCGCTTTGAAGCGCCGAGTAGACTTCCTCGGTCGACAGCGATACCACGCTCATTTTGCGTGCAGCAAAGCCGGGCCGTTCGCTTGCAGCGAGCGAACGAGCCTTCAGGCCCCGCATCTTTTCAACGGTGCTCATGTCGTTGTTCTTGCTGAAAGTGACATACGGCCCGACCGGCACGTAGGCCAGGTGAACGAGATTGGCCTTGCTCAGGATGCGATCACGCAGCGCTTTTCCTTCGGGCGTCTTTTCAAAGAAGCTGCGCTGGTGCTCGATGCTTTTCCAGATGCCAGGAATTTGTACGACGTTCCAGTCGCGATCGATTGCCGAAAACTGGTTATGCGTGACTACGCCGCCCAGTTCGACGGATCCGGCAGACAGCGCACCGGTAATTTGCCGGATCGTGAACAGCTGCCCGTTGGGGAAGACGTCGATCTTGATCTTGCCTTCGGCGACTTTGTTGACTTCGTTGGCGAACTTCGTCGCCATGATCGCGCTTTCGTGATCCACACCCCAATGAAAGGACAGACGGGCTGGTTTGGCTTGAGCGGATGCGTAGGAGGGGGCAAAGGCAAGGGCCACGGTCGCGAATACGGCAGCCACGAGCGCGCCGCGACGAGTAATGCATGAAGCGGTCATCGATTTGTCTCCTTGAGCCGGCCGGTCACCGGCAACTCATGTTTTGAATTGGGTCGCGTGACGCCTCACTCACCCGCCACGTCGGCCTCCGTCAGATTCATCCGGGCGTTGCCCAACCGAAACTGCTCGAAGCACGCCCCGCGATGGGCCGAGGCAGATTACTGCTATCGATCCAGTGTAGAAGGGGCTTGAAGGCCTTGTCAATCATCGCTTGCAGCACGCATCATGTAGGCAATACATCTTGTCGACAATCTGCTTTTCAGTCAGATTGGCGTTTTCCCGGAGACATCATGAGCTTTGAAAAATATATCGCCGAGCATGAGCGGCGTACCGAGCATGTTCTTGCGATGGGTGGAGCAAAAAGAGTCGAGCGCCAGCATGCGCAGGGTCGGCTCGATGCCCGCAAGCGGATAGACTATCTGATGGACCCGGGCTCGTTCATCGAGATCGGGCGATTCTCGCGCAGCGAGCGTGTAGAAGACCGGGAAAACACCCCGGCTGATGGTAAGGTCTGTGGTTACGGCAGGATCGAGGGTCGCGAGGCGGCGGTCGTTTCGCACGACATTACCGTGAAGAGTGCATCGTCCAGCCCGATCAACGTCCGCAAGATGGGCCACATGCGCAGGACCGCTCAGGCCAACGGCATGCCCCTGGTGCTGCTCAACGAGTCCTCGGGCGCCCGGATCCCAGATACGATGGGTGCAATCGGGACCGGTACCCTTGGTCAGGATCCGACCCAATTCATTCGAATGCGGGATATCCCTTACGCCTCGGCTGTACTGGGTCCGGCCTTTGGCACTGCTTGTTGGTTCACGCAGCTCTCCGACTTTGTGGTGATGCGCAAGGATGCACAGCTGGCCATCTCGAGTCCAAAGGTCACCTCGATTGCAATCAATCAGGATATTGATCCGATGGAGTTGGCCGGTTGGAAGATGCAGTCCGAGGTCACCGGCAAGGTCGACTATGCCGTCGATACCGATGAGGAAGCGCTGGACCTGGTCAAGCGTTTCCTCTCCTACATGCCCAGTCATCATGGCGAGTTGCCACCGCGCGCTCCGGTGCCTGCCGGGGCCAACGACGCGGTGGCGAAGCTTCTGGACATTGTTCCGGAGAGCCGCAGCAAGGTCTATGACGTGCGCAAAGTCGTTGCTGCGATATGCGATCCGGGCAGCGTCTTTCCATTAAAGGAGCGCTTTGCCAAAACCGCATTTACAGCTCTGGCCCGGATCGACGGTCGCGTTGTGGGCATTCTTGCGAGCAATCCGCTGTTCAAGGCGGGTGCCCTCGACCCCGACTCGTGCGACAAGGCCACCAGCTTTCTGGTGCTTTGTGACTCGTTCAACATCCCCATCGTCATCTTGACCGACACGCCCGGCTTTTTGATCGGTGTGGAGGGCGAGCGCCGGAAAGCGCCGGGTAAGGTGATCAACTTCATGTCGGCGTTGCAAATGTGCACGGTGCCCAAGTTCTCGATCGTCATGCGAAAAAGCTACGGGCAGGCCTACCTGAACATGGGCGGCACGCGGAATTCGGATGAGATGCTCGCCTGGTACACGGCGGACGTCGGCTTCATGGATCCCAATGTGGGCGTCAATGTCGTCTACGGCGTGCGCTATGAGGATGAGCCTGAGCGGTTCACCCAGTTGGTCGAGGAGGTGCGACGTGACAGTTCGGCCTATGATCTTGCAGGCATCTTCTCGGCCCAGGCGGTCATCGACCCGCGCGAGTCGCGGGCGTGGCTCGCCCGGTTGCTGCAAGTGCATGAACGACGTCCAACCAAGGGCATCGGCAAGCACCTGCTGGGTGGCTGGCCGACGACCTTTTGAAGTGTTGATTGAACCGAGCGTTTTTACCTAGGAGCGAAAGTCATGGCTGTTCAGTCAGTGTTGTCCGAGATCACCGGCAAAGTTTGGAAGGTGCTTTGCCCCGTCGGTACTCAGGTGGGCGAGGAAGAGCCCATTCTGATCATCGAGTCGATGAAGATGGAGATCCCGGTGCTGGCCCCCTGTGCAGGGCGGGTCGCTTCGCTGCAAGTCGGCGAGGGCGACGATGTTTCCGAGGGCCAACAGGTTGCGACGGTCGAGTGCTGAGCCGATCGATGAATAAAGTTCTGATTGCCAATCGGGGTGAGATTGCCTGTCGTGTGATCCGTAGCTGTCGAGCGCTTGGATTGAAGACGGTCGCCATCCATTCGGACGCTGATGCTCAGGCCTGGCATGTCGAGTTGGCTGATGAGCGGGTTGCGCTCGGCGGGTCGGCCGCGGCGGAAAGCTATCTCCGTGTGGATACCGTCCTTGCCGCGGCGAGGGCAACGGGTGCCGATGCGATTCACCCTGGATATGGTTTTCTTTCGGAGAATGAAAACTTTGCGGTAGCCGTCGAGTCAGCGGGTTTGACCTGGGTGGGGCCGACGCCGGCCTCCATCGCCGATATGGGTGACAAGGAAAGGGCGCGACTGCTGGCCCGCGCAGCAGGGGTTCCCGTCTTGCCGGGCAGCAGCCGCTTCCGCCCGGGCGAACTTGCCGGACTGATCGAGGCCGCTGCCGAGGTCGGCTATCCCTTGCTCGTCAAGGCTGCTGCCGGGGGCGGGGGAATCGGCATGCGCAGGGTCGATCGGCCCGAAGACCTTCAGGCGGCTGTCGAAGCCACTCAAGGTATGGCTCAGCGCGCCTTTGGCGATGGCACCATTTACCTCGAGCGCTTCATCGCGCGTGCCCGGCATGTCGAGGTGCAGGTGTTTGGCTTCGGTGACGGACGGGCTTTGCACGTGCATGAGCGTGACTGCTCGATTCAGCGCCGCTTCCAAAAGATCATCGAGGAAAGCCCTGCGCCTGGATTGTCCTCGGCTACCCTTGATGCCATGTATGAGGCGGCGGTCGCGTTGTGTCGCCAGGAGCGTTACCGTGGTGCCGGCACCATCGAGTTTGTGGTCGATGCCGACACCCACGCGTTCTATTTTCTCGAGATGAACACGCGGATTCAGGTCGAGCATCCGGTCAGCGAAATGGTGACAGGTATCGATCTGGTCGGGATGCAACTTCAGCTCGCTGCGGGCCAGAATCCTCAGGTCAGTCGGCAGGACGAAGTCAAGGTAAGAGGACACAGCATCGAGTGCAGGCTTTATGCCGAGCGGCCGGCGAAGGGATTCTTGCCGTCGACCGGTGTTCTGACTCGCTTCGATCTGCCCGCAAATTCGCCTGGACTTCGGGTTGATGCCGGTGTGCGATCGGGCGATCGCATCACGCACTTTTACGATCCGATGATTGCCAAGCTGATCGCCCACGGCGAGCACCGCGACCAGGCGATCGACCGACTGATCGGTGCGATCGATGCCGTGCAGATCGAAGGTGTCGAGACTAATCTCGCTTTCCTTCGACGCACCTTGGCTCATCCCGCGTTTCGGGCAGGCGAGGTGAGCACCGGCTTTGTCGATCAACACAAGGCGGATTTGCTCCAGGGGGGCAAGCCATGACCGCGGGCATCATGATCGTGACGGGTGGCAGTCGTGGAATTGGTGCTGCGACGGTTCGCGCAGCCGCGCGCGCTGGTTTCGATGTCTGTATCAACTATGTCAGCGCCGAGGCCCGCGCGCATGAGCTCGTCTCAGAGATTCGTCTGCTTGGGCGGCGTGCGATCGCGGTGGCCGCAGACATGGCAATTGAAGCGGACATCGTTCAGCTGTTTGAAACGACTGACCGAGAGCTGGGCAAGGTCTCGGTGCTTGTCAACAATGCAGGCGGTGTTCCCTCAGGCCGACACCGGGTTGAAGCGATTCAGGGACCGGACCTTGATCGTGTGCTTCGCCTCAATCTGGGCGGAGTTATCCTCGCCTCGCGCGAAGCCATTCTCAGGATGTCGACTGCGCACGGTGGGACGGGCGGCGTCATCGTCAACGTCTCGTCCGCTTCGGCCCGGCTGGGCGCGCCGAACCTCTGGATGGACTACGCGGCGGCCAAGGGCGGTGTTGATGCCTTCACGCAGGGCCTCGCCATCGAGCTGGCCGAGGAAGGCATCCGCGTCAACGGCGTGCGCCCTGGGCTCATCGATACCGAAATGCATGCCGCGACCGGCATGCCTGACCGCGTGGCGCGAGCCGCGCGCCATCTGCCGATGAAGCGCGCCGGGACAGCCGAGGAAGTGGCCGACGCCATCCTCTGGCTGGCCTCGTCTGGTGCCTCCTACGTCAGCGGAGCCATCATCGATGTTGCCGGAGCCCGCTGACGGTGATCGACGCCTTTACACTTGATCGATCGGATCTCGAAGCCTTTGCCTTTGGGCTCTCACGACCCGAGTGTGTGCTGCCTGAGCCCGATGGCAGCCTTTGGGTGTCGGATGAGCGGGGCAGCTTGAGCCATGTTCAGGCTGACGGCTCGGTACGAACGATTGGGTCGATGGGCGGAGCCCCCAATGGATTTGCACGTGATCCTGACGGGCTTTTCTGGATTGCCGATATCGAAGGCGGGCGCGTTTGCCGAATGGATGCCGACGGCCGACACGAGGTCGTGATCGATCGACATCAGGGCCGGCCGATCGGGTCGGCCAATTTTCTAATGGCCGATCGCAACGGTGATCTGTGGCTCAGCGTCTCGACCCGGGTCCTACCGCGATCCCGGGCGCTCGCTCAACCGGTACCCGATGGTGCGGTGTATCGGATCCGACGATTGGGGCCGGGCACGTGGGCCGAGCCCGTCTGTTTCGCGGCTGGTTTTCACTTCACCAACGAAGTCCGGATTGCGCCGGACCGCCGCGCGCTGCTTGTCGCCGAGACGGCACTGGGCCGGATCAGTCGGATCGACCTCGACGATCAAGGGCAGCCCCTCGGGAAAGCCCGTCCTTTCGGTCCCGCGCCGGTTTTCCCGGATGCGCATGTCGATGGCATCGTGTTCGACAGTGAGGGTAACCTCTGGGTGACCGAGATTCGCCGTAATGCCTTGCTGGTGATCACGCCCCAGGGCCGTTCGCACATCGTCTTCGAAGACCCTGAGGGTGCGGTGATGCGAAAGCCCACCAGTCTGTGCTTTGCCGGCGCCGACCTGCGTACCGTAATCGTCGGTTCGCTGGTTGATGACCACCTCAAACGGTTTCGATCGCCGGTTCCGGGCTGCGAGCCGGTTCACTGGCGGTGGCACAACAGCGGCCGATGTTCATGACTCCGTCAACTGGGATGACACCCTAGATCCACTTCGGGAGCCACGGATGAGCGTATTGACCGGATTTCAGCGCGAAGATGACCGGTTCGATCGCGGGATGATTTACCATCCTGCCGCTCCGATTCGGTTTCCCACTATGAACACCTCTTCGCACTCCGATGATCCCGCCGCGGGCTGGACACCCAACCCCAGCGCTCACACGCTGTCGCTGCCCGAGCAGATAGCCGAGCGGATCGGCAACGAAATCATTCTCGGTCGCTATGAGCCTGGTGCGCGCATCCAGGAACAGGACGTTGCGGCCAGTTTTCAGGTCAGCCGCGGCCCGGTTCGGGAGGCCTTGCGGATTCTCGAGCGTGATGGCCTCATCCAGATCAACGCGCGCCGGGGTGCCCAGGTCACAGAGCTGACGATCGCCGAAGTCGAGGCGATTTTCGATCCGCGCATCGCGTTGAACGGCTTGGCGGCCCGACGCGCGGCCGAACGGCAGGACCCGATCGCGCTCGCGCGCTTCAAATCCGCAGTCGAGCGGTGCCAGGCCTTGGCGCAGACCAGCGATCTGGATGCCTATCTGAAGGCTTCCTACACGGCCCATCGGACCATTTGTGAGGCAAGTGGTAACCCCTTCCTGACCCGCCTGGTTTTTCTGCTGGCCCACCAGACTCTCCGCTATGCGCGTCTGGGCTTGTCCACGCCCAAGCGCCGTCAACAGTCGGCGCGTAACTGGAAGATGATGCTTACCGCAGTCATGTCGGGTAATGGGGATCAGGCTCAAGCCGCGGCAGAGCGGCTTGCTCAGGATTCGCGAGATACCGCAGTGAAACTGCTCAGTGACGTCCAGCGCCGGATCGAGTCCGACCTCAAGGATCTGACCCCGTCGCTCAAGCCCCGCGCCAAGTCCGGGTCCGGCACAACGAGGCCCAAGGGGGCCAAGGCAACCCAAGCGGCCAAGGCTTCCAAGGCGACGATGGCCTGAGCCGAGCCGCTCGCTCCTCGTTCAACGAAGAGACTGCTCAAAATGAGCAATCGAGGCGAGCGCGTCGGCTGCATTGCTGAGCTCATCAAATGCGGGAATACCTGCTTGGACGGCCGCAGCCCTGAAGCTGCGCTTGCGTGCCTCACACGCCTCCGACCCGTCGGAGCGAAGCACCAGCAGCTGGTGACTGATTCCTGGATGGGCCTGTCGCACGCGAAGGCTAGCGGCCATCAGGTTGGCGAGAAAGTCTGCGCGCTGATCGGCTGAGCTGACAAACACGGGCAGGTTCAAATGCGTTACCACTGCGTCGGGGCGCGCCAGCGTTACGATTTGTGCCAGGATTTTCTCAGCGACTCGGCCTTCTTCCTGGCGCAGCGTGTAAGCGGGCGCATCAACCGGGTTGACGACCGAGGTGCCCGGCGGAAGCTTCAGCGCCTCGAGCGCAGCGATCGCTTGCTCTGGCATGGGCTCGACCTTCAGGCCTCTGCGCGCGAAGGCGTCGGCCGCCAGCACGCTGGTGCCGCCGCCGTTGCCAAACAATACGCACTGGCTCGTCGTCCGATCCGGATGCGGCACCAGGCATTGGAAGGCCAGCAGGGCATCGAGAAATTGATCTAGCGTGTCAGTGATCACGGCACCCGTTTGCGCTGCGATCCCGCGCCACAGCGCAAGCGGCGAGGCAAGGGAACCGGTGTGCGATGCCGCAGCTTTACGTCCCTGCTCAGTTTGCCCGCCCAGCAGGATCACTACAGGCTTTCGGCCTTTCGCATGCATCAGGGCTTCGATGAAGCGACGGCCGTCCCGTACGTCCTCCATGTAGACGCCTATCGCACGCGTGTTGATGTCGTCAAGATAGTGGATGACCAGGTCGGCTGGGCCCAGATCGACGCTGTTGCCCAGTGTGGCAAGCCCCGAGTACCGCAGGCCGCGCTGCTTGCCGCGCAACAGCATGTCGACAGCGAGGCCACCGCTTTGCGAGACGATTCCGATCGGTCCGGGTTCGCGAGGACAGTCTCCGACGAAGGCGAGTCCGCCTCGCGGAGAATAGACGCCCAGGCAGTTGGGGCCCAGGATCCTCACGTTGGCACGTCGTGCCGCTTGGGCGAGTGCCCGTTCGAGTTCGCGACCGCGCTCAACTTCGCCGAATCCGCTGGAGATCACCTGGGCGAAGCGCACCCGGCCCTCGCAGCGCTCGATCAGCGCCGGGACTTGTGCAGCTGCAATCGAGATGTACAGGTAGTCGATCGAGTCGCCCACATCACTGATCGCGCGCACGGCGGGCAGCCCTTCGATCTCCGTCGCAGTCGGATGGATCGGGACCATACGGGCTGCACAACCCATGGCCTTGCACTGACGGATGAAATCGTTGGCGGGTGTGAATCCGGTCGCCGAGGCACCCGCGACCGCAATGATTCGTGGTTCGAAAAGGGCGTTCAATGACAGCGTATCGCTCCGATGCACTGTGGCTGGCTGTGAACGAGCCGCGGTGTCTGATCCAGCCGCCGTTGCGGCGGTCGAATCGGTGTTGCGGCTCAGGATGATCCGTGCGTCGCAGGCCACGGCGCCATGGGTTGAAACAATGAGTGGATTGATGTCGAGTTCAGCGATTGCACCGCAGGCCTCCATCAGAAGCCCTTTCGGCCCGCCGATTGCGATCAGCGCATCGACGACCGCATCCACATCGACGCAAGCGCGTCCTCGAGCGCCATTGAGGAGCGGCCATCCCTTCAATCCGGCGAGCATTTCACGGGCATCGGTCTCGCTGATCGGGCATACCCTGAATGCCGTATCCGCAAATAATTCGACGAATACGCCGCCGAGCCCAACCATGATGACCGGGCCAAAGCGCTCGTCCATCGTGCCGCCGATCACGACTTCGACGCCGGGATCGGCCATTGTTTCAACCATGAAACCCGAGGCGTCGACCCGTGCTTCGCGCGCTGCGTTCTGAAGTGCCGCAATCGCCTCCCGCACTTCGGTCGGGCTGCGTAGCCCCAGCCGGACACCGCCGATATCGCTCTTGTGAACGCCGCTTGCCGTGACGATTTTTGCGGCCCAGGGGCCGCCGCCCAGCGAGCCCGAACGCGCTGCCAGATCATCGGCCTCTTTACCCTCGATCAGACGGGGCACTGAAAGTCGATAGGCTGCAAGGAGCGTCTTGGCCTCTGGTTCGGTCAATGCACAGACGGACGCTGCCGTCATCCGTGTGCGGGCCTGTTCCAATGTCTGTTGAAGCTTTGCCCGATTCGCAACGGACGCATCGTCAGGATTCACGGCGCTACTCATGATACGCGGGCATTTTTGGCCGGCCTGGGCATTCGACCGGTCGGCGGTTTGACCGCCGCACGGTTCGCTGTGGGCCCCGCTGTCTTCGACGTCTGCCCGCGCTTGGGATCAGCCGCTGTTTTGGATGCTTTTCCAGGGAGCGCTCGCCCTGCGCGTTCCAGTTCCTCGCAAAGCATCGGCACGGCGAGATTCACCGCATGGATGCCGAGGACCGTGGTCAGTTGGATGGTCTCGAGGATTTCTTCTGCGCTTGCGCCCAGACGAATTGCATTTTGCATGTGTCGACGGGCCCCTGGCGCATACAAGTGAGTCGTCGCGACGTTGATCGCAATGAGGATCAGTTCCTTGATGTGCGGTGGCAGGGGACCTTTTCGATGGGGTACGCTGCGAAAGGCCAGATAGGCCTCGATGAAATCGGGATCGAGACTCCGGACCTGATCCCACAGCGGATTCCAGTCGCGCTTGGCGATTTGTGCTTCGGTGTAGGGATAGGCCTTTTCAGCGCGATCCTTTTTTGAGGGCATGTCAAGGGTCTCCTGGGGACTTGGACGAATCATTTAGTTCGGTCGGCACAGCGCATCCATGCGAATCGCAGCCGAGCAGTACGATCATGACGCGCGGTGGGTGTCGAGCACCATCGCGGCAGCCTTTTCACCGATCATGATGGCCGGCGCATTCGTATTGGACGAAGCAATCGTCGGCATGATCGAGATGTCGGCGACTCTGAGTCCCTCGACACCCCGCACACGTAGCTGTGGATCGACGACGGAATCGGGATCGACACCCATCCGGCAGGTCCCGACCGTATGCCAGGCGGTTTGTCCGGTTTCCCGCGCATAGTCGAGCAGCTCCTCGTCGCTGACGCAAGCCCCGCCCGGTCGTTCCTCGGCGATGATCCAGTCTTTCATCGCCGGCTGCGCGGCGACGTGACGGATGAGTCGCAGCAGACGCAAGGCGGTTGCTCGATCTTCCGGGTGCTGAAGATAATTGGGTTGTATCGCCGGCGCGTCAGCCATGTCCGGCGTGCGGGCGTGGATCGAGCCCCGCGATTGCGGATAGAGCTTGAATCCGCCGATTGAAAATCCTGAGAACGGATCAATGCCACCGGCTGCGCCGCCTCCGGTATTGCGGGCGTAGCGATCCTTGCCGCTGATGTGGTAGATGCGAACCATCACGTCGGGCCGGTCGAGCGCAGTGTCGCTACGGGTGATTGCATGGGCCGTTGAGGATGTGTTCGCCATCAGACCCTTGCGGGTCAAGACGTATTGCAGTCCGACCCTCAGCTTGTGCCAGCGGCTGCGCATGATGTCGTTGATCGTAATGGGCGCGGTGGTCCGATAGGTGCAGCGCAGCTGCAGGTGATCGCTCATTGACTCACCCACCGACGGTCGATGCGCGCGCACGGGAACGCCGATCGAATCGAGCCGGGCGCGGTCTCCAATACCGGACACCTCGAGGAGTTGCGGGGATTGAACCGCTCCGGCGCTCACCAGCACTTCTCGATGCGCACGAATACTGAAGCGTCGTTCACCCTGAAGTACCTTAACGCCGATGGCGCGCGTCCCGTCGAATTCGATACGTTGAACCAGAGCGCCGGTCAGCACGGTGAGGTTGGCCCGCGAGCGGGCGGGGCCCAGGTAGGCGGTCGCGGTATTCCATCGACGGCCCCGCCAGGCCGTCTGCTCCAGATAGCGGACCCCCTCATAACGGACCAGGTTGTAGTCGCGCGTTGGCGCGACGCCAGCTTGCTGCCAGGCGGCGATGTACGCGTCCGACAGGGGGTCGGGATCGTATCGTGCCCGATCGGTGATCCGCACCGGCCCTGTGCGTCCGCGGCCCTCCGTCGCTGCCCCGTCAGTCTGCTCGAGCCGGGTAAACCAGGGCAGCAAATCCTTCCAGCTCCAGCCTTCGATACCGGCTCGAGCCCACGCATCGTATTCAGCGGGATCACCCCAGACATAGGCCATACCGTTGAGCGAGCTGGAACCGCCCAGGATCCGTCCCCGCGGCCAGTAGACGGTCTTGCCGCCCATCTGAGGCTGCGCCTCGGTCTCGAACGGCCAGGCATAGCCGGGATCGGTCAGCAGCTTGCCGACCCCCAGCGGAACGTGGATCCAGGGGTTGGTATCGCGGCCGCCGGCCTCGATCAGCAGGACCTGCCAGCCGCGCGGGTCCTCGGACAAGCGCGCCGCGAGCGCGCATCCCGCAGAGCCCGCTCCGACGACGATAAAGTCGAACGAATCGGGCACGTTCACGATGCGGAGGGGCTGGCGCGGTGCTTGAACGAATCGCGCCGAAAGCTGTAGAGCGCATTAGGATCGACCATCACGTCGACGATCGCAGGTCGCCCACAGGCAATCGCTGCGCCGATGACCTT
>JBIKVK010000198.1:0-6398 GCA_044356835.1 Burkholderiaceae bacterium
AGGACGTGACCGAGGCCGAGTGGCATCGGGTCCTGCGCGCCAATCTCACCAGCGTGTTTGTTTGCTGTCAGGCGGTGCTGCCGGGCATGCGTACCCGAGGCTTCGGCCGTATCATCAATATCGGCTCAGTGCTTGCAAAAAATGGCGGCAACCCCAGGCCCTGGCTTGACGAATCCGAGCAGAGGCGCGCCGGAAACCTGGCTTACGGCGCCTCCAAGGCCGGAGTGCATGCCCTGACGCTCTATTTGGCCAAGGAAAACGCTCATCGCGGCATTACGGTCAACGCGGTGGCCCCGGGGCCGATCGGTTCCAACCCCCGTCTGTTGACGGTCTTTCCCGAGACTTTGAAGAGTCAGATTCCGGTGGGTCGCCTGGGTCGGCCCGATGAGGTGGCTGATGCTGTCGCATTTCTCGCCGGAAATGAGGCCGGTTTCATCACGGGCGAGATCCTGGACATCAACGGCGGCCTTTGGTGCGACTGATGGTGCGACTGATGGTGCGACTGATGGTGCGACTGATGGTGCGACTGATGGTGCGACTGATGGTGCGACATGGATCGCGGCCGCTGATGCCCCCGGCTCTGCTCGGGCCCGATCGAACCGAAAGGATCGAATGATGCAAAGACAATCCGGTGACCTGGTGAATGATCGCGCGTCAGTGGTAGGCCACCGATCGTCGGCGGTGCCGGCCGGTGAGGGCACGCAGCGTGTCGGCAGGGCGCCTGCATTCGGGGGGGTGACTTCCGCTGCGGGTTCGACCTGGAAATGGACCGTGGGGCGGACACTGAAATGTGCCCTGGCCTTCATGTTGGCGCTTCAACTGCCCACGCCCGCTGCCTGGGCCGATCCTTATCCGAATCGGGCCATCCGACTGGTGGTGGGCTACCCCCCCGGTGGGGCGAACGACATCCTCGCGAGACAGCTGGCGGCGAGCCTAGGCGAAGCGCTCAAGGCGCAGATCGTGGTCGAAAACCGCCCCGGTGCCAACGCAATCATCGCGGCCGACCTGGTTGCAAAGGCCCCGCCTGATGGCTATACCCTCCTGTCAGGCGGCTTGTCCTCCCTGGTGCTGAATGCCCTGACCTATGCCAAGGTGCCCTACAGTCCGCTTGAGGACTTCACCGGCATCAGCACGATCGCCTCCAGTCCGGTGCTCTTCGCGGTGGGCCCTGAGCTCAAGGTGAACACCATCAATGAGCTGATCGAGCAAGCGCGCAAGCGCCCGGGCGAGCTCGACTTCGTCACCGTGGGCACAGGCGGATCGACGCGGCTCTTTTTTGAGCTTTTCAAATCGGTCGCTGGTATCGACGTCCGTTTTGTCCCCTACAAGGGCGCTGCGCCGGGCATCACCGATCTGGTGGCGGGTCGGGTGCACGCCATGGCGATCGATTTTGCGGCGCTGGTGGCCCCGGTCAAGGAGGGACGCCTTCGCGCCATCGGAATTACCAGCGAGACCCGGCATCCAAGCCTGCCCGAAGTTCCCACGATGCGCGAGCAGGGCTTGCCGGCGATGACCCTGGGCAACTGGTATGCGGTTTTGGGTCCGGCTCGAATGCCGGAGGCGGTCACCGAGCGTCTGCACCGCGCGGTTCGAGAGGCCGTCCACTCGCCCGACTTTGTCAGGCGACTCGATTCGATGGGTATGCAGCCGATGACCAGCGGCACCCCTTCGGGGCTGGCGGACTATATCCGCGCCGAACACGCACGCTGGGCAGGCGTCATCCGCGCGGCCGGTATCAAGGCCGAGTGATCGTTCGGGCCCCGTAAAACCCACTTACCAGTTGCGAGACGCTTCATGAAGACCCGGATCTGGCATCAGAGCTTTACCACCCTCGCCCGGGTGCCCGAGTACGACGCGTCGCTTCGTGAACACATCCGAAAGGTGGTTCGCGAGGACACCGAGGTGGTTGTCCATGGCACGCATTCCGGGACCCATGGCCACCGCAAGGGTGACGGCCCTAGCACCGATGTCGGCTATGCCTATTTCCAGTCGATCCATGCCCACCAGTTCGCGTACGCCGCGGTCCTCGCCGAGGAGCAAGGCTTTGACGCCTTTGCGCTCGCCACCCTGCCGGAACCGGGCTTGCGCGAGATCAAGAGTCTGGTCTCGATCCCGGTGGTGGGATACGGCGAGTGCGCCATGAACATGGCCGGCCACCTCGGCACCCGTTTCGGGGTGCTGCTCTTCATCAAGGAAATGATCCCGATGATCGAGAGCAATATCGCTCTTCATGGGTTGACCGGCCGCTGTGCGGGGATCCGCTACGTCGGCTTTCCCTCCTCCTCGGTGCTGCCGACCCGGCAGGCGCCGGCCGAGATTCTCGAAATCTTCCACGAGAATGCACGGGCGTTGATCGCGCAAGGCGCCGACGTCATCATTCCGGGCGAGGCGCCCATGAGCGTCATGCTGGCGCGGGCCGGGATCTCCCGTGTGGATGACGTGCCCATTCTCGATGGCGTGGCTGCGACCCTGAAGACCGCCGAAGTGCTCGCCGATCTGCGCCGGCAACTGGGGATCAGCCGCTGCACCCGAGGCTTTTATCACGCCATGCCCCCGCGTTATCGGGTGAAGGAGCTCACCGAGCTCTATGGTGTCTCCCGCCTCTTCTCGTCTGCGCAGTAAAGGAGTCTTTGATGCCGGGACCTCGTTTCGTGTTGCTGGCTTCAGTCGTGGTCGCCGCTCTCGCGGGCGGCTCGCCCGAGCCCGCCCGGGCACAGTACCCGGACCGGGCGGTCAAGCTCGTTATTCCCTATAGCCCAGGGGGTCCGGCCGACCTGATCGGCCGATTCGTCGCGGCCAAGCTGGCGACCTCATTGGGTCAAGCCGTTGTCATCGACAACAAACCAGGTGCAGGGCTGACCATTGGTGCCAACATCGTCGCAAAGTCGGCTCCCGATGGCTATACCCTGTTGTTGTCGGCTTCGTCGATGTTGATCGCCTCTGGCCACAGCAGTCGCTCGGTGGACGACAATCTGAACGATTTTTCGCCCATCAGTCTGGTCGGCGGCTTTCCGCTCGTCCTGGTGACTGCGCCTGACTTGCCAGTCGGAAACTCGCGAGAGCTTGCGGACTACATTGCATCCAAGCCGGGCGCAGTCAATTTCGGCACCTCGGGTAATGGCAGCCTCACCCATCTCGCGGCCGCGCTCTTCAATCAGATGGCGAAGGTCGACGCCGTACATGTGCCCTACCGTGGCATCAACGAAGCCATCAATGATCTTTCGGCAGGTCGGGTGCAGTTCGTGTTCGCAGGCGCTCCGATTGCGCTGCCCCGGGCTGCGAGCGGCAAGGTGAAGGCGATCGGTGTGACCAGCCTCAAACGCACCACCAGCGCGCCGGGGCTTCCAAGTGTCGCCGAAGGAGGTCTGCCTGGCTATGAGGTCACTCCATGGTACGGTTTTGTCGCCCCGGCGGGCACGCCCTCGCCGATCGTCGAACGGCTTCACCGGGACATCATCCAGATCATGCGCAGCGATGAGGTCCGCGAGCGCTGGAAGACCTGGGGTGCAGACCCCACCTACAGCGACACCCCGGCGCAGTTCAGCCAGTTGATGCGCGACGAGGCGGCGAAATGGGCGCGTCTGATCGCCAGCGGCATTCAGATGAACTGATGGCCCGGATCAATCCTGCCCACATCGGCGCGGGCTTTGTGGCCGTTCTGGTGGGGTACTCGAGTTCAGCCGTCATCGTGGTACAGGCGGCCGCGAGTGCCGGGGCGTCGAGTGCCCAAATCGCTTCCTGGCTTTGGGCGCTGGGTGTGGGCATGGCCGCAAGCTCGATCGGGCTGTCTCTCTATTTCCGTGCCCCGGTGCTGACGGCCTGGTCCACTCCGGGCGCAGCCCTGTTGGCCACCGCGCTCGAGGGAGTCTCCGTTTCGGAGTCGATCGGCGTGTTCATGTTCTCTTCGCTGCTAATCACGGTCTCTGGATTGATGGGTTGGGTGGAGGCGCTCCTGAGGTGGATTCCACGGTCTGTGGCTGCCGCCATGCTGGCCGGGGTACTGCTGCGTTTTGGAACCGGACTGTTCACGGGCCTGGACCCGGCGTGGCCCCTGATCGTACTGATGCTTCTGGTATGGGTGCTCGGTCGTCGCTGGCATCCCAACTTCGCAGTGCTTGGGAGCCTGCTCGCGGGCATATTCTGGTGTGGCCTGACCGGACAGATCCAGTGGTCCTCGATTGAGCTCGATTGGGCCTCGCCGGTCTGGACTTCGCCCACGTTCTCCTGGGTCCATCTGATCGGCATCGGAGTGCCGCTCTTTCTGGTCACGATGGCCTCACAAAACATGCCGGGGTTGGCGGTGCTGCGGGCGAACGGCTACACCACGCCGGCGTCCCCGCCGATTGCGGTCACCGGTCTGACCGGCCTGGTGCTCGCTCCCCTGGGCGGATTTGCATTCAATCTGGCCGCCATCACTGCCGCGATCTGCATGTCCCCTGACGCTGATCCGGATCCCGCTCGCCGCTACCGGGCTGCGGTCTGGGCGGGAGTTTTCTATCTGCTGACAGGGCTTCTGGGGCTGACCCTTGTGACCTCTCTGGCCGCCTTTCCAGCGCCCCTCGTTGCGGCGATGGCCGGTATCGCGCTTCTGGGCACCCTGCTCGCGAGCCTCACGCTGGCCTTTGAGCAAACGGCGCAGCGGGATGCTGCACTGGTTACGCTCCTCTGTACTGCATCCGGGGTGAGTCTCCTTGGGATCGGAAGCGCTTTCTGGGGACTGCTGCTGGGCGTCATCGTGGCACGGGTCGGCCGCGTACGTTCGGCCTGAGACCGCTCCGGGCCGCTCCGCCTCGCAGTTCATGAGTTCTCCGATCAGACCGAGCCCAAACGCACTCTGGTTTGCCCGAGTCCTGAATGCGGGGTCACAGCAGATACACTGAGCATCATGAAGGACAGAGACCGCTTGTTCCCGTCGTCAACACCCGCCGGCACGCGGGTGCGCAGCCTCTTCTGCGTCCTCGCGGTATTGATCGGCCTATTTTTTTCCGCTGTTCATGACGCCGTCGCCCGCGACTGGGTTCGGGGCCTTTCAAAACTGTACGACCCGCGGGGCGAGTTGACCCTCGAAGAGGTGCGCGCTCGAAACGATTGGGTCTCGGTTAGAGACGTTGTCAGTGACGGTTACACGGCATCGACCCTCTGGATCAAGGTCGATCTCGCCGAGGGCATTCCGTCAGAGACCTTGCGTCTGCGCGTCCGACCCGCCTACCTGGATCGCGTAGACGTCTTTGCCCGCGATCCCGACGGTCAATGGGGCCAGCATGTGCGGGGGGATCAGCAGGTCCGCGGAGGAAACACCGGCTCGGATTCGGCCTTTTCCGTGAGCCTGAGGCGCCTGTCGTCCGAACCGATCTATCTTCGCGTCCGCACCTCCAGCACGATGGCCGTCCATGTGGCCTTGATCGAAGAGGACGACCTGTACGGGGTTGTAGCGGTCGAGAACCTGCTTTTTGGCATCTACTTTGGGCTCATGGCCCTGCTCGCCATCTGGTCGCTCGTTACCGCCTGGATCCGGCAGGACCGGGCCATTGCGCTCTTCGGGGTCTATCTATTGATGCTCTTTGGCATGGGGCTCGGCATCAGCGGCATTGCCGCATCGATGCTCGTTGTTCGGGCTCCCGCCGACCTTTGGACGACCTTCTTTGTGCTGGCAGCCACCCTGAGCGGCACGACCTTCCATCGGTCATTTCTCGGTCGGTTCGGCCTGCCGCTCTGGGCCATGCGACTGCTCGACTTGTGCATTGCGATCGCTCTGCTGACCTGGCCTTTGTGGTTGCTGCTCGGACCCGCCCGGCCGCTGATGATCAATGCCTGGTCGGTACTTTTGACCTGTGCGGTCACGTCCCTGGTGGCTTTTCTGCCGGGCCGCCGATCGGCGGCCGAGCATCGCACCCTCCTGTTTGCCTATGGACTGGTGCTGATTGGCCTGTTCGTCACCATGCTGCCCGTGGTCGGGGTCAGAGTAGGCGGGCCCCTCTCCATCTACTTAACGATGGGACATGGCCTGCTGACCGGCATCGTGCTGTCTTTGATGCTGGCGCGTTTTGGCCGTCTCGATCTTCTGGAGCGTCAGAGGCTTGAATTGGCGGAGGATCAGTCCAAAAGGGAGCTGGCGCTGATCTCAGGACAAAACCAGGAATACGATCGGTTCCTGGCGATGCTCACCCACGAATTGCGCAATGCCTTGGGCACGGCATCGGTGGTCATCCGTCGGCTGCAAAGCGGGGAGTACCCGGGAGTTGCACGTCAGGCCGACACCGGCAGACCGATGTCGATTGCCGCGGCGGCGACCAGCGCCGGTTCCGAGGTGTCCACTTCCCTGCGGCGCGCCGCTTCGGCCCTGCGGGCCGCTTCATCAGTGCTCGACAAGGTCCAGGCGGCGAGGCAAGTCGAGGCGG